>JACMNE010000015.1 GCA_014378715.1 Microbacteriaceae bacterium
CGATGCCCACGAGGTCCTTGATGATCTGCGTGGAGGTCGCGAGCTGGCTGGCCACGGACTGGCCGACCTGCTCAGTGCCCTTGCCATCGGAGGAGATGATCGTCATGTTGGCGATCGCGGCGAGCGGCTCGGACGCGGCACGCACGATCGCCGGCAGCTGGTCGATGATCAGCTGGCGCAACAGGTCCTCGGCGCGCTCGTCGAGCGCCTCGGCGCGGGCGCGGGTGGACTCGGCCTCAGCCGCACCTTTCACTCGGATCGAGTTGGCCTCGGCCTCGCCCTCCGCCTGGAGGGCCTGGGCCGCCGCGATGCGGCGGTTCTTCTCTGCGAGACCCTCGGCCTCGACGGCCTCGGCCGCCGAGCGTCGGCGGTCGCGGTCGGCGTTGGCGGCGGCGACGCTCGCCGAGGCCGCGGCCTCCGCGCGCTTCTCGACGGCGTAGGCCTCGGCGTCGGCGACGGCGCGCACCTCGGCATCGAGCTCCTGCTTGCGCAGACCGACGCGCTTGCCGGCGGTGACCTCTTGCTGGGAGATGACCTCCTGCTGGGTGATCGCCTCGGCGAGCGGGCGGGCCGCGTTGGCCTCGGCGCGGGCCTTGTCGGTCTCCTTCTGGATCTCGGCGTTGCGCAGGTCGAGCTTGCGCTGCTGCTCCGCGACGGCCTGGTCGGCCGCGATCCGCGCCTCCTCGGAGGCCTGGCGGGAGACGGACTCGGCGATCTCGGCGACCTGTTTCACGCGGGCGGCCTCCCCACGACCGAGGTCGCGGATGTAGCCGTGGTCGTCGTCGATCTCCTTGATCTGAAGCGTGTCGATCTCGAGGCCCTGCACGTCGAGGGCCTCCCGCACGGCTTCGAGCACCTGGTTCTGCAGCGCCGTGCGGTTCGTGATGATCTCGGTGACCGTGAGCTGCCCGACGATGCTGCGAACGGATCCGCTCAGCACCTCCTCGGTGGAGGTCTCGATCTGGTCCTGCTGGTTGAGGAACCGCTGGGCGGCGGCGCGCACCATCGACTCCGACCCGCCCACCTTGACGACCGCGACGGCGTTGACCTTGATGGTGATCGCGTCACGGGTCTGTGCGGTCGCCTGCACGTTCAGCTGGCGGCTCCGCAGGCTGAGCTTGAAGTAGGCCTCGACGACCGGCTTGACGAAGACGCGGGAACCGAAGACGACCTTCTGCCCGGCGTTCTCGGTCTGCGCGTCGCCCGGCTTCTGCGTCTTCTGCCTCGATGTGACGATGATCGCCTCGTCGGGCTTGGCCACCTTGATGCCCCGCAGCAGGAAGAACGCCACAATCAACACCACAACGGAGATCACCACGCCGAAGAATCCATTCGTGATGAAGGCGAATAGTGGTTCAAGCATGGTGGCCTCTCCAGTCGGTACTCCCAGGTTACCCGGGAGTACCCCACCTGTACCCCAGTTGTCACGGGGGGTAACAGGATTGGGATATCGGTCGCGGCAGGGCCATCGTGGGGTGATGACCATGCAGAATCCCGAGCGCATCCCCGGAATCGGGCCGGACACCGAGTCGGTCTTCGCCGACTCGCTTTCGTCGAACGAGTTCAAGGCCGCGTTCCGCAATCACGCGGCTGGGGTGTCGCTGGTCACCGCAGATGACGGCACGGGTCCGGTAGCGCTCACCGCGACATCCGTTTTCTCGGTCAGTGCGGAGCCCCCGCTGCTGGTCTTCTCGGTCTCGGCGCAGTCGTCGAGCTCGGCGACGATCCGCGCGTCGGACACGGTGGTGGTGCACCTGCTCGAGGCCGGACAGCTCGAACTGGCCAAACTGGGGGCGACGAGCGGCATCGACCGGTTCGCCGACACCTCGCAGTGGTCGAGACTGGTCACGGGCGAACCGGTGTTCCACGGGGCATCGGTCTGGATCCGCGGCCGCATCATCAGCCGCATGGATGCCGGCACGTCGACGATCATCGCCGTGCACGCCCTGCAGTCCAGCGTCACCGAACAGGTCAATGGCGACCGCGCAGAAGCGGAACCCCTCGTCTACCACAACCGCACGTGGCATCGGCTCGGGGAGCACTCACGAATTCAGGGCTGAGAGGCCCCGGGGGAACAGACATGCCAGGCACCGACCAGGCCGACGCCACGATCCGCAATCTCTCCACCGAGCACCGGCGCTTCCCGGCGAGCCCCGAGTTCGCCGCGCAGTCGAACGTCGACGCCAGCTGGTGGGACCGCGCGGCCGCCGACCCGGTGGCGTTCTGGGCCGAGCAGGCGGCGCGGCTCGACTGGGCTGAACCCTGGCACACCGACCACACCTGGGAGCCGCCGCTGGTCGGCGACGAGCTGCGGGTGCCGCGCGCCGAGTGGTTCGCCGGCGGCAGGCTGAACGTCGCCGTCAACTGCGTCGACCGCCACGTCGCGGCGGGACGCGGTGAGAAGGTCGCGTTCCACTTCGAGGGCGAGCCGGGTGACCGGCGTACGATCACCTACGCGCAGCTCGAGGTGGAGGTCGCCCGCGCCGCGAACGCCCTCACCGCGCTCGGCATCGTGCAGGGCGACCGCGTGGTGCTGTACCTGCCGGTGATCCCTGAGACCATCATCATCACCCTCGCGATCGCCCGGCTCGGAGCGATCCACTCCCTTGTCTTCGGGGGCTTCTCGGCCGAGGCGCTGCGCTTCCGAATCGAGGACACCGGGGCGAAGCTGCTCGTCACGACCGACGGCCAGTTCCGCCGCGGGGTCGCCGTTGCGGTGAAGACGGCAGCGGATGAGGCGGTCGCCGGTGTCGACTCGATCGAGCACGTCCTCGTGGTGCGGCGAACCGGCACCCCAGACATCCCCTGGACGGACGGACGCGATGTCTGGTGGCACGACACCGTCGACACCGCGGCCGACACCCACGTGGCCGAATATTTCGACGCCGAGACGCCGCTGTTCATCATTTACACCTCCGGTACAACCGGCAAGCCGAAGGGCCTCGTGCACACGAGCGGCGGCTACCTCACCCACGCCTCGTGGAGCCACTGGGCGATCTTCGACGCGAAGGAGACCGACGTGCACTGGTGCACGGCGGACCTCGCCTGGGTCACCGCGCACACCTACGTGCACTACGGGCCGCTCTCCAACGGCACCACCTCGGTCATCTATGAGGGCACGCCGAACACCCCGCACACCGCCCGCCACCTCGAGATCATCGAGCGCTACGGCGTGACGACCTACTACACAGCACCGACGCTGATCCGCACGTTCATGACGTGGTTCCGCGATGGACTCCCGGCCGAGTATGACCTGTCCAGCATCCGCTTGCTGGGATCGGTCGGCGAGGCCATCAACCCGGAGGCATGGGTGTGGTTCCGGGAGAACATCGGCGCGGGCACGGCGCCAATCGTCGACACGTGGTGGCAGTCGGAGACGGGTGCCGCCGTGATGGCGCCGCTGCCAGGGGTGTCGACGCTCAAGCCGGGATCGGCGCTTCGGGCGATCCCGGGACTGACCACGAAGGTCGTCGACGACGATGGCGTCGAGGTGCCGTTCGGTTCGGGCGGCTACCTCGTGATCGAGGGCACCTGGCCGGGGATGGCACGTTCTGTGTGGGGCAACCCGCAGCGCTACCTCGACTCGTACTGGGCGCGGTTCGCCGCGCAGGGCTACTTCTTCTCGGGCGACGGCGCGAAGTACGACGCCGACGGCGACATCTGGCTGCTCGGCCGCGTCGACGACGTGATCAATGTGGCCGGGCACCGGCTGTCGACCATCGAGATCGAATCTTCGCTCGTGTCACATCCGCTGGTCGGAGAGGCAGGGGTCGTCGGGGTCGCGGACTCGGTGACGGGCGATGCCATCGCGGCGTTCGTGATCCCGTCGGCGGCGCCATCCTCCGATGACCCCGATTCGTGGCAGCGGATGCGGGACGAGCTCGCGCCGCTGCTGCGGGCGCACATCACCCGGGAGATCGGGGCGGTCGCCAAGCCTCGGGACATCTTCGTGGTGCCCGACCTGCCGAAGACCCGCTCGGGCAAGATCATGCGGCGGCTGCTCGGCGACATCGTCGACGGCCGGCCGCTCGGCGACACCACGTCACTGCAGGACGAGACGGTCCCGGCGCAGATCGAGCTCATCGTCAGGCACGTGCGGGAGTAGCAGGGGCGACACTCCCGCTGTGGTCCCCGCGTTCGGGGGGTGCCGACGGCACAATGGGCGCGTGAAACCGTTCGCCCAGCGCGCCGCCGCGCTCGCCATCATCGTCGTCTGCGTAGTGGGCGGCGCTGCGGGCTGCGCGACGGCACCGGGCGGAACCCCGGCCGCCTACGTCGGGTCGTGGGTGCAGTCGAGCGGCGGACCGTTCCTGAGCCTCGCGAAGAGCGGGAGCCTCTCTGGCTTCGACGGCTGCAACACGATGATCGGGGCCTGGTCCGTCGACGACGAGGTAGTGCAGTTCACCGATCTCGCCACGACGACGACCGCCTGTGACGGTGTCGACGCGTGGCTCGGCCAGGTCGCGACCGCGACGGTCGACGGCCCCTCGCTCACTCTCCTCAACGCCTCCGGCACCCAGATCGGAACACTGACCCGGGAGCAGTAGCCGCGGTCGGCTGCCCGCGCCTCAGGGAGTCGAGAGGAGGTACCCGATTCCCCCGACACCGATCAGCGTCAGCACCCCCGCAATGGCGAGCGTGCAGGTGTCGAGCCGGGTCACCTCCTGCTGACCGCGCCGTCAACGCCAGCCCGATCACGGCGACGACCAGTGTCGCGGCACCGACGAAGGCCGCGATCATCCAGAGCGCGTAGAGGATGACGACGGTGCCGATCTTGCTGTCCTGGAGCTCCGTGACGATGAGGATGACGGGAATGACGAGGAGGAATGCCATGATCACCCCGCGGCTCAGCCACAGGAGGCCGGACCCCCAGAGCGCAGCGGATCCCCGCTGACTCGTCACCGCTGCATCCGCTGTCATCGTCGACCCCCTCCCTCGACGCTCCCGAGAATGGCAGGATCTGTCACGTTGAGAGCGGGAACTGCATCATTCAGGAGTTCGGCGGGCCGCGCCGAACGTGAACCCCGGGATTCCGGGGTTTTTCCTCCGAGATCCAGCGGATGTCGGGATCCCCGACCCTGAACTCCTGAAAGATGAAAATGACCGCTAGCCGGCGCTCTCGGCGAGGCGCCTCAGGCCCTCGTCGATGCTGACAGCGGGGCTCCAGCGGAGGTCGGCCCGGGTGCGGCGCTGGTCGAACCAGTGCGAGGTGGAGAGCTGCTCGGCCAGGAACCGGGTCATCGGCGGCTCGTCCCGCCCGGGGCGCACCCGCCAGACCGCCTCGATGAGACCGCCGGCCGCGCGGGCGAGGCCGGCCGGCACCCGCCACGCCGGCGGGGCGACGCCGGAGGCGAGGCAGATGCCGGCGAGGATGTCGGCGACCGGGCGCGGCTCTCCGTTGGTCACCACATACGAGTTCCCGTGCACCTCGACGGCACGCTCGAGGGCCGCGGCGATCGCGCTCGCGGCGTTGTCCACGTAGGTCGTGTCGATGAGGGCTGCGCCGTGGCCGAGCAGCGGCAGCCGGCCGGCGCGCGCGCGTTCCACGATCCGTCCCACGAGCTGGGTGTCACCGGGCCCCCAGACGAGGTGCGGGCGCACGACGACGACCGCGAACCCCGCGACATCCGCTGCGAGGGCGAGGCGTTCGGCAATGGCCTTGGAACGGGCGTAGTCGCCGCGGGTGCGGAATGGATCGGCGGGCAGGGCGTCGTCGCCGGCGATGGACCCCCCGGTGTGGGCGACCGACGGGGAGGAGACGAACACGAAACGACCGACCCCGGCGGCCCGGGCCGCGTCGAGCAGGGCGCGAGTGCCGCCCACGTTGACGGCCTCGAACTCGGCCGGGTCGCCGGCCAGGGAGACCTTGGCGGCGAGGTGCACTACGGCGTCCGCCCCACGCACGGCGCGGGCGACGTCCGCCGGATCGGTGACCGAGCCGAGCAAATCGCTCACCCCCACCACCCCGGAGGGCCGCCGCTGGAAGGTGACCGTCTCATTGCCCGCAGCCACGATGGCCGCTGCGGTCGCCCCACCGAGCAGCCCGCTCGCCCCGGTGACGAGAACCCTCACGGTCGGGTCATCCGCCCGCCGGCGAGCACGCCGGTCGCCCAGGCGGCCAGGGCGGTGCGGTCGATCTTCGAATTGTGGCGGATGTCGGTGGGCAGGCGCGGCACCACGAGCACACCCGCGATGGGCATGGCCGCGGCGGAGCGCAGCCGGGCGGCCAGCGCCGGATCGGCCACGGACACCCGTTTGGCCGGAGGAACGGTCTCGACGATCGCGACGACCTGCTGGATGCCGGCAGGCCCTACCCCCACCACGGCGGCGCGCGCGACGGAGTCCACCGACTCGATGCGCTGCTCCGGCCCGACCGGGGTGATGATCCCGTGCGGCGAGGAGATGATGTGCGGCAGCCGGCCCTCGACCCAGAGCCGCCCGGCGGCGTCGAGGTGCCCGACATCTCCCGTGCGGTGCCAGCGGCCCGCCCCGGTGCCAGCCCGTGACGCGCTGTCGGTGATCCACAGCCGGTCGTAGTGGTCCTTGACGTGCGGCGCTGAGACGACGATCTCCCCCGTCACGTGCGCAGTCGCCAGCGGCTCGCCGCTCGCCACCCCGTCGGCGTCGAGCGCGCTGATGCGCACGGTCGTCGTCGCGGTCGGCAGCCCGACGCAGACGCCGCCGCGGGCGTCAGATGACGCGGCGGCGTCCATCGCGGCGGCCCGGATGCCGTCGAGAGTGATGTCCGTCATGAGCAGCCCCTCGGTCATGCCGTAGGGGGTGTGCGCGGTCGCGCCGGGCATCAGCTCGCTCGCGGCGCTCAGCAGCCGCTCCGACACGGGCGCGCCTGCCGACAGGAAGGTACGCACGCCGAAAAGGGCTGCCCGATCCGAGACAGAGAGAGCGGATGATGTCGCGACCACGTTCGCGATCGCCGCCGGTGACAGGAAGACCACGGTGCCGTCGACGGCCGCGACCGCGTCGGCCACGGCGGTCGCGGTGAGCGTCGCGGGCTGGGTGACGTCCATGTCGGGGGTCGCCGACCGGGTGCCCAGCGCGGGTCCGAGGAGCGCGAACGGGGCGAAGCCCGCGACGAGGCCGGTTCCAGGACCCACGCCGTACTGCCCGGCGAGAGCGAAGCGGATCGCGGACAGCTGCGCGTGCGTGTAGACGACGCCCTTCGCCGGCCCGGTCGACCCGGAGGTGAACAGCACCGCGGCCGTGTCGCCGGGGCGTGGCGGCACGGGCAGCGCGGAGCCGGCGGCGAGCTCGGCGGCGCCGAGGTCGACGAGGTCGGCTATCGCGTGCACCACCCCGAGGGTGCGGCGGGCGGACTCGGGCAGGCGCGCTGTCGAGATGCGGCGGCCCGGCCAGCCGAGGGCGGCGGCGGCGGCGAGCCCCTTCGGCTGCCCGATGATGACGTCGGGTCGGGCGCCGCGGACGGCGCGGGTGAGCCCGCGCAGGCCCAGGCCGGCGTCGGCGACGACCACGACAGCGCCGATGCGCACACAGGCGTAGAGCAGGGCGGTGAGGTCGGCGCCCGGGGGCACCAGCAGCGAGACGCGGTCGCCGTGGCGCACCCCGATGACCCGCAGGCCAGCGGCGATCTCGTCCACCCGGCGGGCGAGCAGGCTCCAGCTGACCGTGCGTGGTTCGCTCGAACCCGGCGGGGCCATCTCGACGATCGCCGGCAGGGGGCTGTTGTGGAACTCCTCGAGGTAGTGCCAGAGGGGCTGGTAGTCGGCGAAAATGTCCGGATCGGCGGGCGGACCAGTCGGCGCGCCCGGGGCGGCCGCGAGCCAGCCGAGGACCGCGGCGGCGTAGTCCACGTCCTCGGCGATGAGGTGGCCGGCTCCCTCGAAGCGATGGACGTCGGCGTGCGGCATCCGCTCGAGAAGGTCGTCGAGGTAGCGGTCGCCGAAGATCGGGTCGCGCGGACCCCAGAGCATCAGGGTGGGAACGCTGGTCGTGCGCAACGCGGCGGCGATGCGCTCGAGCTCGGTGTGGCTCTCGTGGGAGGCATCGACGGGGATGTCGGCGACGAAGCCCCCGATGCCGCCGCGGCGGTGCGCTCCGAGGTAGGGGGCGCGGTAGGCGTCCTTCGTGGCGGGGTCGAGCGGCGGGTGGGCGAGCGACAGGGTGATCTCGAGGAACGCCGGGGTCTGCACGGTGGCCCGCTCGAGCACCTGGCGCCTGAGGGCGAGGCGGAGGGGCGCCGGGATTCTCTCGGTCGGGTCCTGATGGATCGCGGTGTTGAGCAGCGCGATGCCGGCGAGGTCGTCCGGGTGGTCGACGGCCCAGCCGAGCGAGACGACTCCGCCCCAATCGTGGCCCAGGGTGATGACGGAGCCGGCCAACCCGAGAGCGCGGGTGAAGTCGCCGAGGTCGGCGACACGGGTGGCAAGCGTTCGGGCGGTGCCGGTGCGCTCGGAGAACCCCATCTCGAGCTGGTCGACCGCGATGACCCGCCAGGCCGGTCTGCCTGCTGCCGCATCATCCGCTGCCCGGGAGAGCAGGGAGCGCCACAGGTAGGACCAGGTGGGGTTGCCGTGTACACAGAGGATCGTGCCGACTGGTTCGACGCCCTGGGCCTCGAGAGCCTCGAGATTGTCGAGGTGGTGCCAGGTGTGCGCCTGCCCGGAGCCGTCGGAGGAGGGCACCTGCAGCAGCCGGGAGAAGCGCGGGTCGAGGCCGGGCAGGCCACGGGGAGGGAGGGAGGCGGTCGTCCGCACCGTCACCAGGCGAGTTCCAGCATGGCCGTGTTGAGCCCGGAGCCGACGCCCATGAGCAGCACCCGGTCGCCCTTGGTGAGCGTGGACGACTCCCCGGCCAGCGTGATGGGGATCGACGCGGGACCCACGTTGCCGAACTTCGGGTAGGTGAGCGGGACCCGCGACCGGTCGAGGCCGGTGGCCTTCACGATCGAGTCGGTGTGCACGTCGGAGACCTGGTGGATGATGTAGCGGTCCATGTCCTTCCAGTCCCAGTCGCGCTGCGCCTCCTTCCAGGCGGAGACGACGAGGTCGAGCCCGCCCTTGAGCAGCGCCTTGGCGTTGGTGAACATGCCATCGACGCTGCCGACGCAGAGGTCGTTGAACTCGGTCGCGGCGCGGGTGACGCCGCCGAGCATTCTGTGGCCCTCCGGGTGGGCGTCGGCAGGCCCCAGCACGGCCGCGGCCGCCCCGGAGCCGAGAGTGAGGCTCGCGAACTCGCTCATGAAGTCGCTGCGGGCTAGGTCGGAGTTGACGAGCCGCTCGATCGTGTTGTGCTGGATGTCGTCGGCGTCCTCCCCGTCGATCACCACGGCGTACTTGATCTGGCCCGAGTCGATGAGGCCAGCCGCGAGGGTCATGCCGTTGACGAACCCCAGGCAGGCGTTGGCGATGTCGAAGTTGATAGCGGATGACGGTAGGCCGAGTCCATGGTGGATCCGGACGGCCACCGAGGGCTCGAGGTGCTTGCGGGTCACCGAAGTGTTGATCAGGAGGCCGACCTGGCCCGGCTGGACGCCGGCGGCGGCGAGGGCGCGCTTGCCGGCCGAGATGGCCTCGTCGTCGAAACGCTGGCCGTCGTTCCAGTTGCGGCGCTCGTGCACCCCGGCTACCCGCTGGAGGAGTCCCTGCGGGAGGCGGAGGCGCTTGAGGGCGGGAGCGAGCCGGAGGTCGATCTCTTCGGAGGTCGTGACGCGCGGGGCGATCGTGCTGGCCACAGACAAGAGCGCGACGTTCCGGTGCATCGTCGTTGCGTTTCCGTCCAACGGATCTCCCTTTCGAGGTGCGGGTGGGGGCGTGTCAATGTCCGGGAGACGGGTGTCGCCCAGCCGGGCTGCGAGGCTGATGGTCGCGCCTGACGGCGGACGAACACCCTATGTTACGCGTCGATACATGAGCGTCCGACGAGCGCGGCGGGTGTCGCCGGGAGGTGGCAGGATCATCGCGGAATCCGACGCGAGTAGGCCGCGAGGACCGTCCGTTCGGAGTGCACGAGATAGGCGTCGAGGGCGGCAGCGGCTCCCGCGGAATCCCCGCCGTCGTAGAGGCCGAGCACGTGCGTGTTGCGCTCCACATAGGGGCGGTGAAGGTATTCGGGGTCGTCAAGAAGACCGAACGCGAGCCGCAGCTCGGCGGAGATGTTCGCGTAGAGGCGGTCGAGTCGCACACTGTCGGCCAGTGCCACGATCGCCGAGTGGAACTCCATGTTGGCGGTGCCGACGGCCACCCAGTCCCCCGCCGCCGCACTGTCGGCCGCCGACTCGACGGCGGTGTGCATCCTCGCGCCCGCCGGGTGGCCCGGCGAGGCGGTCCCGAGCGCCTGTCCCTCGACGATGCGGCGCACCCGGTAGATGTCGATGATCGAGGAGAGGCCGGGTACGGCGACGAAGACCCCGGCATGCGGTCGGCGGGTGAGGAGGCGCTCGCTCGTGAGCTCGCGGAATGCCTCGCGCAGGGTGTTGCGGGAGACCCCGAGGGTCTCTCCGAGCGCGGTCTCCGAGAGCCGCTGGCCCGGCACGAGCCCGCCGGAGATCAGAAGTGAGCGGATGTCGCCGGCTGCGCGGTCGGCACGCGACGCGGAATCCTCGGGCTCGGCCATGGCGACACTCTAGCGATCCCGACCGCCCCAGCGGCCGGGTGGTCCACGGAAACGGGATTGTCACACACTGTTTACACGCATATCGTTGAACAATAGCTATCAGACTGTTCGACGTGGATACGCTGGGAATCATGACCAACACCGCAACCACGCCGGAGCCCGGCGCTCCCGTCGAGCCGCAGCGCCCCGACATCCGCTCTCTGGCGAGGAGCAGGCGCAACTCGCTGATCGGCGCGCTGTTCCTGATGGCGACCTCGGCGATCGGCCCCGGGTTCATCACCCAGACGGCGACATTCACCTCTCAGCTCGGCGCGGCCTTCGCATTCGGGATCCTCGCCTCGGTGGTCATCGACTTCGCCGTGCAGCTGAACGTGTGGCGCATGATCACGGTCACCGGCAAGCGCGCCCCGGAGCTCGCGAACCTCGCGATCCCCGGCAGCGGCTACGTGCTCGCGTTCCTCATCGTGCTCGGCGGGCTCGTCTTCAACATCGGAAACACCGCGGGCGCCGGCCTCGGCCTCAATGCGCTCTTCGGCCTCGACCCGAAGATCGGCGGGCTGATCAGCGCGCTGATCGCGATCGCGCTCTTCCTGGTCAAGCGCGCCGGGATGGTCGTCGACCGGGTGGTCATCGTCGCCGGGCTCGCGATGATCGCGCTCACCGTGATCGTCGCTTTCATCTCGCAGCCGCCTGTCGGCGACGCGCTGCGCCAGACGGTCTGGCCGGATGAGATCAACTTCGCGACGATCACCACGATCGTCGGCGGCACGGTCGGGGGGTACATCACCTATGCGGGAGCTCACCGCCTGCTCGACAGCGGCACCGCCGGCGCCGCGCACGTGAAGCAGGTCAATCGCGCGGCCTTCAGCGGAATCCTCATCACCGGCATCATGCGCTACGTGCTGTTCCTCGCGATCCTCGGCGTCGTCGCCGGCGGGGTCATCATCGACACCTCCGGAGCCGCGGCCAACCCCGCAGCGCAGGCCTTCCAGGCCGCCGCAGGCGAGACCGGCCTGCGCCTGTTCGGCGCGGTCTTCTGGATCGCCGCGATCACCAGCATCATCGGCTCCGCCTACACCTCGGTCTCGTTCCTGCCTGTCTTCTCGAAGAAGCTCGTCGGGCGCCGCGCCGACTACGCCACTGTGGCGTTCATCCTCGTCTCCCTCGCCATCTACCTGATGATCGGCACCGCCCCGGCGACGCTGCTCGTCTTCGTCGGCGGCTTCAACGGGCTGATCCTGCCGATCGGCCTGACGATCTTCATGTACATCGGCTGGTTCCGCGCCGACCTGATGCCCGGCTACCGCTACCCGCGCTGGCTGCTCATCTTCGGCACCTCCGCGACCCTCCTGACCTGGTACATGGCCGTCGTCGCGGTCGGACCGATCTTCTCCCTGCTGTCCACCTAGCCCCCGACCCACGCCAGAAAGGCGCCCCATGACTTCTGTCGATCTCAACAGCGACCTCGGCGAGGGCTTCGGACGGTGGACGCTTGGCGACGACGCCCGCATGCTCGGCATCGTCTCCAGCGCGAACATCGCCTGCGGCTTCCACGCCGGAGACCCCCGCGCGATCCTCGAGACCGCTACCGGGGCACGCATCTCGGGTGTGGCGGTCGGCGCCCACGTCGGCTACCCCGACCTCGCCGGCTTCGGCCGCCGCAACATGGACGTGCCGACCGACGAGCTCATCGCCGACGTCATCTACCAGATCGGCGCCATCCAGGGCCTCGCCACGGCCGCCGGTACCACCGTGCGCTACGTCAAACCGCACGGCGCCCTGTACAACACGATCGTGCACGACGCCCGACAGGCCCGCGATGTGGTCACCGCCATCACCGCGATCGACCCGACCCTGGCCGTGCTCGGGCTGCCCGGCTCCGAACTGCTCCGGGCAGCGGATGTCGCGGGCCTTCGCACCGTCACCGAAGCGTTCGCCGATCGCGCGTACACCCCCGAGGGCACCCTCGTCTCCCGCCGGGAGCCCGGCTCCGTGCTGCACGACGCAGACGAGGTCGCCGCTCGCATGGTGACCCTGGTGCTCGAGGGCACCCTCACGGCCATCGACGGCAGCACCATCCGGGTCTCCGCCGACTCGATCTGCGTGCACGGCGACAGCCCGGGAGCCACGGACATGGCCCTGCGGGTGCGCGAGTCATTCACTGCGGCCGGCATCGCGATCGCGGCGTTCGCCTGACGTGCGCTTCCTGCCCGTGCGCGACGACGCGCTGCTCATCGAGCTCGACGACCTCGACCAGACCCTCGCGCTTGTCGACGCGCTCGGGCGCGACCCGATCGCCGGTGTCGGCGAGCTGATCCCCGGCGCCCGAACCCTCCTGGTGCACTACCGGCCGAGCACGGTGACCCCCGCGCGGATCGTCGCCTCGGTGCGCGGCCGCGACCTCACCGCCCGCAGCAGCGCCCAGAGCCGCCTGGTCGAAATCCGGGTGCGCTACGACGGCGAAGACCTCGCCGACGTCGCCGCCATCCTCGGTGTGAGCGAGGAGGCACTCGTCGCCATGCACACCGGCGGCGACTACTCGGTTGGCTTCACCGGGTTTGCGCCCGGTTTCGGCTACCTCTCCGGCGGCCACCCCGCCCTCGACGTGCCCCGTCGCCCCACGCCGCGCACCCGCATCCCGGCCGGCTCCGTCGCGCTCGCCGGCACATTCAGCGGCATCTACCCGCGGGAGAGCCCCGGCGGCTGGCAGCTCATCGGCACCACAGACAGCGTGCTCTGGGACCTCGCCCGCGACCGCCCCGCCCTACTCGAACCGGGCGACCGGGTTCGGTTCGTCGATGTGACCGGGGCCGGGCGAGCGGATGTCGCGGGCGTCGCGGTCTCCCCCGGCGCCGCCGCCCCCGCAGTCTCCCCCGTTGCCGCCGCCCCCGCACTCGAGGTCCTCTCCCCCGGCCTCCTCACCGTGCTCGAGGACCTGGGCCGGGCCGGATTCGCGTCGCTCGGCGTCTCGGCGTCCGGCGCCCTGGACACCGTCTCGCTGCGCGCGGCCAACCGCCTCGCTGGCAACCCGGTCGGCACTGCCGGCCTGGAGATCCTGCTCGGCGGGCTGCGCGTGCGCGCCCGCGGTGACGTCGTCGTCGCGCTCGCCGGGGCGCCCACTCCCCTCACCGTCACCGGTCGTCGGCCCCGCTCCCCCGCCTTCGGGACCACCTTCGCCCTCGAGGAGGGCGACGAGCTCACCGTCGGCGCCCTCGGCGTGGGGGCTCGCAACACCGGGGCACGCAGCTATCTGGTGGTGCGCGGCGGTTTCGCGGTCGAGCCGGTGCTCGGCTCCCTGTCGACCGACCTGCTCTCCGGGCTCGGCCCCGATCCGCTGCGCGAAGGGACGGTGCTGCCGGTGCGCGAGTCGCCCACCGGGGTCGTCGACCCGTTCGCCGGCAACCCGCTGGTCGACCTGCTTGCCGCTGCGACCGACCCGGACGGCGCCGTGGTGCTCGACGTCGTCGCCGGCCCCCGCACCGACTGGTTCACCGCCGATGCGCTCGACGATCTCGGGCGCCAGGAATGGACAGTCACCCCGCGGTCGAACCGCGTCGGACTTCGACTGGCCGGCAACCCCCTCGAGCGCGTGATCACCGGGGAACTGCCGAGCGAGGGCACGGTGTCTGGCGCGATCCAGCTGCCGCCGGACGGCCAGCCCGTGCTGTTCCTTGCCGATCATCCGCTCACCGGCGGCTACCCCGTGATCGGTGCTGTCGCGACACATCACCTGCACCTCGCCGGGCAGCTGCCTACCGGGGCGCGGATCCGCTTCCGCCCGCTCGGCGCGTTCGCCGAGCACTCCGCTTCCTCCCCCGTCACCGACGTCCCCGTCACCGACGCCCCCGTCCCCGACTCCCGAGAGGTACCCCGATGAGAAAAGTCCTGATCGCCAATCGCGGCGAGATCGCCGTGCGCATCATCCGCGGGTGCATCGACTACGGGCTCGAGACCGTTGCCGTCTACGCCGACAGCGACGCCGACGCCCCGCACGTGCGCCTCGCCGGCGAGGCGTTCGCCCTCGACGGCGACACCCCGGCAGCGAGCTACCTCGACGCCGCGAAGATCATCGCGATCGCCCTCCGCAGCGGGGCCGACGCCGTGCACCCCGGCTACGGGTTCCTCTCCGAAAGCTCCGCCTTCGCCCGCGCCGTCATCGACGCCGGTCTCACCTGGATCGGCCCGAGCCCCGAGAGCATCGACCTGCTCGGCGACAAGATCGCCGCCCGCCAGCTCGCCGAGCGGGTCGGCGCACCGCTCGTTGCGGGCACCTCCGACCCCGTCGCCACCGCCGGGGAGGCCTCCGCCTTCGCCGAGCGGGTCGGCCTGCCGATCGCGATCAAGGCCGCCTTCGGGGGCGGCGGCCGCGGCCTGCGCGTCGCCCGCACCCTGGAGGAGGTGCCGGAACAGTTCGACTCGGCCGTGCGCGAGGCCGTCGCGGCCTTCGGACGCGGCGAATGCTTCGTCGAGCAGTTCCTCGACTCCCCCCGTCACATCGAGGCGCAGGTGCTCGCCGATGCCCACGGCACCGTCGTGGTACTCGGCACGCGCGACTGTTCCCTGCAGCGCCGCAACCAGAAGCTCGTCGAGGAGGCACCAGCCCCCTTCCTCACCGACGCGCAGCGCGACCGCATCCACCGCGCCGCCGCCGACATCTGCTCCGCGGCTGCCTACCAGGGCGCCGCGACCGTCGAGTTCCTGCTCAGCGCCGACGGCACGATCTCCTTCCTCGAGGTCAACACCCGCCTGCAGGTCGAGCACCCCGTCACAGAGGAGACCACGGGAGTCGACATCGTCGTGGAGCAGCTGCGTATCGCCGAGGGGCTGCCCCTGTCGGTCACCGGCACGCCGGAGCCCACCGGCCACTCGATCGAGTTCCGCATCAACGCCGAGGACGCCGCCCGCGGCTTCCTGCCCACCCCGGGCACCGTCATCCGGTTCGTCCCGCCGGCCGGCCCGGGCGTGCGCCTCGACTCGGGCATCGAGCAGGGCTCGGTCGTCTCTGGGCGCTTCGACTCGATGATGGCGAAGCTCATCGTCACCGGACCCACCCGCGACGTCGCGATCCGCCGCGCCCGCCGCGCCCTCGACGAGTTCGTCATCGAGGGCATCCCGTCGGTGCTGCCGTTCCACCGCGCCGTGCTCCGTGACGCCGACTTCTCCGGCGACGCGCTCCGGGTGCACACCCAGTGGATCGAGACGACCTTCGCGAACCGCGTGCCCGCCGCCAGCCTCGCCGACGAACCGGAACCCATGGGCATGATCCGCTCGTGGATCGAGATCGACGGGCGACGCAGCACCCTGCGCCTGCCCGCCGGGCTGCTCGGGTCGGGTGCCGGGGCAGAGCATGTCGCGGCAACAGGAGTCGCGGCAACAGGAGTCGCGGTGGCACCGACGTCCGGCTCCCCCGCCGCTCCGGGAGCCGCAGTCAACCCCGGCGTCCTCAGCCCGATGGCTGGGTCGGTCGTCACCTGGCTGGTCGAGGATGGGGCAGAGGTCGCCGAGGGCGACCCCGTGGCCGTGATCGAGGCCATGAAGATGGAGACAACCGTGCTCTCCCCGGCCGCCGGCACCGTGACCGTGCTCGTGGCGGTCGGGGAGTCCGTCGCGACGGCGACTCGGCTCGCCTCGCTGGGGTAGCTGTCAGGCGGCCCGCCAGCGACGCGGGTCAGGTCAGTTCGAGTTGCTCAGCTCGCGCCTGTCCGACCGTGCGGTCTCATCGTTCGCGCTGGCAGGCGTTGAGCTTGTCCCAGTAGCCCCGCAACTCGGCCTCGTCCTCGCCGCTGAGCGAGACCGAGAAGTTCTCTCCTCGGGTGTAGGACATACTGTTCGGGGTATCGGCCGCCATGAGGGTGAGGCCGGACGGCGGGACCAGCTGCGCGTGCAGAATCTTGTCGGCCTCGGCCGGGTCCTCGCTCGCGTCGTACTCGGCGAAGGAGCTCACGGTGAGCTCTCCGCCGAACACCTCCATGTTCGATGAATGATCGGTGAAGACCGATCGAGACAATTATTGTGCCGTCCCCCGACATGTGCGACGGTGTTTTCCTGTGGTCAACGCCCGTTCAGCGGCTCGAGCGACAGCGGATCGTTGGTGAGCGGCTCCTCGACGGTGTCGTAGTCGGCACCGTGCTCAGCCGGTTCACCGCTCAGGCGGGCGACGGCATCGGACATCTGCGACTCGAGTGCCGCGATCGCCGCACCGGAATCTCCCGCGGCGATGGCGTCGACGATGGCGCGATAGCTCGGCGAGACGTCCCTCCGCACGACGTAGCCGTCGCTCATGCTGAAGCTCGCGATGCGGGTCTCGATGGCGAGGCCAGAGAAATAGCGTTCGAGCCGGGAGTTCCCGGCCTGAATGACCATGCTGTGGTGAAAGGCGATGTCGGCGTCTCCGATCTTCCGCGCGTCCGTCCCCTCGCTCGCCGTCATCAGAGTGCTGAGAGCCGCCTCGATCTCCGCGATGTCCCGCGCATTGGCACGAGCGACGACGAGCCTGATGGCCTGGCTCTCGATCGCGACGCGCGCGTCGTAAAGGTCGCGGAGGTCTTCGGGCCGGATCGTGGCGACGCGCAGACCGCGACCCGGTGTCGAGGTGAGCAGCCCCTCCTGGACAAGCCGCTGGGCCGCCTCGCGCAGCGGGCTGCGGCTGACGCCGAGCTGAGACGCGATCTCGACCTCGCCGATGGGCCCTCCGACGACGAGAGCCCCGGAGTGGATCGCGGCGCGCAACTCCACGGCGATCAGATCGACGGTGGAGGCACGAGGGACTCGGAACACTGCGGCGGGCGCGTGGGCATCGGGGCCGGATTCTGGCATCTAAATCCTTGTCTGTGGGGGGCTGACAGCAGTTTAGGTCCCGCCCGATCCTTCGTGTGGAAGGTGGGTCCGACATCCGCTTCCTCATCATCTTGTATGTTTGTAGACAATGATACAAGTTGACAAGTGGATTGTCTTGTTGTC
Source organism: Microbacteriaceae bacterium (assembly GCA_014378715.1). Lineage (GTDB taxonomy): Bacteria > Actinomycetota > Actinomycetes > Actinomycetales > Microbacteriaceae > Marisediminicola. Next base: position 17,551 of record JACMNE010000015.1, read on the forward strand.
TGGATAATGCCTAAGCTGGTCGTTCACAGCGACAGAAAGAAGTCAGCATGAGTACGCAAAAATTCTCCTCAGCCCGACTGGCGATTGCCGCCTCCAGCGTTCTGGCCCTCGGCCTCGTTGGCTGCAGCGCTACCGATGATGGTGACGCCGGCGCAAGCACACTCTCCGCCCTCCAGGAGGCCGGCACTATCACGGTCGCCGTCGCTGACGAGCGTCCCTACTCATGGGTGGACGGCGACGAGGCGATGGGCGCAACCATCGCCATGCACGAGGAGATCTTCTCGAACATGGGCATCGACAACGTCGACGTCATCCAGGTCGACTGGAACTCGCTCATCCCCGGCCTGAACGCGGGACGCTTCGACGCGATCAGCGCCGGAATGTCGATCCTGCCCGAGAGGTGCGAAGCAGCGGCCTTCAGCTCACCCGAGATCATGTACACGACCGCGCTGATGGTGCCCGAGGGCAACCCACAGGGCATCACCGACCTCGACTCGGTTGCCGCAACCGACGGCGTGCGCCTTGCGGTGCTCGCCGGCGGAATCGAAGCCGGATACGCCGACTCGCTCGGAATCACTGGCGTCCAGTCGGTACCCGACGCCCAGACCGGCATGGACACAGTCGCCAACGGTCGTGCCGATGCCTTCGCGATGACCGCCATCTCGCTCAACTACATGGCCGACAACAACCCGTCCGTGCCGGTGGAGACCACCGGTGCATTCGTGCAGAGCATCGACGGTGTCGACCAGGTCGGTGCCGGTGCCACCGTGTTCCGCCAGGCTGACACGGCCCTCCTCGCCGCCTACAACGATGCGCTCGCCGACATCACCACCGATGTTGACGCCTACCTGGGTCTCGTCGGCGAGTACGGCTTCACCGCCGAGAACCTGCCGCCGGCCGATCTCACGACAGCGCAGCTCTGCGCCGGGACCGACGGATAGTCCTTCCCCGTGGCTGACAACTTCGACGCACTCCTGAACGCCCTCCCTCTGATCCTGGAGGGGCTCATCATCACCCTCCAACTCACGGTGGGCGGCGCCATCCTCGCGATGGCGACCGCCGTGGTGCTCGGGGTACTCGCGCAGCAGGACAACATCCTGCTGCGCGGGTTCGCCCGGGTGATCATCGAGTTCTTCCGCGGCACATCTCTCGTGGTGCAACTCTTTTGGCTGTTCTTCGTGCTGCCTCAGTTCGGGCTCAGCTTCCCGGCGATGGCCGTGGGAATTGCTGCCCTGGGACTCAACTACGGCGCCTACGGTGCCGAGATCGTGCGTGGATCGATCAACTCGGTGCCCGCCGGTCAGTGGGAGGCGACGACCGCCCTGAGTCTGTCGAAGCTCCAGGGGATGCGCCGGGTAATCTTCCCGCAGGCCTGGGCGCTGATGATCCCCTCGCTCAGCAACCTCCTCGTCCACCTGCTCAAGGGCACTGCGATCGTGAGCTTCATCACGATGGCCGACCTCACCTTCCGCATCGACCAGTTGCGCGTCGACACGAACACCTTCTTCGCCTATGGCGTCGGCCTCGTCCTCTACTTCCTCATCGCCTACGTCCTCACTCTCGCGATGAACGCCCTCGAGGCGCGCGCCAAGCACAAGCTCGGCCGGGGCGTGTCCCTGCCTGAGGCCCTGAACCTGCGCTCCGCCGACACCGGCGTGACCAGCAGCACGAAGGAGCACGTATGAACGTCGTCTGGGAATGGGACAAGGCCTTCGAGGTCCTCCCGGTACTCCTTTCTGGCTTCTTCCAGGTCACGCTGCTCGTCACCGTGCTCAGCACGGTGATCGCAGCGGTGCTGGGACTGGTCATCGCCATCGTGCGCCGCTCGGCTCCCCGGCCGATCGGCCGGGTCGTCGGCTTCGTCGTCGACTTCATCCGGATGACGCCGATCGTGGTGCAGTTGTTGTTCGCCTACTACGCGTTCCTCAACGTCTCCCCGATCGTCATCGGTATCGCAGTCTTCGGTATCCACTACTCCACCTATATGGCCGAGGTCTACCGAGCCGGTATCGACTCCGTTCCCGAGTCTCAGTGGGAGGCAACGACCGCCCTGTCTATGTCGCGGTACCGCATCTGGACCGCGGTCGTAGTGCCCCAGGCGCTGCGCGCCACAGCCCCCGCCCTCGGCAACTACGCCATCTCGATGTTCAAGGACACCCCGTTCCTGCTCACCATCGGCGTCGTGGAGATGGTCCAAGCGGGCCTGATCTTCGGCGGCAACAACTTCAAGTACCTCGAAGCGATAACGATCGCCGGAGTGATCTTCCTCCTGGCGAGCTACCCGACTTCGCTTCTCATCGGCAGATTGGAAAAGCGCCTTGCCTTCAGCAACTAGTTCAGCACCCACCATCCGCTTTGAGGACGTGGAGAAGCGCTACGGCGACAACGTCGTGCTCAGAGGACTCAATTTCGATGTCGCCAAGGGCGACCGGGTCACCCTGATCGGCCCCAGCGGGTCGGGCAAGACCACGATCCTGCGGCTCGTGATGACGCTCGAGGAGGCGGAGGGCGGCTACATCTTCGTCGATGGCGAGCCCCTCACCCACGAGGAGCGCGGCGGCGCGCGCGTGGAGATGAAGGGCAGCCACAAGCACCGGCTGCGACAGCGGATCGGCATGGTGTTCCAGCAGTTCAACCTGTTCCCGAACATGACCGTGATGCAGAACATCATCGAGGCGCCCGTGCACGTGCTCGGCATGTCGAAGAAGGCGGCTATCGCGAAGGCCGAAGGGCTGCTCGAGCAGGTGGGGCTCGCCGACAAGGCCCACTCGCATCCGCTCGAGCTCTCCGGCGGGCAGCAGCAGCGGGTGGCGATTGCCCGGGCGCTCGCGATGGACCCCGAGATCTTGTTGCTCGACGAGGTCACCTCCGCGCTCGACCCGGAGATCGTCGGCGAGGTGCTCGGCATCCTGCGGCACATCGCCGAGACGACCGACATCACCATGCTCATCGTCACGCACGAGATGCAGTTCGCCCGCGACGTGTCGAACCGGGTGCTGATGTTCGACGGCGGGCGCATCATCGAGGAGGCCACCCCCGAGGTGATGTTCTCGAACCCGCAGCACGAGCGCACCCAGTCGTTCCTGCAGGCCGTGCTCGGCAACCCGATGGTGGAGGCCGCCGAATGAGCGGTCTGGTCGTGCGCAGACCGGTCATCGACGACGGCGCCGACGCGTGGGGGATCGCGCGCGACTCCGGCACCCTCGACCTGAACTCGTCGTACGCGTACCTGCTGTACTTCCGCGATTTCGCCGAGACCTGTCGCGTCGCCGTCGTCGACGGTGTGGTCGCCGGGTTCCTGATGGGCAACCGACCACCCGAGCGGCCCGAGACCCTGTTCGTCTGGCAGATCGCCGTCGACGAGAGGTTCCGGGGCCGCGGCATCGCGGGCCTGATGCTCGACGACCTCGCGGCCGACCCGACCCTCTCGCCGCCCGTGACCATGATCGAGACGACGATCACCGACGACAACCCCGCCTCGCAGGCCCTGTTCCGGGCGTTCGCGAAGCGCCGCGGAGACAGCCCGCTGACGGTCACCCCGCTGCTCGAGGCCACCCACTTCCCCGACGGGCACCACGCGGAGCCGCTCTACACGATCGGCCCGCTCGGCGCCCCCACCCCCAACCCCACGGAGGATCACCAGATGACCACCACCACCATCGACCTCGAATCACAGGTCCGCAGCTACTCCCGCTCCTGGCCCGTGGTCTTCGACCGCGCGGTCGGCAGCACCATGTTCGCCGAGGACGGCACGCCGTACCTCGACTTCTTCGCCGGCGCCGGCGCCCTCAACTACGGGCACAACAACCCGCGCCTCAAGAAGGTTGTCGTCGACTACTTCACCGACGACCGCGTCACCCACTCGCTCGACATGTTCACCACAGCCCGCCGGGACTTCCTCGAGACGTTCCACAGCCACATCCTCGAGCCGCGCGGCCTCGACTACACGATGATCTTCCCCGGCCCGGGCGGGGCGAACTCCGTCGAGGCGGCGCTCAAGCTCGCCCGCAAGGTCACCGGTCGCGAATCGGTCATCAACTTCACCAACGCGTTCCACGGGATGACGCTCGGCGCGCTCGCCGTCACCGGCAACTCGCTCAAGCGCGGCGGCGCCGGGGTGCCCCTCGTACACGCCACCCCGATGCCCTACGACGACTACTTCAACGGCGACTATCCCGACTTCCTGTACTTCGAGAAGCTCCTCGACGACAGCGGCAGTGGGCTGAACAAGCCGGCCGCGGTCATCGTGGAGTCGGTGCAGGGCGAAGGCGGCATCAACGTCGCACGCGCCGAGTGGCTGCGGGGCCTCGCGGCGCTGTGCAGCAAGCACGGCATCCTGCTGATCCTCGATGACATCCAGATGGGCTGCGGCCGCACCGGTGGGTTCTTCAGCTTCGAGGAGGCCGGAATCGTGCCCGACATGGTCTGCCTCTCGAAGTCGATCAGCGGCTACGGCATCCCGATGGCGCTCACCCTGGTGCGCCCGGAACTCGACATCTGGGAGCCCGGCGAGCACAACGGCACCTTCCGCGGCATCGGCCCTGCCTTCATCACGGCGACAGAGGCCATCCGTGCCTTCTGGTCCGACGAGACCCTGCAGAAGTCCACCATCAGCAAGGGACTCAAGGTGGAGAGCCACTTCAACCGCCTCGTCGCCGACTACCCAGAGGCCGGCCTCATCGCCAAGGGCCGCGGGCTCGCCCGGGGGCTGCAGTTCGCAAGCGGCGATCTCGCCGACCAGGTCTGCGCCGAGGCATTCGAGCGGGGCCTGCTGATGGAGACCTCCGGGCCGAATGGCGAGGTCATGAAGATCCTGCCAGCGCTGACGATCAGCGATGAGGATCTGCAGCGCGGACTCGCGATCATCGAGACCTGCGTCGCCGCGGTGCTCGAGCCGGCCAGGAAGCTGGCCCTCGCGTGATCGTCCGCACGATCGACGCCATCACCGGAACCGACGCCGACATCGTCACCGAGAACTGGCGCAGCAAGCGCATCATCCTCGCGAAGGACAGGGTGGGGTTCTCAATGCACGAGACCACCCTGGCCGCTGGCACCGTCAACGAGTTCTGGTACGCGAACCATGTGGAGGCAGTGTTCGTGGTGGAGGGCACCGGCACGCTCACCGAGCTGTCGGACGGCACCACCCACGAGCTGGGCGCCGGGTCGATGTACCTGCTCAACAACCACGACAAGCACGAGCTGCGCCCGCACACGCTGATGCGCACCGTGTGCGTGTTCAACCCGCCGATCACGGGCCGCGAGGTGCACGACGAGAACGGTGTGTACCCGCTGGTGACCGAGACGGACTGAGGCGCGGCGCGAGCTCAGGCGGGGCCGGCGACGCCGATCAGGTTGCCGGCCGGGTCGGTGAAGTGTCCGACGACGACTCCGCCCGCTGCATTGTGGGCCGGACCGAACACACGGGTCCCGCCGAGCCGCTCGGCCTCCGCCAGCGCCTCCTCCACGTCGGGCACGCCCACGTAGAACATCGCGCGGGGATCCCTGCCCGCGCCGCCACCGATCCCTCCCGGGATGCCGGGCGACGCGACATCCGCTTCGATGAAGGAATACTCGTCGACCTGCGAGACCTCGGGGGCGACCGGGGAGCCGGCCGGGGCGCTCCAGCCGAATAGCTCGCCGTAGTACCGGCGGAGCTGAGCGGGGTCGGGCCCGGCGATCTCGAAGTGGACGACTGGATTGGCCATGCGGACCTCCCGGAGCGGTGATGGTGGGTCGATCCAGCCTAGTTCGGGAGCGGGCGGGTGCCGGCGAGCCTCCCTAGTGCCCCCGCCCCGACACCCGGTCTGCGAGGCTCGCCAGCGGGGACGTCGTGACGCGCCCGCGCTGCTCCGCCCTGTCCGCCGCCCGGTACGCGCCGTAGAGCGACTGCACCGCGATCCAGCGCAGCGGCTCGACCTCCCAGTTGCGCACCCGGTGCCCCACCCAGGGCAGGGCGACCAGCTCGGTATCGTGGCCGAGGATCAGGTCGGTGAGTGTGCGGCCGGCGAGGTTGGTCGCGGTGACCCCGGTTCCCACGTAGCCCCCGGCCCACGCGAGCCCCGCCGCGCGGTCGAGACCGACGGTGGCCGCCCAGTCCCGCGGAACCCCCAGCACCCCCGACCAGACGTGCTCGATCGCGACATCCGCTGTGGAGGGGAAGAACCGGTGCAGCACCTCGCGCAGCTGCGCGACCGTGGCGGCCTGGGTGGCGCCGTCCGAATCGGTGCGCGACCCGAAGCGGTAGGGCACCCCGCGGCCGCCGATCGCGATGCGCCCGTCGGCCGTGCGCTGCGCGTACATGTAGGCATGCGCCATGTCCCCAAGCACCTCCCCACCCTGCCAGCGGATGTCGGCCCACGCGGAATCCGGTAGCGGTGCGGTCGCGATCAGCGACGAGTTCATCGGCAGCCAGGCCCGGTGGAGCCCTGGCAGCGCGGCCGTGAACCCCTCCGTGGCGCGGACCACCACGTCGGCGGTGACCGTGCCGCGGGCCGTCACGGCGTGCCGGGGCAGGATCTCAGTGACCGCCGTGTCCTCGTAGAGCTCCACGCCCAGCGCCTCGACGACGCGGGCGAGCCCGGCCACGAGCTTCGCCGGGTGGACCCTGGCGCAGTGCGGGTGCCACATCGCCCCGGTCGTGCCGGCCACGTTGATGCGCGCCGTCGCCTCGCCGGCGTCGAGCAGGCGCACGTCCGTGCCAGCCCAGGCACCCTCGGCGAGCGCCGCCGCCTCCAGCCGGCGCTGCTGCGGTGCGTTGTACGCCACCGTGAACTCCCCGCCTATCCTGATGTCAGCGTCGATCCCCTCTGCGGATGCCACCCGCACGACCTCGTCGACCGTCGCGTTCATCGCCGCCTGGAACGCCGCGACCGCCTCCCGCCCGTGCCCGGCCACGTACTGCTCCCGCCCGCCCGTGATCGCGTTCGTCAGCCAGCCGCCGTTGCGCCCCGACGCCCCGTATCCGGCGAAGCGCTGCTCGAGCACCACGATGCGCAGGTGCGGCGCCGCGCGCTTGAGGTAGTACGCGGTCCACAGCCCGGTGAACCCGGCGCCGACGATGCAGACATCCGCTGTCATCGATTCCTCGAGCGGATGTCGCGGCTCACCTCGCGCGGCCTGGGTCCACCAGAACGAGACGTGGCCATTGCGGGGGGTCGGAGCCGTCATGGCACTCGAGTATAGGAGCCTCCACCAACGCGCCGCCCTGCTATCATCCCGCTAACCCATCCGAGACGGGAGAGCACTCCCCATGAACGGTGCGGGTATGAACGGTGCGGGAATGAACGGTGGCGGCACGAGCGGCGGCGAGCTCTATCGCCCGAGCGACCGCGCGCTGCTCAAGGGGGCGATCCGCGAGATCGCCGGGCAGGCCGGGCTCGGGGTCATCTTCGCGGGACTCGTCACCCGTACCGAGCTGACGATCACCGAGTTCTTCGGCACCACGACCCAGGGGCTCAAGAACCTGAGCGTGCAGCCGGGCGAGGGCGTGGGCGGGCGGGCGCTGTTCCAGGCGCGGCCGATCAGCGTCACCGACTACTTCGACTCCGACCGCATCACCCACCACCACGACCAGGCGGTGCGGATCGAGGGGCTGCGCACCATGGTCGCGGTGCCGATTCTCGTCGACGGGCGCGCCAGGTGCATCCTCTACGCCGCTACGCGGGACCGCACCTCCCTCGGCGAACGGGTCGTCAACGACCTGAGCGCGGGGGCAGCCCGCATCGCGCGCGAGCTGGAGGTGCGGGACGAGGTCGACCACCGGGTCGCCATCCTGCGTGTCGTCGACGGGCAGCTCGCCGAGTCGACCGACCGCGACCTGCTCGAGGCCGTGCGCCTCGCCCACGCCGAGCTGCTCTCGGTCGCCCGGCTCACCGATGACCCGGAGCTCGCGGAGCGGATCCTCGCCGTCACCGCCCGGCTCGAGGGGTCCCGCGGCAGCACGGCCTGCGCTCCCAGCCTCACCCGGCGGGAGACCGACGTGCTGGCCCAGGTAGCCCTCGGTTGCTCCTACGCCGAGGTGGGACGCCGCCTCGCGCTGAAGCCGGTGACGATCAAGGGCTACATGCAGTCGGTGATGCAGAAACTCGGCGCGCACAGCCGCACCGAGGCCGTGGCGAACGCCCGCCGCATCCACCTCCTGCCCTGAGCGGTTCTGCCCTGAGCGGTTCTGCCCTGAGCGGTTCTGCCCTGAGCGCCAAACACCCCCCTCGGGAGGTAGTGGCCCCCGCGCGGCGCTGGCACTCTGGCATCTTCGCGCCGGACACCCCCGTCCGGCGAACGATGTCATAGGAGATATCGCATGCTCGAG
>JACMNE010000067.1 GCA_014378715.1 Microbacteriaceae bacterium
CCGGAATGTGACCGCGGCCGTCAGTGGCTCCCTGGGAGCGTCGTGCCGTCCGGTCTGAGCGCAGACATCGTGCCAGCTCACGCCGCAGTTCGCCGCGACCCTGAACGGAACGGGGACTGGTAGATCGTTTCGTGACTCACGCGCATCTCTGGTTCGTCCGGGTAATCCAACCGTAATCGTTGCGCGATCTCGTCCGGTGACCACAGCTCCAACAACCGTTGAGATACCTCGGCCAGTAACCGCCCCTGCCGTAGTTTGAAGAGCTTCGGGCGGCGTGCTTGCGACCGTGCACGGCGGTGAGCGAACCATGCGCGATATTCATGCGGGCCGCCGTTGGAAGCGATCTCTCTCGAAACGGTCGACGGCGACCGGCCCAATGCTCGCGCGATCGCCGCCATCGAGTCACCGCGCCCGAGACCGATAAGTATCTGCTCTCGTTCGGTGACCGTCAGCCGACCGGGTCGAGGGTCCCAGTCATCTGGAACACCGGATGTGTGACGCCCGGCGCGCACCATCAGGCCAACCATCGGTGCCGAGCATCCGATTTGCCGGGCAATCTGCACTAACGACATTCCCTCCTTCCGGAAATGGAACGCCATGCGTTTCTGCTGAGTCGTGAGGTAACTGGGCATGGACCATCCTTCGAGATCGATCTAATTGATGATCACAGGACCGATGCGCTGACCCCTTGAGCCCGCCATGTCATTCGTCTCGCGCAGGTTGCGGTTCTCCCGCCTCAGACGCTTGATCTCCTCGAGCTCGTCCGTGGTGGGACCCGACCGCTCGCCAGCATCGGCTTGAGCCTGGGTGACCCACTTCCGCAGCGTCTCCGCACCGATGTTGAGCTTCGGCGCGAGGTCGCGGCACGCGGCCCACATCGAGGGGTAATCCTGCAATCGATCAAGAGTCACGCGAACTGCTCGTTCGCGGACCTCTGTTGGGTGTTTCGTGGGCATATCCGAATCCTTTCACCAGAAAGAAAGCGGCAGGAAAGCAGGGACGGTTCAGTGGGTTGTCAAAACGTCGCCAGCGCTGAGGGGCAGAATCACCGGGATTCCGGCTTTTCCAAGTTGTCATTTTTTCGGAGTCCGTTGTCAAGTGACAGCACTCTTTGTTGTGGGTTTGGCGACGGTACGGCGCTGCGCCGGAATTGTCTGCGCGGGTGCTGTTCACCTGAGCGGCGGCCGACGCCGCAGCGTGTGCGAACCGCATCTGCGCGCCCGCGTGGGTCGGCGCGTGCGGGGCAGCCCATGCGGGTCTGCCTGCCCGTGCGGGTCAGCGCTCAACGAGGGTCAGCGCGGAACGAGGGCGCGAGTCAGCGCGCGTCGTCGTCCTCGTCGGGGTTGGTGCGCTTCGTCACCGAGCCGGCCGAGACAGGCGCCGGGTGCAGCGCCTCCTCGAGTCGGCGGCCGGAGTCCGATGCGGGTTCCGGCGCGACGAGCTCGGGGGTGTGCGCTGCCGGGGCCTGGGCCGGGCGTTCGTAAGCGGAGGTGACGGCGGGTGCCGCGTGCGTGGTGGACGTGGTGGTCGGCGCGTCCGCGCCACTGGTGGCCGACCCGGCCGGGGGTGCCGGCTGCGGGGCGAGGGGTGTCGACGGCGCCGCGACTGGCGCGGTCGCGGCGGCCGGACGCAGCCCGGCCGGGGTGGTGACGGCGACGGTCGGCGTGTCGTTGGAGGGGAGTGGGGCCGGCACCGGCGTCGCGGTGGGGGTCTGCGTCGTCGCCACCTGCGCCGCGGCCCATGCCTGCTGCTGGGAGACGATGTCGTTCTTGGTCTGCGAGTCCTCGTAGGCCCACAGCTCGAGGTCGTTCTTGAACAGCTTCTTGGCGCGGCTCGGGCGTGCCTGCCAGGTGACGATGCGGTCACGGAATTCGATGAGCGACTGCTCGGCCTGGAAGCTGAACGAGACGGAGTTTTTCTTCATGGTGGCGATCTCATGGGTGGCCCAGTCGGCCGCGAGACCGGATCCGGTCACGGCGAGCAGGCGGACGCGGACATCCGCTTCACTGGCGACGTGGTCGGCGTGCTGCTGTTCGGGGGCGCTCAGGGTGTTCCACACCGAGGCGCGACGGGCGGCGCCGATGAGGGTCGCCACGGCGGCCACGCGGTTCTCGCGGTCATTGAGCGTGAGGAGCCGGCGGATCGACCCGCGACCGATCAGCGCCGCGACGAACCCGGCTACGACGATCGCGACGAACGGTACGACTCCGTTCGTCAGGACGTCCTGGCCGTCGTTCGAATTGAACCAGTCTAAAAAGCTATTCCACCACTGCATGGGGGCACCATAACCCGGGATCGCGGTCGTACCCCGTCAATGCCGCGAGTGTCACGACAATGGGTTTCGTGTGGCGGCGATCGGTGGCCGGTCAGCGGCCACGGAAGCAGTCGATCGCGTCGGACATCGCCCAGAACTCACCGTCGTTCACAAAGGTGCGGCGTGTCGACAGGAGGCGTCTGGCCCGGAACCGGGAGCCGGCATCCGCGTGGAAGAGGTCGATGTAGCCGAGGACGTCCCCCTCGCGCCGGGTGACACGCCAGAGCGTGTCATTGACCTGCACGAGCGAGACCGCGGTCTCGATGCGCGGGGTCGCGACGAGGTGGGTGCCGCGCGGTGTCGATGCCCTGCGTGCGCGGGTGGATGTGGTGGTCATGGTGTCTCCCTGAATCGAGGCCGGCCCCAACTGGTGATGAGGCGAGGCTACGGCGAGCCACCGACATTGCGACTACCTGGCGGTGCCGTCCACCGCGAACTCGTCGATCGCATCGATCTCAGTTGGGTCCAGTACCGCGCCGTCGACGGCGCGCAGGGTGTCCTCGAGCTGGCGGACGCTCGAGGCCCCGATGACCGCAGAGGTCACCTGGCTCTGCCGCAGCACCCAGGTGATCGCGAGCTGGGCGAGGGACTGGCCGCGCCCGCGCGCGATCGCCTCGAGGCCCCGCGCACGGCCCAGGTAGGTCTCGCTGATCGCTTGTCCGGAGATCCAGCGGCCCTCGGCGGCGCGGGAGTCGGCGGGGATGCCGTCGAGGTAGCGGTTGGTGAGCAGCCCCTGCGCCAGCGGCGAGAACACGATGCTGCCCATGCCGAGGTCGTCGAGCACGGGAAACAGGCCGTGCTCGATGTGCCGGTCGAACATGTTGTAGCGCGGCTGGTGGATCAGCAGCGGAATGTGGTGCTCGGCGAGGGCGGCGTGCGCGGCGACGGTCTGCTCGGGGGAGTAGTTGGAGATCCCGGCGTAGAGGGCTCGGCCGGACTGCACGGCCGTGGCGAGGGCGCCCATCGTCTCCTCGATCGGGGTGGCGGGGTCGGGTCGGTGGGAGTAGAAGATGTCGACGTAGTCGAGCCCGAGCCGGCTCAGGCTCTGGTCGAGGGAGGCGAGCAGGTATTTGCGCGAGCCAAGGTTGCCGTACGGGCCCGGCCACATGTCGTATCCGGCCTTCGTCGAGACGATGATCTCGTCGCGGTACGCACCGAGGTCCTCGGCGACGATGCGGCCGAAGTTCGACTCGGCGGAGCCGGCCGGCGGTCCGTAGTTGTTCGCCAGGTCGAAGTGGGTCACCCCGAGATCGAAGGCGCGCCGCACGATCGCCCGCTGGGTCTCGAGACCGCGGTCGGCCCCGAAGTTGTTCCAGAGCCCCAGAGAGACCGCGGGCAGGGTGAGTCCGCTCCGTCCGACGCGCGGGTAGGGCATGGAGGAGTAACGGTCGGGGGACGCGGAGTAGGTCATCCGGCCAGCCTAGGTGCCGGGGAATGGGCGGGGTCGGATCGGGGTTGACACAGGGGTGCTCAGCAAATGTCCGAGAGCGGAAAGTAGGGTAATCCCATGCAAACATTCGTAGTTGCCGGTGGCTGTTTCTGGTGTCTCGACGCCGTGTATCGCGTCCTCGACGGGGTGACCGATGTGGTGTCGGGCTACACGGGCGGTGAATCCGCCCACCCGACCTACGAGTCGGTGTGCACGGGACGCACGGGCCACGCCGAGGCCGTCGCCGTGACCTTCGACCCGGATGTCATCCCCGCCTCCGTCATCCTCGACGTCTTCTTCACCCTGCACGACCCGCGTCAGCTCAACCGTCAGGGCGCCGATGTGGGCACCCAATACCGCTCCGCGATGTTCTATGCGGATGAGGCGCAGCGCGAGCTGTTCGAAGCCGCCAGCGGTCGCGCGGCGGAGGTCTGGGAGGGCGGCATCGTCACCGAGATCTCCCCGCTGGGAACCTGGTTCGAGGCCGAGGGGTACCACCAGGACTTCTTCGCGAAGAACCCGGGCCAGGGATATTGCCTGGCCGTCGCGTTGCCCAAGGTGAACAAGGTGCGGAAGTCGTACTCTAAATACATCCTCGCGTCGTAACGGGGAAGACAAGGAGCTCAACGATGAGCAACGAGAATCTGACCATCACCCGCCACAACTGGATCGCATTCGGCCCGGCGGGGGCGATCGGATCGATCCATCAGGTCGAGGGCGGCTACACCTTCAAGCTGATGACCGACGAGAAGTACCGGGGAGTGTTCCCGACACTCGAGGTGGTCAAGAGTGCCCTGCACGCGAGCCTCGTCCCCGGCACGGACTGGCCGGAGTTCCACGAGCACTGATCGCGTCGTGGGAGGAGGGGTCGTCGGCCGCCTCGGGCGGCGACTTCTCCTCCCCGCTGCGGAAGTCGCCCCCGGTTTCCCCAGAACCAGACGATGGACGGCGGTGACCCCACTGTCGTCGGCACACTTGCCGCATGACAGACAAAATCGCCCTCGCAGGCACCGTCGGGAACGACCCGATCCACACCATCAACAGCCAGGGCCTCGTGATCACGAAGTTCCGGCTCGTCACCCATGAGCGCCGATTCGACGAGAAGCAGCAGGTCTGGATCGACAAGCAGACAAACTGGTATCAGGTTTCCACCTTCCGGGAGCTGGCCGCCCATGTGGCGGCCTCTGTCGTCAAGGGCCAGGATGTCATCGTCCTCGGGAAGCTCAGCCTGTCCGACTGGAACAACGGCACGAAGTCGGGGACCAACGTCGCCGTCGAGGCCGACGCGGTCGGACACAA
>JACMNE010000016.1 GCA_014378715.1 Microbacteriaceae bacterium
ACCAGTGGCAGGATGGGCTGATGACTCAACTCCACGACATCGGCTACCGCGGTTTCGCCTCGGACAACTACGCAGGGGCGCACCCGGAGGTGCTCGCCGCGATCGCGGAGGCGAACGGCGGGCACCAGGTGTCGTACGGCGAGGACGTCTACACGGCCCGCCTGCAGGAGGTCATGAAGGAGCACTTCGGCGATACCGCCGAGGCGTTCCCTGTCTTCAACGGCACGGGCGCGAACGTGCTGAGCCTCGAGTCCGTGCTGCCCCGCTGGGGAGCCGTCATCTGCTCGGCGACCGCCCACATCCACACCGACGAGAACGCCGCGCCCGAGCGGATCGCCGGCCTCAAGCTCCTGACCGTCCCGACGCCCGACGGCAAGCTCACCCCGGACCTCATCGACCTCGAGGCCTGGGGGTGGGGCGACGAGCACCGCGCGCAGCCGCTCGCCGTGAGCATCACCCAGTCGACCGAGCTCGGCACCGCCTACACGCCGGCCGAGGTGCGGGCGATCGCCGATCACGTGCACGAGCGCGGTATGACCCTGCACATGGACGGCGCCCGCCTCTCGAACGCGGCCGCCCATCTCGGGGTGCCGTTCCGTGACTTCACAACGGATGCCGGCGTCGACATCCTCAGTTTCGGCGGCACGAAGAACGGCCTGCTGTATGGCGAGGCGATCGTGGTGCTGAACCCCGCGGCATCCGCTGGCCTGCATTACCTGCGCAAGATGAACATGCAGCTGTCGTCGAAGATGCGTTTCGTGTCGGCGCAGCTGATCGCTCTGCTCGACGGCGAGCTGTGGCTGCGGTCTGCGCAGCACGCGAACGGCATGGCGCAGCGTCTGCGCGCGGGCGTGGAGGAGGTGCCCGGCGTGACAATCACCCAGGAGACACACGCGAACGCGGTCTTCGCGGTGCTGCCGGCCGGGGTGGCCGACCGGCTGCGCGAGACGTTCCGGTTCTACGACTGGAACGTCGCGACCGGTGAGGTGCGCTGGATGTGCGCCTTCGACACCACCGACGAGGACATCGACGGGTTCGTGGCGGCGATCCGGCGGGAGCTCGGGGCGTAGCGGTGGGCGCGGGCTCGGGTGGTGCCGACTTCGTCGCCGGCACCCTCCCCGGCACCCGGGTCGTCGTGCGGTACCGCATCGAGGGCGGGCACACCGACGCGCTCGGCGACCTGGTCTCGGTCGGGGCCACCATCTGCGTCGTCGAGACGCGGCGCGGACTGGTGACGATTGCGCTCGCCGACATCGCCCTGGCGAAGGCCGTGCCCCCGCCGCCCGAGCGGCGGCGGCCGCGAGGCGAGACCTGACCGAGTCGCCGTCGCCGCGCTACCGCGTGTCCGCCGGGCGTTCGCCGCGGCGTCGCGCGACCATCACGCCCCCGGCCAGCAGGAGCAGCGCCCCGGCGGCCGCGATCAGAGCGATCGGCGCATCAAATCCCGTGGCCGCCAGTTCAGCAGTCCTTCCGCCGGCGATACCCGCCGGCGCGATCTCGGCGGCGATGGCGATCATCGACCAGCCGATCAGCGCACCGGATTCATCCTGCACCGCCAGGCGAACCTCGCCCGGTGCCGCGCCCGCCGAGATCACGGCGTAGACGCGTCCGTCGGCCGCCACCTGCGTCCACGACGCGAGGGCGGTGTCGCCGAGCCACACCTGGACCCACGCCCCTGCCCTGTCCGCTCCGACACCGATCGCGATCGGCTGTCCGGGACGCGCGACGACGGGTGTCGAGATGCCGCCCTCGAGCATGCCGGTGAACTGGTCGCCGGGAATCGCCGGCGCCACGGTCGACGGCGCCCCGGAGCCCGGTATGGCCGGTAGCTCAGGGTCGATCGGCACCTCGGGGTCCGCCATGCGCTCAACGAAGTTGATCGATCGCACCTCGGAGTAGGCCACGGCGCCGAATGGATCGGTCGAGATGACATACCAGGAGCGCTCGCCCAGCCCTGGCGCCCAGCTCGCGGTTGGCTCGGACCCGCTCTCGAGACTCTCGAACGACGCGATCTTCTCGGCGCTGAACACGTCGGCTCGGAACGCGTCGGTCGCGAGCACTTTGCCGGTCGGGACGATCCCGGCCTGGGCGAACGGGATCTCGAACTCCTGATGCACGGGCTCGAGCGTGGGGTCGTCGGAGTTGTAGTCCTTGAGGAAGTCCGAGTAGGTGCGCACCATGATCTTCTGAGCTTCGGTGTCGAAGTGCAGCAGGCGCAGGTATCCGCCGCCACCATCGGGCAGACCCTGGTAGTCGAACAGCATCTGCGTCACCGTGCGTTCGGCGATGCCGTCACTATCGTCATCGAACGAGTCGAGACGCGTGAAGGCATCGTGGTAGTGGCCGGAGCTCACGAACTTCACGTTGGCGTTCGTCGCAATCACCTCGTCGTACATCCGCTGCGGAATCGGCCCCAGTCCCCCCGTCGTCAGCATGTACTCGTGGAGGTTGAGGAATGCGGTGCGTTCCGGGTACTGCGCGAGCACCTCGTTCAGCCAGGCGATCTGCTCATCGCCGGGAGCCCATCCCATGTAGACCATGATGAAGTCGATGCCACCCGCCGTGATGAGGTCAAAGTGACCGCGATTGTCGAGGTGGCTTCCGCCATACCACGGGTTGCCCGCGTACCGCGCCTCGCCGAACCACTCACTGAATTCGGTGTAGTCATCGGTCTGCTGGTCGACGTCGTGATTGCCCGCGAGTACTCCGTAGGGAAGCCCGGCATCGTCGAGAGAGGCGTAAGTCGGATCGGCCCGGAGCCACTGCGCGGGATCCTTGGACTGATCGACGATGTCGCCGGTGTGCGAGAGGTACTGCAGGTTGATGTCGCCGCGTTCGCGGAGAAGGTAGTCGTGGATCGACAGTTGGCGATCGTAGATCTCCGCGCTCGCGTTGTAGTACTGGGTGTCCGACTCCCAAGCGATGGTGAAGTCATAGGCCGAGCGCGGGAGGTCGTCCGGGTGGTTCGCCTCGACGACGCTCTCGCGGGTCGAGAGATCGTCGCCCGCGAATCCCTCCGAGTGCTGCACGAGCACCGTCACCTCAGCGTTGACCGCGAAGTCACCGACAGAGACGAGCGCCTCGAGCGAGAACTCGGTCGGGGCGCCGTCGGTCGTGAGGTGGCGGTCGAGTTCCACCCAGGCCGCGGCCACGGGGTCGAGAGCGTAGAGGAGGATTTTCGCGCCAGCGTTGGCGGAGCCATCCCAGCGCAGGCGCATTGTCGGATCCTCGGCATCCGAGGGCACCTGGACCCGGAACAGCTGATACGGGAGCTTCGAGTCACTCTCGACCGCGACGGAGTCATCATCCTTCGCACCGAGCTGCTCGACCTGCTGCTGGGTGAGCAGCAGGGCATCCGCGCGGTCGATGTCGAGGGAGTCGGTGGCCGAGCCCGTCGAGACCTCGACCCCGTCACCGGGGGTGAGCTCGTAGCCGCGTCCGAACGTCACATCGAGCCGGTCGCCGCTGGGGTCCACTGCACGCGCGATCAGGTCGACCGACTCGTCATCAGTCTCGAACCCGTCGGCAGGGCTCAGCAGCTCGTTGCCCGGTTCCTCCACGGGTGTGGTGAAACGCACCTCGTGGATCGCGGTGTTGCCGACCAGGTCAGTCGCCGTGAATCCCACAACGTGCTCGGCCGCGTCCAGTCGAAGGGAGGACGTCGCCAACGGGAGGTCGATCGACGCGCCGTCGAGAGTCGCGAGGATACCCTCCGCGGTGAGGCCCGCTCCGCTGTCACGTGCGGTGGCGTCGATCATGAACTCGCCCTGGTACAGGCGTTCCTCGAGAGTCGATTCGATGCCCGGCGCGGTGTTGTCGACGATGACGTCAGCGCTCGCGTTGCCCGCGGCCGAGTCCGCAGCCATGCGGTGAACCCCGTCCGCGACCGTTGTCGTGTCCCACTCGCCAGCGATCGCGGTGAATGCGTCGTCCGGCACCGCGAAGGTGGCCTCGATGAAGTCGCTCGCGCTTCCACTGTCGCCGAGGGCGATGTAGGCGTCGGGGGCGTACCCCTCTGCCGGCCGCAGGGTGCGACCGTCGGGCAGGATCATCCGCAGGTTCGTGATCGAGTAGTTGTCGTTGTTCTCGTCGAGGTCGATCTCGGGTGCCGCTTTGGTGCCCGCGTAGACGCGCACCGAGAGGCTCGCGCCGGGGTTCACCCGGTCGAGGGGGATGTCGCTGGGCACCGTGACGACGTCACCGTAAAAGCCCTCGTCGAAGACCGTGAGAATGGGTCCCGCCTCGCCGGAGTCGACGAGACGGACACCGTTGCGGAAGTAGGCGTCGGTCGCGGTCGCCTCGAACGCGAACACCGGGGACGCCTCGAGCTCCGGTTGCGCCGCGAACGGCGCACCGTCGATCGTGATGCCGATGGTCGGGGGATGCACCTCACCCGCTGCCGAGACGACGACCGTGCCCGCGACATACTCGCCGTCCCGGAGGCTCAGGCGCACATCATCCGCTGCCTGTGCTGTGGCGACGGTGAGCTGACCCGAGTCGGCGGTCTGCGTGCCATCGGAGGCCGTGAGTCGATAGCTGAATCCGGTCTTGCCGACGGTGTCGACCGCGGTGACCGAGACCCGGTAGAGGCCGTCGGGGCCGGGCACGAGATTGCGCGCACCCATGTCGCCGTCGACGTCGTTGGCGAGTTCGAGCGACACGGTTCGCACTTGCGCGTTGTCCGTGACCACAGCGGTGAACTCGATCGCCTCGCCGGGCTCGAACGAGCTCGGCGTGCGGTTGTCGATGACCGGTGGCACCGCGTCGGCCGGCACCACTTTTAGAGTCGACGGGACCTGCGTCTCGCCCACTGATCCCGGCGTCGGGTCCCCGATGGACGAGATCGCCTGCAGTGCGGTGTCGTCGCTGACGGAGGCGAAGTGGATTGCCTGGTTCTCCCGCACATCCGCTGCGCCCGCGAGGTTGTAATACGCGCGGCTCTGCGAGATCTCGGTGTTCGTGATGATCTCGATTCCCCGAGGCGCCCCGTTGGCCATCCCCCCGACGAAGAGTTCGAGCAGGTCGTTGCCGAGGGTGAACCCGGTGCCGAACTCCGCGTTGAAGTCGGCTTCGGTCAGCGCGTCATTGGCGCCGTTCTTGACCCACAGCACGATCGTCTCGCCGGGGACGATCTCGGCGGCGCGGGGAACCGACGGCCAGAGCGTGGTCGACGAGTTGCTGAGATCGGCGAGCGGATACAGGTAGCGGATCGTGTAATCGGTCCAGTTCACGGGCGCGTCGCTGGCGTTGTAGACCTCGATGTACTCGAACGCGTCGCCGCCACCCACGTTCGCCGAGTTCACCATGAGTTCGGTCACCTGCAGTGTCGCGGTGACAAGGTCGGAGTCGGACGGGCGGATGAGCGCGCTCATCAGCGTGGCCGGGTCGACGGTACCCGGGGTGGGAGACGCGAACGTTGTGTGGACGGGCATCGCGCGTTCGCCCCGCACATCGGGCACAGAGAACTCGTTGCCGGATCCGGCTGAGAATGTACCGGCGGCAGAGAAGGACCATCCGACGGTCGCGTCGTCCGGACCGATGATGCGGATGCCGCGGTTTCCACCGTTCGCGAAGCCGCTCAGTCCGGTGGCGCGCACGAGATCGACGTCATCCGTGGTGCCGTAGTAGGAGCGGAACTGGTCGTCGGTCAGGTTCGTCGACGAGCCGTAGTTGAGCCAGAACACGACGACATCATTCGCCGGGATGACGGTGCCGGCAGCAATCCCCCAGGCCAGATCGACTGACCGGTCGTCGGAATCGGCGTAGGTGTAAACGAGGCGATGGCCGTCGTCGCCGATGGAGATGTCCTCGCCG
This sequence comes from Microbacteriaceae bacterium, assembly GCA_014378715.1. Classification (GTDB taxonomy): domain Bacteria; phylum Actinomycetota; class Actinomycetes; order Actinomycetales; family Microbacteriaceae; genus Marisediminicola. Next base: position 5,815 of record JACMNE010000016.1, read on the forward strand.
GTGGTGTTGACGACCTCGAAGTACTCATAGAGGTCCGCACCGGAATTGTCGGGCTGGATCTCGGTGACCACAAGCGGCCACTCCGCGGCGACACCCTCCGAGGGAGTCGAGGTCTCGGGCACAGGAGCCGGCTCACTGGGCTGCAGCAGGGCGGGGTCGATCTCGCCGGGGGTGGGAGCGGCGATCTCCCGGAATTCGGCATCCGTGCCGTGCGCGGGCGCACCGAAGTTCGCACCGAGGTTGTGCCCGACCTGCCCGGGGAGATAGAAGGATTCCGCGAGCTCGGTGCCGACGGCATCGATCGCGCGGATGCCTCGGTTCCCCCCGTTCGCCATGCCGGCCTGGCCGCTCATCCTCACGATGTCGTAGTCCGTACCGCTCGCGTACTCGGCGCGGAAGTCGTCCTCCGAGTAGGCGAAGCTGTCGACCGCTCCCGT
>JACMNE010000068.1 GCA_014378715.1 Microbacteriaceae bacterium
CGAGAGGCTACGCGCTCCCCGGCAGGGGCCCGTCGAAGCGGCGGCCGGCCTCGCGCGAGGGCAGGAGCGTCAGCACGAACAGGACGAGACCGCCGATGAACGGCACGAACGCGACCAGCAGCATCCAGGCGCTGAAGTTCGCATCGTGCAACCGGCGCACGAGCAGCGACAGCGTCGGCACCACCGTCGCCAGCGCCCAGAGCAGCGACACGATCGCCACGGTGCCGAAGCTCGTGTCCAGCAGCGGCTCCCCGCCCGTCCCGACGGTCGACCCCCCGCCGTTCTCGACCGCCTCCGCGAGCCGGAAACCGAGCCCGATCACGACCGCTACCAGCGCCCACCACCAGTACTCGCTCAGGCTCGCCCGCCCCGAGAAGGTCGCGTACTTCTGGAAGAACCGCCGACACGCCACCGCGATCGGTGCCCGGTAGAAGGGCGCCCCGAGAGGCACCTCCCTGGCCGAATCAGCCGTCGGGAAAGCGGATGTCACTCCCCGCGCGTCTTGCTCGGCCGCACCACGAGAACGGGGCACGACGCGTGCCGCACGCACTGCTCGCTCACCGATCCGAGCAGCAGGCTGGCGAACCCGCCGAGTCCGCGCGACCCGACGACAAGCACACGGGCGTCGGCTGAGAGCGTCAGCAGCGTTGCGGCGGCCTGCGCCTGCACGACGCGGAAGATGACCTCGACTCCGGGGTGGCTCGCCACGAGAGCGGATGTCTCCTGCTGCAGCTCGTGCAGGACCTTCGCCGTGATCTCGGCGAACGACGACACGATGCCGTGGTCGACGAGGGTGCCGGCCGGCACGCTGTCGACGCCCCAGGTGCGCACGACCACGAGTGGTGCCACGAACTTCTCGGCGAGCTCGAAGGCGGCGGCGAGCGACCGGCGCCCGTCGGCTGAGCCGTCATGGCCGACGACGATGCTGCCGACCGGCACGGGTTCGACGCCGTGAATGGCGTCGGCAGGAATCGGGTGAGTGGTCTGTCCAGCGGTGCTGCTCGTCATGGGGTCCCCAGGGGTCGGCTCGGAAGTCTGACCCTCAGTTTCTCATGCCGGGCCCGCCGCGCCTCAGCGAGCGTCGAGCCGCGCGGCGATCTCCGCGGGGAAGCCGCCGGTGGCGATCGGACCCCAACGGGTCGGCGTGATGCGGATCAGGGACTTGTCCTGGATCGCCATCGCCTCCCGGTACTCGGCCCAGTCGGAGTGCTCGCCGGCGATGCAGCGGAAGTAGTCGACGAGGCCATCGGCCGCCTCCGGCATGTGCAGTACCTCGGCGTCCCCGTCGATCTGCACCCACGCGCCGTCCCAGTCGTCGGAGAGCACCAGCACCGAGGTGAGCGGGTTGCGCTGCGCGTTGCGGGTCTTGGCCCTGGCCGGATATGTCGCGATCACGATGCGCCCGAGCTCGTCGACACCGCCCGAAACGGGGGAGAGCTGGGGGCGCCCGTCTCCGCGGGTCGTCGAGAGCAGCATGTGGTGCCGCGGTCGCACGAACTCCAGCATCTCGTCGAGGTCGATCCTGGTCTCGCGTGCAATGCTCCTGGCCATCCCCTCAGGCTACGCGACCCGGATCATGATCATTGTTATTCAGGAGTTCCCGCCGCCGTCCTCGTGCATCGATCAGGAGAAGCGGATGTCACGTCGCAGCCTCTCGCACGGGGCGGGGCGGGACATGCCTGGGGATCGGGCGGCGCGTCAGCCCTCGCCGGGCGCCGGGGCCACGTTGAAGTTGTCGCGGAACACGTTCCCCGGGTCGTACCGCGCCTTCAGCTCGCGCAGCCGGGCGAGGGTCGCAGCCGGGAAGGCGTCCTCGATCCGCTCGGCCCGCAGGTCGGTCTCGAAGCTCAGGTAGAGGCCGTCGAAGTGGGCGTAGAGGTCGTCCCAGGCCGCGTTCAGGCCGTCGCGGTCCGACCCGAGCGCGACCACCGAGAAGTTCGCCGAGCGGTGGGCGAACGCGGTAGCATCCGCCGCCACGTCCGAGATGGCGCCGCCCATCGACCGGATCTGGAAGAAGTGCACCTCTCCCGTCTCGAGCAGCCGGGTGGCCGCCTGGGCGAACTCGGGGGTGATGTGCTCGAGCAGCCCGGACCGGGAGACGGGATCGCCCTGCCCCTGGTGCGGTCCCGGCGCGTTGTTGGCCATCACCTCCGCATAGGACTTGAGCTGCAGGTCCTGGCCGAGCAGCGGGGAGATGCCGGCGAACGGCTGCAGCCGGGCGACGATCGTGTCGGGGTCGTCGGAGTTCACGACCGCCATCACCTGCGCGACGGCCTGCTGGCCGAGCCGAGGGCGGCCGAGGATCATAAAGCTCGTCACGTCGCGCGGGGCTGCCTCGATCGCCGCTCCCCAACCCTGGAGGAACGCCGCGGTGTCGGTGGCGTCGACGGCGAGGTGGGCCCAGCCGACATCCGCAATCTCGTCCACGATGAAATCGAAGTGGGTGGCGATGCCGAAGTTGGCGCCAGCCCCGCGCATGGCCCAGAAGAGGTCGGAGTACTGGGAGGCGCTCGCGCGCACCACCGAGCCGTCAGCCAGCACTACCTCGACGGCGACCAGGTGGTCGATCGTGAGTCCGTGGTCGCGGGCGAGCCAGCCGATGCCGCCGGCCGTGGCGAGTCCGCCGACGCCTACCCCGCCGTAGTCGCCAGAGCTCAGCGCCCACCCGAACGGATGCAGGGCGGCCGCGACATCCGCCCAGCGCGCGCCGGCGCCAATGCGCACCAGCCGCGCGGCCTCATCGAGCACGTCGACCGCGTTCAGCGCCCCGACGTCGATGATGATGCCCCCGTCGTTCGTCGAGCGCCCGCTGATGCCGTGCCCGCCGCTGCGCACCGCCATCGCGACCGGCTGGGCCGTGGCGAACCGCAGGGCGTCGACGACCTCGTCGACGCTGCCGGCGCGCAGGACCAAGCCCGGAGAGCCCCCGCGCATGTAGGTCGACCGCACAGTGGTGTAGCCGAAGTCGCCCGGCTCGATGGCCGTGTCGGCGAGCGAGGCCGGCAGGTGGTCGTAGTCGATGCCGTCGCGCCGCTGGGAGAGCGCGACGGTGCTGCGCACCGGGCCCGCGTCGATGTTCGCCATATGGCGCTCCCGGGCGACTGCCTCGCGCAGCTCCGGGGCGACCTCGTGCGCGAACCGTTCGAGGGTGGCCGGGTCGTCGCCCATCAGGATGAGCGTGCCAGCGCCGTCGTCGAGGATGAGCGGCAGCAGCTCCTCGACCCACTGGGCGCTCGGGCCCCGGAGGAACCCGCTGCGCTCCGGCGTGAACTGCCCGGAGATGTTGAGCAGCCGGCGGATCTCCCGCGGATCGCGGTCCGCCCCTTCGGCCGCGTCGTCGATGGCGCGGTTGCCCGCCGCGAAGTCGCCCTCCTGGAGATACGGCAGCGAGGGCAGCCAGCCGTCGGCCGACCGCCCGACGAGCCGCAGCATCCGCGGCTTGTACGCGCCGACCCAGATCGGGATGTCGTGCAGCGGTGCCGGCCCGCGCTTCGCCCCGTCAACCCGGTAGTACTGCCCCGGCACCCGCAGCGGGGCGCGCTCGCCCGCGTTCCAGATGCCGCGGATGACCTCGATCGCCTCGCCGAGCGCGTCGACGGCCTGCCCCGGCGTGAGGCGCCGCCCGCCCATCGCCTCGATCGCGTCCCAGAAGCCGCCGGCCCCCAGAGCGAGGTCGAAGCGCCCGCCGGACAGCAGGTCGAGGCTCGCGGCGGCGCGCGCCATCACGGCGGGTGGCCGCAGCGGCAGGTTGAGCACGTTCGCCGAGATGTGGATGCGCTCGGTGCGCGCCGCCACCCAGGTCATCAGCGTCCACGTGTCGAGGAACCCCGGCTGGTACGGGTGGTCCTGGAACGTCACGAGGTCGTAGCCGAGCCGTTCGCTCAGCTGGGCGCGGGTGACCGCGGCATCCGCCGGGCTGGTGGTCGGTGTGATGAACGTTCCGAAGTGCAGGGGGTGGCCATAGTCGGGCATCAGACCAGTCTGCCCCCTTCACAGAGCGGATGTCGCGGGGTGCTGTACCCCGCACGATCAGCGCCGCTCGTGTCGCTGCAGATCGAGCACGGTCGCCCGCAGAGACGCGATCCGGGTCGCCCGGCGGCGTGCCGCGATCGGGTAGCCCACCGCAAGGGCGAGGAAGCCGATCGCGGAGAGCCCCCAGAAGACGCCGGGCACCGGGTCGGTCACGGCGAGGGTGATCGCGAGAATGCCGACGATGCCGAACACCGCGGGGATGAACCAGGCGTAGAACGCCGTCTGCTGCCGCCGGTAGGCGAGGATCGCCAGCCAGGCCGTGGCATCGGTGCCGTCGGGCACAACGCCCGATTTCACGGCCGCGGTGACTGTGCGAGCGGTGGTCTCGTCGCCGCCGCGCCGCCGCTGGCGGCCGAGCCAGATGCTCATGACCGTTCCCCACGCCGCCCCGGCGAGGGCCGCGCCGATCAGGGCGCCCCCGGTGAGCCACTGCCCGGCGACCATGAGGTTGAGCAGCACGAGGAAGCCGGTGAAGAACAGGGCCATCCCGAGGCCGAGCAGCAGGAGCGGGGCGGCCGCGGCGCGCTGGCGCAGGGTGGGCGGGGTGAGCTGGGTCACGCGGGCAGCCTAGTCGCTGCCACCCCGGATGTCGCTGCCGCCCGGGATGCGGAGCACCGCCTGCACTGGCGCGTGGTCGGACGGCCACTTGCCGTCGAACTGGGCCACGTTGATCGCGGCGCTGACGACCTCGATCGACGGGCTCACGAGGATCCAGTCGATGCGCTTGCGGCCGAGCTGCGGGGCGCGGTAGTTCGGGAACGTCCCCCAGGCGTCGGTGAGGCGGTCGCCGGTGGTGTCCCAGCTGTCGAGGAGCCCGCCCGGCGCGGTCATCCGGTCGTGGGGGAGGGTCCCGGCGTCGGTGTTGAAGTCGCCGGTCGCGATCGCCGGCAGGCTCGAGCCCGCGACGAGCGTCAGGATCTCGTCGGCGGAGTGCAACCGCGCGGTGCGGGACTTGTGGTCGAAGTGGGTGTTCAACACCCGGAACTCGGCCCCGGTATCGCGGTCGGCGAAGGTCGCGTCGAGGACGACGCGGGGGATCGCGTTGCCCCAGGTGGTCGAGCCGCCGACCTCCGGGGTGTCGGAGAGCGCGGTCTGCGTCCAGCCGACGAGCCGCAGCCGGTCGCGGTCGTACATGATCGGGCAGCCCTCGCCGCGCTTGTCGGCCTGGCGCCCGTATCCGATGGAGCGGTACCGCTCGCCGAGCGCCTGGCGCACGAACTCGGCCTGGTCGGGGAGGGCCTCCTGAACGCCCACGATCGCGGGGAGCTCGGCCGCCAACATCCGCTGGATAAAAGGACGTCGGCGGTCCCAGCGGTCGGGACTGCGCACGAGGCCCGTCATGCGGCGGCGGATGTTGAAGCTCATCACCTGCAGGTTCGGGGCAGCGACGGGGCCTATCAGTGGGGTGTCCGTCACGTACCCCAGCCTACGGGGGTGTCGTACGGTGAATTCTGCGGCTCCCGGCACAGGGAGGCGGCACAATGCATCCTCGTCTGGGCCGGATGCGCGGGGTCATCACGCTCGCGGCGGCGCGCCGAGGTGCTGAGCGGGGCCCTCATCAACCTCGACGCCGACCAGATGAGTATCGAGCTGACGGGTGCGCCGCCGGGGCTGTAGTGCCGACGCGCCATTGGTGGCAGCTGGCGGTGGCCGGCTCCCACGGGTTCGTGGCATCGTGGGGTGGTGCCCGCGACATCCGCTTTCACCCACGTGGCCCTGCTGCGCGGAATCAACGTGGGCGGCCGGAACCCCGTCGCGATGCCCGAGCTCGCCGCATGCTTCCGCGACGGAGGCTACGGTGACGCTCGCACCTACATCCAGAGCGGCAATGTGCTGTTCACGGCGAAGACGAGGTCCGGCGACCCGAAGCTGGAGGCGGAGCTGTCGCGGATGCTCGAGGCACGGTTCGCACTGGAGCTCACCGTCGTCGTCCGCTCGCGTGACGAGCTGGCCGCGACGATCGCCGCCGCGCCGCCCGGCCACGGCTCGCCCGACCTGCGCAGTGACGTCTACTTCCTGCAGTATCCGTTGACCGCGGAGGAGGCGTTCGCCCTTCTGCCCGACCTGCGCGAGGGCGTCGACTCGGCGGCGATGGGACCCGGTGCGCTGTACTTCTCGCGGGTGGCGGCGCGGGCGCGGGAGACCCGCATCACCTCGTTCCTCGGGAAGCCGGTCTTCCGCCGGATCACGGTACGCAACTGGCGCACGACGACCCGCCTGCTGGAGATGCTCGACGAGGAGTCCGTTCCCTCGTGACGGCGGGTGGCGGCGTACGCCGATCCGGGCCGACGGTGGGTTGATCGCGTGGCGGGCGGGGGAGCGCCTGGCTCGGCAGCAGCATCGCCGTGCTCACGCAATATCGGGCCTTGACTTGTGTGTTACCCCCGGAGGGTATGAGATTGATGGGGTGGCAGAGACCCTCGTGCCCCAGAGCGTTTCGGCAGCTCCCGTGAATTCCTGCTCGAAGAGGTCGTCGTGTCCCCCTACCTGAGTCTGCTGCTTGTGCTCGGGCTGTGCATGGCCGCGGTCGGGGGCCTCCACCTCCTCGGACGGGCGGTTCGCGTATCGAGGGAGATCGTCGAGGTGCTGCCCTTCCAGTCGGGATGGCAGCCCCGAGAGCATGCCCTCTCCCGGTTCCACGCCCGCTGGTACCCCCTGACACTGGTATTCCTCGCCTTCGACGTCGAAATGCTCTTCATGTATCCGTGGGCGGTGATCGTGGCCGAGCGGGGGGCAGAGGCGATCGTCGAGATGTTCGTCTTCCTGGCGATCCTGATGGTCGGTGTCGTCTGGGCCTGGCGGGAGGGGGCGTTCCGATGGATGTGACAGGCCTCGTCGCGCGAACCGCGACACGCCGGGTGCACGTATTCCTGGTCGAGACCCCCGGCTTCGGTCTGCTGCGGATGCTGGCGCAGGCCGCCATCGCCGAGCGCGGGTGGGTCGAGGCTCTCGGCCCGGCCGACGCCGATGCTCTCGTGGTGTGCGGCACGCCGAGCAGCCAGCTCGACCGGCTCATCGACGCCGTCTGGCAGCAGATCCCCTCACCCAGACACCGCGTTCTGCTCGAGCCGGGAGGGTCGCTCAACGACCTCCTCAACAGCATCCCCGCGGTGCTGCGGGACGATCCCCGGCAGCGCACGGATGCCAGAACGCGGCGGCTGGTGCTGGACGACGACCGGGGTCCAGCGCCGGCCGTTACCCCCCACGGGGACGACGCGGGATCGGGCGCGGGCATGGACCCTGGCATGGAAATGGACATGGACATGGACATGGACATGTCGGGCCCAGCCGGAATCCCGCTCGCCGGGGGCGACAATGACCGCGACGGCCTCGAGATGGACGTGACCCATCTCACAATGGGTCCCCTTCTCGCGGAGTGGCCGGCCGACCTCGTGCTCCACTGCAGCCTGCACGGAGACGTCGTCGTCGACGCCCGTGCCGAGCTGCTGCCTTGGCCTGACAACATCGAGCAGCCGCCGGAAGCCGCCCGTCTGCTGGATGACGCCGCACGGCTGCTCAGCGTCGCCGGGTGGGAGCCGGCAGCCCAGCAGCTGGCCCGGCTCCGCGACGACGTCCTCGCCGGAGGCACCGTGGACCGCCTCCTGCCGCGCCTGCGCCGGGTCGCATCCCGACTACGACGCTCACGCAGCCTGCGCTGGAGTCTCTCTGGGCTCCCTCAGACCCCGGGAACGCCCCTGCGTGCGCGGTTGCTCGACTGGGTGCAGACCGTGCTCGACCTCGTCGACCCAGCTCTGGTCGACCCCGACGCCGTCGACCCAGCTCAGCAGATCCCGGCTGCCGATCTCCGACGGCCGACGTCCCCCGACGACATCCGCCTGGCTGTCATCGGGCAGGAGCTGGCGGCGACCCGGCTCATCATCGCCGGCCTCGGAAGCCGCAGCCGGGTCAGCGGCTCGGTGAGCCATGAGTGACCCCGTTCTCGCCGCCGTGCTCCTCGTTCCCATCGCCGTGGTCACGCTCGCCGGGGTCACCGCTTCGGCCAACGGCGCGCTCGACGCCCGCACCAGGGGGGCACCGCTGCGCTCCGGGTTCACCGCGCCACTGCACGAGGCAGCGCGGCTGCTGCGTCAGCAACGCCGCACCCTGCCCGGCGCTGACTCCCTGCTCTGGCGCATCGCGGGTGCCGGAATCGGCATGGTGGCCGTGCTGAAGGTCGTCGTGATCCCCTTCGGCGACACAGTCTTCGCTGACCTCCCCGTCGGCCTTGTCTGGTTCAATGCCATGGACGTGCTGCTCTGGGCGCTCTGGTGGCTCCTCGGCTGGGGGGCGAACAGCGGCTGGTCGCTGGTCGGCGGCTACCGGTTCCTCGCCCAGGCGCTCTCCTATGAGATCCCCCTGATGTTCGCCCTGACGGCACCGGCGATCGGGGCCGGGAGCCTGCGGATGCTCGACATCCAGGCCGCCCAGGTCGACCTCTGGTTCGTGGTCTGGATGCCGCTGGCCGCCCTGGTCTTCGCGGTATCCGTGGTGGCCTTCTCCTCCTGGGGGCCCTTCCAGACCGCTCTCGGCACGGATGTCGGCGGGGGAGTGGTGGCCGAACTCAGCGGCATCGACCGGCTGCTGGTGCTGGGCGGCCGCTACGCGGTGCTCGTCGCCGGAGCGGCCTTCTCAGTGCCGCTCTTCCTCGGCGGCGGCGCTGGCCCTGTGCTGCCAGCCGGGGTCTGGGTCGTGCTGAAGACCTGCGCCGTTCTGGCCGGGCTCATCACCCTGCGTCGCCTCTTCCCCACCCTGAGACCCGAGCGGGTGGCCGAGATCGCCTGGGTGGTCGTGGTGCCCCTCGTGCTGGTGCAGCTCGCCGTGGTCGCCGTCATCGTCGGTATGCACGGGGGTGCGCTGTGATCGAGAGCATCCTCTTCTGGATTTTCGCGGTGCTGGCCGTGGCCGGTGGCATCGCCGTCTTCGTCGTGGACTCGATGGCCCGAGCCACCTACGCCCTCGCCGTCTCCTTCGTGGCCGTCGGCGGGATCATCGTGATGCTGCACCTCGATTACATCGGAGTGATCACGATCCTGATGATGATCATGGAGATGGCCATCATGGCCGTTTTCATGGTGATGTTCATGGGCATGAATCCGGCCCTGATGCCGATGGACATGACGCACAGCACACGTCGTTCCGCCGTGCTGGCCACACTGACCTTCCTTGTCCTGGCGGTTGCGATCATCGTCATCCCGTGGCCGGACCGCACCGGCTCAGCAGCAGCCGACCTGACCCGGTCCCTGGGGGAGGCCATCATGGGGTCGAAGATGCTGGTCATGCTGACCATCAGCCCGGTGCTGTTCGCCACGATCGTCGCCTCGCTCGTGCTGGCGAACCCGAGAGGCCGCTACGACCGCTACGGCGCCGACCTCGACCGACGCGACCCGGATGGCCGGGCGCACCCTGAGGATCCCATTGGCGGGGGGATCGGCCGATGACGCTGCAACTCGTGCTCCTGGTGTCCGCAGCACTGTTCTCGGTGGGCCTTTACGGTGCCTTGACCCAGCAGGTGGTGGTCATGGTCATGATGGGGATCGAGCTGATGATCAACGGTGTGCTCCTCGCCGGTGGGGCGCTCTGGTGGTTCCTCTCCCCGACGCCGGACGGGCAGACCGTGCTGCTCGTCATCCTCGCGGCGATGACCGTGGAGATGGCGATGGGGTTCGCCGTCGCCACGGTGGTGCACCGGTCGCGGGGATCCGACCTCTCCGACTCCGCGACGGACCTCGCCGGATGAGCGCCGTCCTCGTCGCGCTGGCCTTCCTCGCCGCGCCCTGCGGCGTCGCCCTCCTGGTGATCGGCCACCGAGCGGACCGGGTGGCGCCGGGGATCTCACTCGGGATCACCGCGGCGACCCTCGCCGCGGCGATCGTCGCCTTCATCGCCCGCCCATCGGTGTCCTTGGGATTCATCTCCCCGACCGGCGCGACGCTCGCCGTCGACGGACTGAGCGCCGTGCTCCTGCTCACCGTCACGGCAGTGACCCTGCTGGTGCTCGTCTTCGCCGTCGCCGAGAAGACCGCCCCGGCGGCCCGCTTCCACGGCCTGATGCTGATCTTCTCCGCCGCGGTCGTGGTAACGGTGACCGCCACCTCCCTGCCAGCGCTCCTGGCGGCGTGGGAGATCATGGGGGCCGCCTCCTACGCCCTCATCGGCTTCCACTGGCAGCAGCCGAGGACGGTCCCCGCAGGTCTCGTCGCGTTCACCGTGACCCGCACGGCCGACCTCGGCCTCTATGCCGCGGCTGGCGCGGCGGTCGCCGGAGGCGTCGGCTGGAGTCTGTCGGATCTCGCCGGAGCCCCGTCGCCGTGGCTGCACGTCATCGCCGCCGGGGTGCTCGTGGCCGGGCTGGGCAAGGCGGCGCAGCTGCCGTTCAGCTTCTGGTTGTCCCGGGCCATGGAGGGTCCCAGCCCGGTCAGCGCCCTTCTGCACTCGGCCGCGATGGTGGCGATGGGCGCCTACCTGCTCCTGCGTCTCGAACCGGTGCTGCTGGTCTCCGAGTGGGCGGCTCCGACCGCGGCGTGGCTGGGTGCGGCGACTACGATCGTGCTCGGCCTGATTGCCCTGGCGCAGACCGACCTCAAGCAGCTCCTCGCGGCATCCACTGCTGCCCAGCTCGGTTTCGTGGTGCTCGCGGCCGGGGTCGGGTCGACCGCGGGGGGCACCGCCCAGCTGGTCGGCCATGCCGCGACTAAGGCGCTGCTGTTCCTCGGTGCCGGGGCCTGGCTGGCGGCCACCGGCACGAAACAGCTCGCCGCGCTGCGGGGGGTCGCTCGCCGGTGGCCGCTGCTCGGGGTGCTGGTGCTGGTCGGTGCGGTGACCCTGGCCGGGCTGCCGCCGTTCGCACTCTGGTGGACGAAGGACGCCGTTCTCGCCGGAGCCCTGGAGACGAGCCCAGCCCTCTACGCGGCCGGACTCCTCGGTGCCGCCCTCTCTGCCGCCTATTCCGTGAAGATCATCGCGACCGTCTGGGCGAAGCCCGACCCCCGCGACGGGGAAAAGCGCCGGGGAGACCGACGCTGGGACACGGAGGAGCGCGGCACCCGCAGGGTCCCGGCCGGGGCCCTGGCCCCGATGATCGCCCTGGCCGTCGCCGCGCTGGTCCTCGGTGCCACCGCGGTGCCCGCGCTCGCCGGGCCGTTCCGGTCGCTGATCGGAGGCACCGGTGACCCGCAGGCCACCGTGCCAGAGCTGGCCGTCTCTGCCGTGATCGCCGTCATCGTGGTGCTCCTCGTCGGGCTGAGGGGCGTCCCGCCGCTGCCGGGAGCGCTGGCCTGGTTCGGGCTCGAGCGCGCGGCCGAGCTCGTCGTCGCCGGCCCGGCCCTGCGGCTGGCCGACGGCCTGTCCCGCTTCGACCAGCGGCTGGACGCGGCCGTCGACGGATCAGCGCGGGTGCTGGGCGCCCTCGCCGGGGGACTGTCCCGGTTCGACGATCGGCTGGACGCCGCAGTTGACCACACGGGGCGGGCCACGGACCGGATCGCGAGGGCCATGCTGGCGCTGGATCGTGGGGTGGACCTCGGAGTCGAGCGCATCGCCTCGGCAGTCGGCCGTCTCGGCCGGACCGCCGGTCGCCTGCAGACCGGCAGGATCGCCGACTACTACTCCGCCGCGGCTGTCGTCACCATCGCCGCTCTCCTGCTCCTGATCGTTGTGAGGTAGCCCGTGCTCAGTGTTGTGATCTTCCTCCCCGTTGTGGTGGCGGTGGTGCTCGCGGTCGCTCGGCGCACCCCGACCGGCGTCACCCGTTGGGTCTGGGTGGGGACGACCGCCGTCGACCTGACCCTCACGGTGCTGGTCGCGGCGACCCCGGCGGCCGACGGCACCCTGCAGGGCGAGGAGCAGTGGGAGTGGATGCCGGGGGTCGGGTCGAGCTACCACGTCGGTGTCGACGGACTCTCGGTGCCGCTACTCCTGATGTCGGGGGTCGTCTTCCTCGTCTGCGCCCTCTGGTCGCTTCGGGCGACCGACCGGCCGCGCCCCCAGGCCGCCCTGTTCCTGTTCCTGCAGAGCAGCTGCCTCGGGGTCTTCGCCTCCCAGGACCTGATCCTCTTCTTCCTCTTCTTCGACCTGTCGATCGTGGGGATGTACTTCGTCATCGCCGGCTGGGGCCACGGCAATCCGCGCCGGTCGGCGCTGAAGTTCTTCCTCTACACCTTCCTGGGGTCCCTGGCACTTCTCCTCGGATTCATCGGCCTCTACCTGGGGGCGACACCGCACAGCTTCGACATGGTGGAACTGTCACGCTCCGGCGCCTTCACCGGCGCCCCCTGGCTCGCCTCCCTCGTGCTGGCGGCGATCGTGATCGGCCTGGCCATCAAGACACCGACCTTCCCTTTCCACTCCTGGCTGCCCCCTGCGCACACCGACGCCCCGACCATCGGCTCCGTTGTGCTCGCCAGTGTGCTGCTGAAGCTGGGCACCTACGGTTTCGTGCGGATCGCCATCCCCATGCTGCCCGACGCCTGGCGCTCCTGGGCCGGGGTGATCGTCGCGGTCGGGATCGTTTCCGTGCTCTACGGCGCGCTGGTCGCGATGGCCCAGACGGATGTGAAGCGCATGATCGCGTTCACCTCGATCAACCACATGGGCTATGTGGTGCTGGCGGTCGGTGCGGCCGGCATCGTCGGCAGCACGAGCGCCCAGGCGCAACAGCTGGCCATCACCGGCGCGGTGACTCAGATGGTGTCGCACGGGCTGGTGACGGGAGCCCTGTTCCTCCTCGCCGGAGTCTTCTACGACCGCACCGGCAGCTACGACCTCCGCGACTACGGCGGGCTCGCCCGTCCCGCGCCCCGCTTCGCCGCCTTCTTCGCCATCGCCTCGTTCGCTTCGCTCGGGCTCCCCGGATTCAGCGGCTTCATCGCCGAGTTCCAGATCTTCACCGGCAGCATCGGAACCACCTGGTGGGCCTTGATCGCGCTCCCCGGCATTCTCATCACCGCGGTCCTCCTCCTCCGGGCCTTCCAACGGGTCTTCACCGGGCCGACGGAGAACCTCGCCCAGGGCTTCCTCGACCTCCGGCCGCGCGAGACAGTGTCGCTCGCCATCCTCCTCGGCATGTCGGTGGTCATCGGGATCTTCCCCGCCCCGCTGCTCGCAATGATCCAGCCGGCGGCCGAGGCCGTTGTGGCGACCCTGAGCCCATGACGCCGATGGACATGGACTATCCGGCCCTGCTTCCCGAGGTGATACTCCTCGCGACGGCCGTGATCACGCTCCTCGCCGGAAGCTTCCTGCCGTCACGGCGACAGGTGCTCACCCGATGGTTCACCCTCGGGGCACTCCTGGTGAGCGCGGGAAGCGCCTGGGGGGCCGTCGGCCGTCCGCCGACCGAGATCTTCAGCGCCACCTATACCGTCGACGGCTCGACCACCGCCATCCGCCTGATCGCCCCGCTGGCCACGGCCGTGGTGATCCTGATCGGGCGCAACTTCCTCGGGTCCGCCCGGGAGAGCGAGACCTATTCCCTCCTCCTGTTAGCGACCCTCGGCACGGTCATCGTCGGCGGCGCGACCGACCTGCTCGTGCTGGTGTCGGGGTTCCTGCTCGCCAGCATCCCGCTCTACGCTCTCGTGGGGCTGTCCCGCACCGCTCACGCGGCCGAGGCCACCCTAAAGACCTATCTGATGGGCGCCCTGTTCGGTGTGCTGCTGCTGGCGGGCATCACCCTGCTGACGGCGCTCGGCGGCTCCAGCAGCTACCCGACCCTGGCGCGCGGGCTCGACGGCGCCCCGGCCGGGGCGGTCGCCGCCGGGTTCGTCGCCGTGGTTGTGGGGCTCCTGTTCAAGGCTGGCGGGGTGCCAGGGCACTTCTGGGTTCCGGACGCGTCCCAGGCGTCGGGAACGGCCGTCGCCGCGTTCCTCACGACCGTGCCGAAGGTGGGGGCGCTGATCGCCCTGGCCCGCCTCGTCGGGGTCGCCCCCACCAGCATCGACCTTCCGCTGCTCGTGGCCGCATTCGCGGCGCTCAGCATGACCGTCGGTAACCTGGCGGCCCTCGCCCAGAAGAACGTCCTCCGCCTGCTCGGCTGGTCCACCGTGAGCCAGGTCGGCTACCTCATGATGCCGGTCGCGGTGATCGGCCTGGCCGACGGAGCTTCGGCGGCGCTCCTGGCCTATCTCGTGCTCTACACGGTGACGAACCTGGCCGTGTTCGCCGTGGTCGCTGCGCTGCCGGGCCGACCGACGCTCGCCGACTGGGCGGGGGTCGCGACGGCACACCCGTGGCTGACGGCCGCCATGATCGTCGGCGCCCTCAGCCTGGTGGGAACACCGCCGACCGCGGTCTTCGTCGGCAAGCTCCTGGTCTTCACCGCCGCGTGGGACGGAGGGCTGGCCGTGCTGGTGGTCATCGCCGCAGCCAACACGGTCGTCAGCCTCCTGTACTACCTGCGGTTGATTATGGGCGCCTTCCGTGGCGCTGACACGGGCACCGCCCGGACCGTCGTCGGCCGCACGGAGGCCGCCAGCCCGGCCATCGCGGTCGTCCTGGGGATTACCGTGCTCGTCGCCGGCCCTCTGGTGCTCGCCGCCGGGCTCCTCTGAGCCGCCGCTCGCTACTCCGTGGCGGAGGCGAGCCGGCAGAAGGTGCGGCCGTCGAGCTGCCATACCTGGCGGGCCTCGAGGCCGAGGGCGGTTGCCTTCTCGAGCAGCGCGATGAGCCCGATCTCGGCCCACGGGAACGGCTCGCTCGCGCGCCCGTGGGTATCGACCAGGCGGCCCATATAGTTG
The DNA here is from genome assembly GCA_014378715.1 of Microbacteriaceae bacterium. Taxonomy (GTDB): domain Bacteria; phylum Actinomycetota; class Actinomycetes; order Actinomycetales; family Microbacteriaceae; genus Marisediminicola. Next base: position 14,766 of record JACMNE010000068.1, read on the forward strand.
CGGTCCCACTGCGCGTCGGAGTGAAGCTCGGCGACGATCTCGCCGCGGGGCGTGATGAGCTCGCCGCACCGCTCGAGCAGTGCGGCGACGTCGCCGCCGATGCCGATATTGCCGTCGACGAGCAGCACGGTCTGCCACTGCCCCTCGACAGGGAGGTGCTCGAAGACGGAGCGCAGGATCACGTTGAGTCCGGCGTCGGTCGCGATCTCCACCGCGGTCTTCGACACGTCGATACCGAGGGCGGCGATGCCGAGGTCCATGGCCGCGCGCACCATCCGTCCGGGGCCGCAGCCGATGTCGAGCACTGGGCCGGTCACGCTGGTCAACAGGGTCAGGTCGACGACGTCCGCCCGGGCATTCCATCGCGACACGTCCATGGCGGCGGAACCTGCCGAGCGGATGTCGGAGCCGTCAGCCCGGTCGGACTCGTGCAGGTACAGCACGGTGGAGTGCGTCTCGCGCAGAGCCGCGGCGTAGGGCTCGCTGCCGCCCGCGCCGAAGGTGGATGTGGCCCCTGCCTGGTCCCAGCGGCCGACCGCGATGCTCACGACTGGGCCCCGAGGAAGGTGGCAAGCGTGGCGGCGAAGCGGGAGTCGGGGGCGATGGCGGCCACTTCGATGGCATTGTCGATGGTGTCGACGTCGGTGAGGGCAGGCAGCATCCGCACGCGCAAGCCGGCATCGGTCAGGCGGTCGAGCTGGATCTGCCCGGTGTCATCACGCGACATGGGCACGCCGCGCACGAGGTCGCCGGTGGGGTCGGCGAGGCCGAGGGCCCAGAAGCCACCGTCGGTCGAGGGCCCGAACCAGGCGTCGACGTCGGACGGCCAGTCGGTGAACATGGGCGCGAGCAATTCGGTCGTCACCTGGGGGGTGTCCATGCCGATCAGCACCGTCGGGCCAGTGCACGCGTCAAACAGCGCACCGAGGCGCACGTCGAGTTCTCCCTCTACCTGAGTCATCACGTCGTAGTGTTCGGAGCCGACCGGCAAAAGGTTGCCATCGAACAGAAGAATTCGGCGGGTTGCCGGAATCGGCTCGATCGCCGCGAGGGTGTCGGCGATCGACGCGGCGGCGAGGATCGCGGCCTGCTCGAGGGTCAGGGGCGGATGCAGCCGCGTCTTCACCTTTCCGGGGATTGTCTCCTTGGCGATCAGCACGATGGTCGTCATCGGGTCACCTGCTCACCGGTCGCCGGACGGCGGCGCTCGGCGCGCAGCAGCCGCGACATGTCGCCGACCGCGGTGAGCGTTCCACGGATCGTGCCGGTGACCTTCGAGCGGCCGATGCGCGGTGAGTAGGGGACGTCGACCTCGCGCACCCGCCAGCCGACCGCGTGCCCGCGTAGCAGCATCTCGAGCGGGTAGCCGCTGCGGCGGTCCTGCAACTCGAGGGCGACGAGGGCAGGACGGTTCGCGGCGCGCATCGGGCCCAGGTCGTGCAGGGGGAGCCCGGTCGAGTTGCGCATCAGCAGCGCGAGAGCGCGGTTGGCGATGCGGGCGTGCAACGGCCACGCGCCGCGGGTGGTGGGGCGTCGGCGGCCGAGGGTCAGCTCGACCTGGCGCGAGGCGACCGGGCCGACGACGAGCGGGAGGTCGGCGGGGTCCATCGACGCGTCGGCGTCGCAGAACGCCACGATCGGGGCGGTCGCAGCGAGCAGGCCCGCGTGCGCGGCGGACCCGAAGCCTCGGCGAGGTTCCGTGACAACGGTCGCGCCGTGCTCGAACGCGACTGCGGCGGAGCGATCCGTCGACCCGTTGTCGACGACGATCGCGCGGTAGCCGGAGGGCAGGCGGGACAGGACCCAGGGAAGGGCGCCCTCCTCATTGAGGCAGGGGAAGACCACGTCGACGAGAGCGGGGGCGCGGTCGCGAGAGTCGGGGTCAATTCGTGTGTCCACGTGATGACTGTAGAAGGTGCTGGCTGGGAGCCCGGGTGCGCGGGGCCGGTCCCGGTCCCCACGCAGCCGCACAATCTATTCTGAGCGGATGACGCACACCACCGCACAGGCCTCGTCGCCCTCCCCGGCACCCGCGCCCCCCGAGCGCGCGTGGGCGGCACTGGCCGGAGTCACCGGTGTCGTCAGCGCCGCCGTCACCCTCGCGGTGGCCGAGGTCGTGTCGCTGCTCCTGGGCGGCATCGGCAACCCGATCCTCTCGGTCGGCTCGCTGATCATCGATCTTGTGCCTCCCGGGGTGAAGACCCTCGTCATCGACCTCTTCGACACCGCGGACAAGCTGGTGCTGTTCGTCGCACTCGGCGCTGTGGTTCTCGTGTTCGCCGTGGCCGTCGGTCTGCTCGAGGTGCGGCGCGCCCCCTTCGGCACCGTACTCCTCGCGGTCGTCGCCGCGGTCGCGACTGTCGCCGCCGTCACCCGCGCCGAGGCGACCCCGTTCTCGGCCGCGCCCACCCTCGTCGGCGCGATCGTCGGCTATCTCGCCCTGCGCACCCTCGTCTCGCGGCTCGCCGCCTGGCGTGCCGCGCGCCCGCGACGCGCCTCTGCCGCCTACGGCGCAGGCACCCGGTTCGAGCGCCGCAGCTTCCTGCGGTTCGCGATCGCGGCCGGCGTCGCGAGCGCGGTCGTCGGGGCGGGCGCCCGCGTGATGAGTGCGGCGGCCCGTGCGGTCACCGATCTGCGTGCCGTGATCCGGTTGCCGGTCGCCGCGACATCCGCCCCCGTTGTCGGGGTGGCGAACACCCTGGACGTGCCGGGCATCTCGCCCTTCATCACCCCGAACGACGGCTTCTACCGCATCGACACCGCCCTGCAGGTGCCGTCCGTGGACCCGAACGAGTGGAAGCTGCGCATCACCGGCATGGTCGAGAACGACGTCGAGATCGACTTTGCCGAGCTGACCGCCCTGCCTCTGCAGGAGAACATCGTCACCCTGGCCTGCGTCTCGAACGAGGTCGGCGGCACCCTGATCGGCAACGCGCTGTGGCTCGGCTATCCAATCCGCGAGCTGCTCAAGCGGGCGCGGCCGATGGCTGGAGCCGACATGGTGCTGTCGACGAGCGTCGACGGCTTCACGGCGTCGACGCCGCTCGAGGTGCTGCAGGACGAGAACACCGACGCCCTGCTCGCGGTCGGGATGAACGGCGAGCCGCTGCCCCTCGACCACGGCTTCCCGGTGCGGATGGTCGTGCCCGGCCTCTACGGCTATGTGTCGGCCACGAAGTGGGTCGTCGAGCTCGAGGTCACCCGCTTCGCCGACAAGATGGGCTACTGGACCTCCCGCGGCTGGACCGCCAAGGGCCCGGTCAAGATCTCCTCGCGCATCGACACCCCCCGCGCGAACTTCGGCGCCTCGGCAGGCACCATCGCGGTCGCCGGCGTCGCCTGGGCGCAGCACACCGGCATCTCCCGCGTCGAGGTCAGCATCGACAGCGGTGACTGGCGCGAGGCGACTCTCGCCACGGCGGTCACGGCCGACAGCTGGCTGCAGTGGACCTACGCCTGGGACGCCCCGACCGGCCAGCACGACATCGCCGTGCGTGCGACCGACAGCAACGGCCTCGTGCAGACTGCGGCCGAGGCGCCGCCCGCCCCCGACGGGTCCACCGGCATCCACCGCATCAGCGTCAACGTTCAGTAGCTGCTCAGCCCACCGCGTCGCGCAGGGGCGCGGTCGCGAACTCGCGCATCCCCTGGTCGAAGCTGACCGACGGCCGCCAGCCGAGTTCCTCCATCAGGCGAGCGGATGATGCGGTGATGTGCCGCACGTCCCCGAGACGGTAGTCGCCGGTGACGACCGGCTCCGGGCCGCCCGCGTGCTGGGCGAGGGCCCGCGCCATGTCCCCGATCGTGTGCACCGTGCCGCTGCCGACGTTGAACGGACGGAACGTGCCGGCCGGGGTGTTCGCCGTCCAGTCGAGCGCCGCGAGGTTCGCGGAGGCGATGTCGCGCACGTGCACGAAATCGCGGCGTTGGGCGCCGTCCTCGAACACCCGCGGGGCCTCGCCGCGCTCGAGCGACGAGCGGAAGAGCGAGGCGACCCCCGCATAGGGCGTGTTCTGCGGCATCCGCGGCCCGTAGACGTTGTGGTAGCGCAGTGCGGCGGCGACGCCCCCGGTGCTCCGCGCCCACGAGGTGGCGAGGTATTCCTGAGCGAGCTTCGTCGCGGCGTACACGTTGCGGGGGTCGAGCGGGGCGTCCTCGGAGATGAGCTCGGTGGTCAGCGGCCCGCCGTCCGAGTCGAGGGGGTCGAAGCGGCCGGCGTCGAGGTCGGCGGCCCGCCGGGGGGCGGGGCGGGTGATTCCGGCGGCCCCGCGATAGCTGCCCTCGCCATAGACGACCATCGAGCTCGCGACGACGAGGCGCCGGATGCCGGCCGCCGCCATTCCGGCGAGCAGCACCGCGGTGCCGAGGTCGTTGGACCCCACGTAGTCGGGGGCGTCGGAGAAGTCGACGCCGAGCCCGACCTTGGCGGCCTGGTGGCAGACGACATCGACGTCCGCGAGGGCGGAAGCGACGACATCCGCGTGCCGAACGTCGCCGAGGATGAAGTCGACGCGGGGGTCGCGCACGGGGGAGGGGCCGTGCACGTCGGCGCGCAACGAGTCGAGCACCCGCACCCGGTGGCCCGCGGCGAGGGCGGCATCGACGATGGCGCCCCCGATGAAGCCGGCGCCGCCTGTGACAAGCAGCATCAGACGGTCCGGGCGAGCACGGCGGCGACCTCGGCCGGGTCGATGAGCTCGCGGCCGGCGTAGTCGGCGGGCAGGGCGCGGATGATCGCCTCGATCGCGACGACGATGCGCGGCTGCGCCTCGCGCAGACGGGCGAAGACGAGCCCGGCGCTCAGCTCCTCGCCGCTCGGTGCCGCCCCCGCGACGGGGGCGAGGCCGGCGTCCCCGTCAGTCACGAACGACAGGTTGACCGTGCCGATGTTGAGTTCGGCGGCGAGCGGCACCTCCGGGTAGAGCGTCATGTTGACGGTGTGCGCGCCGGCAGCCCGGAACCACAGCGACTCGGCGCGGGTCGAGAATCGCGGTCCCTGGATGACGACGACGGTGCCGGTCTCGGCGACGGACTCGCCGATTCCTGTCAGCGCGGAG
>JACMNE010000069.1 GCA_014378715.1 Microbacteriaceae bacterium
CAGACCTCGCGCCGCCAGCTGCCCGTGTAGCCGACCGCCACGAACCCCAGAGCCTCGTTGACGGCGAGCATGTGCCGGTTCTCCTCGGCGTTCCAGGTGTAGATGCAGGGGTTCGGCAGGCCGGTCAACGTGGCGAGGTTCGCCGCCTTGATGAGGTGGCCGAGGCGGTGGCCGCGGTGCGCCCCGAGCACCACGGTGTCCTGCTGGAAGATGGGGCGCATGTCATTCGCCGGTACCGTGTCGGCCGGCACCGTGAGCTGGGTGAAGCCCACGAGGGTGTCGCTCGCGACGTGCCGCGCGGCGGCCGTGAGCCAGCGGCGGCCCTCAGCGTCGTTGAGGGCGTCCTGGCGCACCACCCGGGCCGCGTCCCACGGCTCCGGCTGCCAGTCGGTCTCGCCGAGGGGCGGGTCGGTGCTCATCGCGGCATGCAGCACCGCGAGGTCGTTCCGGCGGTGCACGGGCGTCGGCCCCTCCCACATCTCCAGGCCGTAGCCGGCCGGCGGCCCGGGTACCGGCACCGTTCGCGGCAGGGGAAGCCGGCTCATCCGCTCGACCTGGGCGAGGCGGTAGCCGTTCGACACGAGGAATGCGGCACCCGGGTCCCGCGCGGCGATCGACCCGAATCCGGTCGGCGCGGTGATCCGGTCGCCCGGGGCGTCGCCGTGCGTCGCGAAGACCTGCAGCACAGCGCGCCCCTCGTCGGCGGCGATGCCGACGAGCTCCCGGTGCACGGCGGAGCCGATGCCGCGCCGGCGGAACTCCGGCAGCACCTCCACGGACAGCCAGGCCGAGGGGATGTCCGTGCCGCTCTGCACCTCATAGGTGGAACGGGCGAGGATGCGCCCGCCCGACCGCGCGACGAACAGGCGCCGCTGCTCGTCCTCGTTGTGCCAGCTGGGCAGCAGCTCTGCCGGGGTGTAGGCGAGATCGCGGCTGCCGACGACATCCGCTTCGATGGTGTTGCGCACCTCGGTCATCTCGATAAAGGCGGCTGTGCCAGGGGAGGCGGGGGAGTCGAGGGAGGCGGGGATCAGCAGTTCGACGATCGTCAGGTCGTCGATCGAGAGGTCGGAGTTCGTGGGCCCGGTCATGACACGACCAGCCTAGCCACCTGCCGCTCCGGCGGCACGGTCTCCGGTACCGTTGGCACAGGACGGCCCGTCGGGCGGAGAGGGGCACATCGCGTGTATCTGAAGAGCCTGACCCTCAAGGGGTTCAAGTCCTTCGCGGTGTCGACCACCTTCGCCTTCGAGACCGGCGTCACCTGCGTCGTCGGGCCGAACGGCTCCGGCAAGTCCAACGTCGTCGATGCCCTCGCCTGGGTGATGGGCGAGCAGGGCGCGAAGACCCTGCGCGGCGGCAAGATGGACGACGTGATCTTCGCCGGCACCGCGACGAAGGGCCCGTTGGGGCGCGCAGAGGTCATCCTCACGATCGACAACGCCGACGGGGCGCTGCCGATCGAGTACTCCGAGGTGACGATCAGCCGCACCCTGTTCCGCAGCGGGGGCAGCGAGTACGCGATCAACGGCCAGGGCTGCCGCCTCCTCGACGTGCAGGAGCTGCTCAGCGACTCCGGGCTCGGACGCGAGATGCACGTCATCGTGGGCCAGGGGCAGCTCGACGCCGTGCTGCGTGCCAGCCCCGAGGAGCGCCGCGGCTTCATCGAGGAGGCCGCCGGCATTCTCAAGCACCGCCGCCGCAAGGAGAAGACGGTGCGAAAGCTCGACGCGATGCAGGTGAACCTCACCCGGTTGAGCGACCTCGCCGGGGAGATCCGCCGCCAGCTCAAGCCCCTGGGCCGCCAGGCCGAGATCGCGCGCGAGGCGCAGTCGATCGCCAGCATCGTGCGAGACGCCCGCGCCCGCATCCTCGCCGACGACGTCGTCGCGTTGCGCGCCACGATCACCCGGCAAGCCCGCGGCGAGAGCGAGCGCAAGACCGAGCGCATCGTGCTGCAGGAGCAGCTCGACCAGGCACGGCTGCGCCAGCAGCGCATCGAGCAGGAGCAGGTCGGCGACGCTGTCGACGTCGCTCGCCGCACCGCCTTCGGGCTCGAGACCGAGCAGGCGCGCCTGCGCAGCCTGTACACCCTCGCGAACCAACGGCTCGCGCTGCTCGGCCAGCAGGCGGAGACCACCGACCACACGTCGGGTGTCTCTCCCTCCGCCGTCGCCGACGCCCGCGACGAGGCCGCCCGGCTGCGCGAGCTCATCACCGCGGCCGAGGAGGAGTGGACCCGTGCCCAGGGCGCGACCGCCCTCGCCCGGGCCACCCTCGACGGGCTCGACGAGCACATCTCGGCGCAGAGCGCCCTCGTCTCCCGCCACGACCTAGAGATATCCAAGCTCACCGGGCAGGTCGAGACAGCGGCATCCAGGCTCGCCGCCGTGCGCGGCGAGGTCCTGCGCCAGCAGAACGCCCTCGACGCCGCCGTCGCCCGCCGCGACACCGCCGCCGTGCTGCTCGCCGCCATCGACGATGAGGGCGGCGTCGACGCGGGGGAGACCACCCTCGACGCCGACTACGAGACCGCGCAGGCCGACGTCGCCCAGGCGGACGGCGAGATCGAACTCGTGCGCGAGCGCCTGCACACCCTGGAGCGCGAACGCGACGCACTCGCCGCGCGCACCGGCGCGCTCTCCCTCGCCCTCGACCACAAGGACGGCTCGAGCGAGCTCGTCGCCGCGGACATCGCCGGGGTGCGCGGCTTCCTCGCCGAGCACGTGCACGTCTCTCCCGGTTACGAGGCCGCGATCGCCGCCGCCCTCGGATCCCTCGCCGACGCGGTGCTCACCGACGACCCGGACGCGGCGCTCACCGCCCTCGACCACGCGAAGTCCGCTGACCTGGGGAGGGTCGAGCTGCTCTTCGCCCGGGCAGCGGATGTCGCGGTCGACCCGGCTGCCCCCGCCGGCTCGGTGTCGGCCGCCAGCGTCGTGACCGCGCCGCCCGGGGTTCTCGGCCTGCTCGCCGGGATGGTGATCGTCGACGACCTCGTCGCCGCGCGCGCACTGTTCGCGGGCGCCCCCGGACCCCTCACCGTCATCACCCTCGGCGGCGATGTGCTCGCCCCCTTCGTGGTGCGCGGCGGATCGGGGGCGAAGCGCTCCCGGCTCGAGCTCGTTGCCGACCGCGACGCCGCCTCCCACCGACTCAGCGAGGTCACCTCGCTGATCGAGCGGGAGAGATTCGCCCTCGGCGAGCAGCGGCAGACCCTCGCCACGGCCAAGGCGCAGTCCACCTCCGCGCTCGCCGCCCTGCGCGAGTTCGACGCGCGCCTGGCCGACCACACCCAGAAACTCAACCGCGCCCGGGTGCAGGTCGAGGCCGCCCAGGCCGAGGCCGACCGGCTCGAGAAGGCGCTCGCTCTCGGTGCCGTCACGGTCACCGACGCCGCGGCCGCCGGCGAACGCGCCGCGCACGAGCTGGCGCAGGCCCGCTCCCGTCCCCGCCCGATCCTCGACATCGCCGCTCGGGACGCGCTCTTCGACGAGCTCGAGGAGGCGAGGGAGGCCGAGGTCGAGGCGCGCCTGCAGGTCGAGACCGCCCGTGAGCGGGTGCGCGCCGAGGAACAGCGCGCCGACGCCCTGGAGCGGCAGCTCGCCGCCGAGCGGGTGCAGGCGGAGGAGTCCGCCCGCCGCGCCGTCATCCGCCGCCGCCAGGTCGCGGCGGCCGAATCCGTGCTCGAGGCCCTGCCCGCCGTGCTCGACGCCGTCGACCGCTCCGTCTCAGAGGCGCGCGTGGTGCTCGCCGCCCGCGAAGCCGAACGGTCGCAGCACAACGAGGAGCTCGCCCAGCTGCGCCGCGAGGAGGCGACCCTGCGGGAGCGGCTCCACGTGATCAGCGAGGACGTGCACGGCATCGAGATGCAGCTCTACGAAGGCAAGCTGCAGCTGTCCAGCCTGCTCGAGCGCGCGGGCAGCGAGCTCGGGCTCGTCGAGGACGTGCTCGTCGCCGAGTACGGCCCCGACCAGGATGTGCCGGACGACACCGCCGTGGTGGACGACACCGCTGACGACGACGAGGATGAGTTCCCGGCTGCCGCGGGGCTGGGGCGGGCCAGATCGCCGGAGACCGCCGTGCCGGAGACCGCTCTGCCGGAGGCCGCTGTGCCGGAGACCGCCGGGCCTGGCTCGGGCTCCGAGGTGCCCGCTCGCCCCTACATCCGCTCTGACCAGGAGGCGCGACTCGCGCGGGCGAGCCGCAAGCTGGCCCAGCTGGGCCGCGTGAACCCGCTTGCGCTCGAGGAGTTCGAGGCGCTCGAGCAGCGCCACCGGTTCCTGACCGAGCAGCTCACCGACCTGACCAACACCCGCAGGGACCTGCTGACGATCATCGACGAGATCGACGGCAAGATGCAGACGATCTTCCAGGCCGCGTTCGACGACACCAGGGCGGCGTTCGACGTGGTGTTCCCGATCCTGTTCCCCGGTGGCACTGGCAGCATCCACCTGACCGACCCCGAGAACCTGCTCACCACGGGCATCGAGGTGAGCGTGAAGCCGGCCGGCAAGAAGATCGAGCGGCTGTCGCTGCTCAGCGGAGGAGAGCGGTCGCTGGCCGCCGTCGCGCTGCTCATCGCGATCTTCAAGGCGCGGCCCAGCCCGTTCTACATCATGGACGAGGTGGAGGCGGCGCTCGACGATGCCAACCTCGGGCGCCTGCTGACGATCTTCGAGGACCTCCGCGAGAGCTCGCAGCTGATCATCATCACGCACCAGAAGCGGACGATGGAGATCGCCGACGCGCTGTACGGGGTATCGATGCGGGCTGACGGCATCAGCGCGGTCGTGGGGCAGCGGGTCGCGCGGCCCGCCGAGGCCGTGCTGGTCGAATAGGGCCAGTCGAGCAGGGCTACCGCGCCACGTGCGCGGCGCGGACGTGCTCGTAGGGCTCGCCGTTGACGGTCAGCACGCGCCATCCGCTGCCCGTCGACTCCACGATGCTCGTCGCAGCGTTGTCGATCGCGGGGAGGGGGGCGCCGACGATGAGCTGCAGCACCTCGCGGATGAGTGTGCCGTGGGCGACGACGATCACCGAGGCGCCCGGCAGGCCGGCGGCGATCTCGGCGAGGCTGCCGAGGCCGCGCTGCGCGACGAGGTCGCGGTCCTCGATGCCCGGGTAGGTGTCGTAGTCCCAGAGGGCGGAGGCCGCGTCGAGCGTCATCCCCTCCGCCTCGCCATAGTGCCGCTCGCGCAGGTCGTCGTGGGGGAGGCCGACGGCGATGCCGAGCCCGTCGGCGATGATGCGGCCCGTCTCGACCGCGCGGGACAACGGGGAGGTGACGACGCTGTGCCACTGGCCGCGGGTGAAGCGGGCGCTGGAGGCGACGGCCTGCTCCCGGCCGATGTCGTTGAGGGGGACGTCGCTCGAGCCCTGCAGACGCCGTGCGGCGTTCCAGTCGGTCTGGCCGTGGCGGGTGAGCGCGATCACCGTTACTGCGGTTTCAGCTGTGTCGGTCACGATGCCAGCCTAGGCGACCGCGACATCCGCTCTCGTCTCCCGTCGCCCGCGGTTAGGCTGGCGGCATGGCCGACCGATCAACCCCCTGGTCCCTCGGGGGCGCCCTGCGGGGCATGTTCACGAAACCGACGATCGACGACGACACCTGGGAGGACCTCGAGGATGCCCTGATCCGCGCCGACTTCGGCCCCACGATCACCGAGGAGGTCGTCGCCCACCTCCGCGAGCAGGTGCGCCGGTTCTCGACGACCGACCCCGTCGACCTGAAGCGGATGCTGCGCGAGACCCTCGAGGAGCGCCTCGCCCGCCTCAACCCCACCCTCACCCTCAGCGCCCGCCCCGCTGTGGTGCTCGTGGTCGGGGTCAACGGCGTCGGCAAGACCACCACGATCGGCAAGTTCTCGAAGTTCCTCGTCGGACACGGGCGCACGGTCATCGTCGGCGCGGCCGACACATTCCGCGCGGCGGCCGTCGATCAGCTCGCGACCTGGGCGGAGCGCGGCGGGGCCTCGATCCAGCGTCCGCAGCAGCAGGGCCAGGACCCGGCATCCGTCGCCTACCAGACGGTGGAACGCGCCCAGCGCGAGGGGATCGACATCGTGCTGATCGACACGGCGGGTCGGTTGCAGACCAAGAGCGGTCTCATGGATGAGCTCACGAAGATCAAGCGGGTTGTCGAGAAGCAGACCGACATCGCCGAGGTGCTGCTCGTGCTGGACGCGACGACCGGCCAGAACGGGCTCGCGCAGGCCGAGGCGTTCATCCAGCACGCCGGGGTCACCGGGCTCGTCATCACGAAGCTCGACGGCTCGGCGAAGGGCGGCTTCGTCATCGCCGTACAGGAGCGCACCGGTATCCCGATCAAGCTGGTCGGCCAGGGGGAGGGCATCGGCGACCTCACCGGGTTCACCCCCCACGTGTTCGTGCAGAACCTGGTCGGGTGATGGCCGCGCCGATCCCGCCGACGCGGGTGACGCGCGCCGTCTCCCGGGCCGCGGCGATCCTCGTCGTCGTCGCCCCGGTGCTGCTGGTCGTGGTCTTCGCGCTGACGAGCGTGGGGGTCGACGCGCGCGTGTATCTCGCGGTCGCGATCGCCGCCACCGTGCTCGGGCTCGTCGCCGGAACCTGGGCGGCCACGATGCGGCCCACGCGCGGGCTGGGCATCGCGGTGCTGGTGGTGCTCGTGCCCTGCGCAGTCGTGGCCGGGGTCATCGGCGCGGGGGTGTGGCGGTAGGTTTCCGCGGCTCGCGTCAGGCGGTCAGCTCGCGGTGCGCCTGGCTCAGTTCCACGTAATGGGTGGCGTTGTTCTGGATGTGCGCAAATTCCTCGTCGGTGATCGCCCTGCGCACCTTTGCCGGCACCCCGGCGACGAGGGAACGCGGTGGAATGATCGCGCCCTCGAGCACCACCGCGCCCGCGGCGATCAGCGACCCGGCGCCGATGACGGCCCCGTTGAGCACGGTCGCCGACATACCGATCAGGCAGTCGTCCTCGACGACGCAACCGTGCAGCACCGCGGAGTGGCCGACGCTCACGCCGGTGCCGACGATCGTCGGGGTGCCGGTGTCGCAGTGCACCGACACGTTGTCCTGGATGTTGCTGCCGGCGCCGAGGGTGATGCTGTCGGTGTCCCCGCGCAGCACCGACCCGTAGAAGACGCTGGCATCCGCACCAAGCCTCACCCGGCCGATGATCGTCGCGTTCGGGGCGACCCAGGCGGTGGGGTCGATCTCGGGGGAGTGCTCCCCGTAGGGCAGGATCAGCGCTGAACTCGTCATGCCGGTCATTATTCAGGAGTTTGACGTCCCGTGCGTGATCGCGCCCTGCCTCCGGAATCACGACCGGTCGGCGTGACGGGTTAAAGTGGGAGCACCATGGCCACGTTCTCCAGTCTCACCGATCGCCTCTCCGATACGTTCAAGAACCTGAGGGGCAAGGGCAAGCTCACCCCCGCCGACATCGACGGCACTGTTCGCGAGATCCGCCGCGCCCTGCTCGACGCCGACGTCGCGCTCGAGGTCGTGAAGGACTTCACCGGCAAGGTGCGCGAGCGCGCCCTCGGCGACGAGGTCTCCAAGGCGCTCAACCCGGCGCAGCAGGTGGTGCAGATCGTCAACGACGAGCTCATCGCGATCCTCGGTGGAGAGGCCCGCCGCATCCGCTTCGCCAAGACAGCCCCGACCGTGATCATGCTCGCCGGCCTGCAGGGTGCTGGCAAGACGACTCTCGCCGGCAAGCTCGCGAAGTGGCTGGCCAAGGACGGCCACACGCCGATGCTCGTCGCGGCCGACCTCCAGCGCCCCAACGCGGTCACCCAGCTGCAGGTTGTCGGCGAGCAGGCCGGAGCCCACGTCTTCGCCCCGGAGCCCGGCAATGGAGTCGGCAACCCGGTGCGGGTCGCGAAGGACGCGATCAAGTATGCACAGGACAAGCAGTACGACGTGGTCATCGTCGACACCGCCGGCCGTCTCGGCGTCGACGCCGAGCTGATGAAGCAGGCCGCGGACATCCGCAGGGCCGTCGACCCCGACGAGGTGCTCTTCGTCATCGACGCCATGATCGGACAGGACGCCGTCGCCACGGCCAAGGCCTTCCAGCAGGGCGTCGACTTCACCGCAGTGGTGCTCTCGAAGCTCGATGGCGACGCCAGGGGAGGCGCGGCGCTCAGCGTCGCCTCCGTGACCGGCCGCCCGATCATCTTCGCGTCCACGGGCGAGAGCCTCGATGACTTCGAGCCGTTCTACCCCGACCGCATGGCGAGCCGCATCCTCGACCTCGGCGACATCCTCACGCTCATCGAGCAGGCGCAGCAGCACTTCGACGAGGAGGAGACCCGGAAGGTCGCCGAGAAGTTCGCCACTGCGACCTTCACCCTCGAGGACTTCCTCAGCCAGATGCAGCAGCTCAAGAACATGGGGTCGATCAAGAACATGCTCGGTATGCTGCCCGGCGCGAAGGGCATGCGCGAGCAGCTCGACAACTTCGACGAGAGCGAGATCACCCGCACCGAGGCGATCATCCAGTCGATGACACTGCAGGAGCGCCGCACGCCCAAGGTGCTCAACGGGTCGCGCCGGGTGCGTATCGCCCGCGGATCCGGATCGACCGTCAGTGAGGTCAACGCCCTCGTCAACCGCTTCGAGCAGGCGGCCAAGATGATGAAGACCGTGGCCAAGGGGCAGATGCCGCAGATGCCCGGCATGGGCCCGATCCCCGGGGCCGGATTCGGCGGGGGCCGCGGCAAGCAGGTCACGAAGAAGAAGGGCTCGAAGTCGGGCAACCCGGCCAAGCGCGCCTCCGAGAACGCGGCGCTCGCCGCGGGCCTCAAGCCGGGCGAGCCCGCCGCCCCGACCGGCTCGGGCTTCGGGCTCGGCAAGGGCAAGGGTGCCGCGGCCGCCCCGACCGGCGACGACCTCGAGACCCTGCAGAAGTTCCTCGGTCGCTAGAGACTACGAGGCGTCGTCCGCGAGCAGCGCCAGTTCCGAGACCAGGCGGATGTGGCGTTTCATAGCTTCGGCGGCCGCGTCGGCGTCACCGTCGCGGATGGCCTCCGCGATCGACCGATGGGAGGCGAGCGACTGCTCGGGCCGCCCCGGCTGGCCGAGTGACTCGATGCGGGTCTCGAGCACCATCTCGTGGATCAGGCCCATCATGGTGGCCAGCACCGAGGAGTGCGCGGCGGCAGTGACCGCCGAGTGGAAGAGCTCGTCGCCGGCGACGCCCCTCGCTCCGGCGGCGATCTCGGCCGCCATCGCCGACAGCGCCGCGTCGATGCTGACCAGGTCGGTGTCCGTGCGGCGCCCAGCGGCGAGGGAGGCCAGCTTCACCTCGAGGGTGCTGCGCGCCTCGATGATGTCTGGCAGGCGCCGGTGGTGCTCGCGGAACCCCTGAATGACCGCGGCGAGGGTGGGGCGGGCAATGATGGTGGCTCCGGTGCCGTGCTGCACGTCGATGACGCCGAGCACCTCGAGCGCCACCAGAGCCTGCGAGAGGGTGGCACGGGAAACGCCGAGCTGCTCGGCGAGGTCCCGTTCCGACGGCAGGCGGTCGCCCATGCCGAGGCCCTCGGTCTCCATGTAGTGGACCAGTTGCTCGACCAACTGTTCATAGAGTCGGGGCCGCGCGAGACGTTGCAGCCGCGAGGGGGAGCCTGACGTCGACATGCGCTCTCCCTTCGTGACCTGCACTCAGTATGGCGGCTGCAATTGACAACAACGTCATCTGTCTAAGAGACTAGGCCACTGAGCCAACAGACCACCAGTCCTCGCGCCGCGCGAGCCACAACTCAAGGAGGAGTTGCATGTCCCCCGAAGTAATCTCGATCATCGCCCTCGCGGTGATGTTCATCGTCGCGACGATCTTCCCCGTCAACATGGGAGCCCTCGCCTTCGTCGCCGCCTTCCTCGTCGGCACCCTCGCCGTCGGGATGAGCCCGGCCGATATTCTCGGTGGCTTCCCCGGTGGGCTCTTCCTCACCATCGTCGGGGTGACCTACCTTTTCGCCATCGCGCAGAACAACGGGACGATCGACCTGCTGGTGCGCGGGGCGGTGCGGCTCGTGCGCGGCCGCATCGCGCTGATCCCCTGGGTGATGTTCATCGTCACCGCGGCGATCACCTCCATGGGGGCGCTGTCGCCGGCCGCGGTCGCGATCATCGCCCCGATCGCCCTGGGCTTCGCCGCCCGTTACAAGATCAACACCCTGATGATGGGCATGTTCGTCATCCACGGCGCGCAGGCCGGCGGGTTCTCACCGATCGCCGTCTACGGCGTCACGGTCAACAGCATCATGGCGTCGACCCCGCTCGAGCAGAGCCCGACCGCCGTGTTCCTGGCCAGCCTCGTCTTCAACTTCGGCATCGCGATCGTGCTCTACTTCGTCTTCGGCGGACGCAAGCTGATCGGCGCGAAGGCCGCCGACTTCGACGGTGAGGTCGCCGGCTCCCGCGCGGCGGGCGGCCACGGTGGCGACGTCGCCTTCAAGGGATTCGGCTCCGATATGTACGGACCCCGCGACCCGGCCGGCGGCACCGCCGTCGCCACCACGGTCGAGACGCGCAAGCAGCTCGTCCCCCAGGTGCTCACCGTCATCGGCCTCGTCACCCTCGGCGTCGTCGCGCTCGGCTTCCAGGTCGATGTCGGATTCGTCTCGATCACGATCGCCGTGCTCCTGGCCCTCGTCTCACCGAAGGCCCAGAAGGGCGCCGTCAACAAGATCAGCTGGTCCACCGTGCTGCTCGTCTGCGGCATGCTGACCTTCGTGGGCGTGCTGCAGGCCGCCGGCACGATCGAGTTCGTCTCCGAGGGGGTCGCCCAGATCGGCATCCCTCTTCTCGTCGCCCTCCTCATCTGCTACATCGGCGCCGTCGTCTCGGCCTTCGCCTCCTCCACCGCGATCATCGCCGTGCTCATCCCGCTCGCGGTGCCCTTCCTGCTCGACGGCAACATCGGCGCGATCGGCGTCATCTGCGCCCTCGCCGTCTCCGCCACCATCGTCGATGTCTCACCGTTCTCCACCAACGGCGCCCTCGTGCTCGCCAACGCGCCCGAGGCCAGCCGCGACCGGTTCTACAAACAGATCCTCAGTTACAGCGGGGGTGTCGTGGTCGTCGGACCCCTCATCGCCTGGCTCGTCTTCGTGGTCCCGGGCTGGCTGTGACCGGCGGCCCGCTCGCCGGCGTCCTCGTCGTCGACCTCAGCCGCGCGCTCGCCGGACCGCACGCGGCCATGATGCTCGGCGACCTCGGTGCCCGGGTCATCAAGGTCGAGAGCCCGGCCGGCGGCGACGACACCCGGTCGTGGGGCCCGCCCTTCGTCGGCCCCGTCGGCGACGAGCAGTCCACCTACTTCCTCTCCTGCAACCGCAACAAGGAGTCCCTGCCGCTCGACCTCAAGTCCGAGACGGGAAAGGACCTGCTCCGCGCCCTCCTCAGGAAAGCGGATGTCGTCGTCGAGAACTTCCGCGCGGGGGTCATGGCGCGCCTCGGGTTCTCGATGTCCGAGCTGCACGAGATCAACCCGGCGCTGGTGATCCTCTCGATCACCGGGTTCGGGCACGACGGGCCGGAGGCCTCGCGGGCTGGCTACGACCAGATCATCCAGGGGGAGGCGGGACTCATGTCGCTCACCGGCTCCGGCCCGGACGACGTGCAGCGGGTCGGGGTGCCGATCGCCGACCTCCTTTCCGGCATGTACGGCGCGTTCGGCACCGTCGCGGCCCTCTACGAGCGGGCGAGCACCGGGCGCGGCCAGGTCGTGCGCACCTCCCTGCTCGCCTCCGTCGTGGGGGTGCACGCGTTCCAGGGCACCCGGGCCACGGTCGCGGGTGAAGTGCCGCACGCTCAGGGCAATCACCACCCCTCGATCGCCCCATACGGCCTGTTCCACTGCGCCGACGGGTTCGTGCAGATCAGCGTCGGCAACGAGAGCCTCTGGGCCAGGCTCTGCGCCAGGTTCGGTATCGACCCGGCCACCCCCGGGCTCGGGTCGAACGCGGAGCGGGTGCGCAATCGGCAGCAGACCATCGATCTCGTCGAGGTAGCCTTCTCCGGCTTCGACGCCGTGACCCTGCTCGCCGAACTCGACGCGGCCGGGGTGCCGGCCGGCAAGGTGCGCACCCTCGACGAGGTCTACGAGTGGCCGCAGCTGCTGTCCCAGGGCCTGAAGATCTCGGTCGACCACTCGACGCTCGGGCCGATCGACCTGCCGGGCCCGCCCGTGCGTTTTTTCGACGCCTCGGCGGACGGCGAGGTCGAGACGACCCGCATCACCCACACCGCGCCGCCGACGCTGGGGCAGCACAGCGAGTCCATCAGGGCCTGGCTCGCCGGCACGATCGACGGCACGAAGGAGTAGCCCATGGCCGACCGAACGACGAGTCCCAGCGCGGCCGAGTTGATCGACCTGCTCACGGATGCCGGTACCTTCCGGTCCTGGGACCGCACTCCCGTCGACGTGCACCCGAACCCGGCCTATGCTGCCGACCTCGCGAAGGCCCGGGCGAAGTCGGGCACCGACGAGTCCGTTGTGACGGGGGAGGGGCTCATTCGCGGCCGCCGGGTGGCGATCATCGCGTGCGAGTTCGCGTTCCTGGCCGGCTCGATCGGCATTGCCGCCGCCCAGCGCCTCGTCGAGGCCATCGAGCGGGCCACCCTCGAGGGGCTCCCGCTACTGGCCGGCCCCGCCTCTGGTGGCACCCGGATGCAGGAGGGCACCCTCGCCTTCCTCTCCATGGTCAAGATCTCCGCGGCCATCTCGAAGCACAAGGCTGCGCAGCTGCCCTACCTCGTCTACCTCCGCCACCCCACGACGGGCGGTGTCATGGCCTCCTGGGGGTCGCTCGGGCATGTGACGGTCGCCGAACCCGGCGCCCTTGTCGGCTTCCTCGGCCCGCGCGTCTACGAGGCCATCTACGGGGAGAGGTTCCCCGAGAACGTGCAGACCTCTGAGAACCTGTTCCGCAACGGACTCATCGACGGGGTCGTGAGTGCCGCCCAGCTGCCCGACGTCGTTGAGCGGGTCCTCGCCGTGCTCGAGGCGCCCCGCACCGGCCACCGTGTTCCGCTCCCTGAGAAGTGGGACGGCGCCCCGACCGACACCTGGGAGTCGATCACCCGGTCCCGCCGTGCCGACCGCCCCGGTATCCGAGCCCTCCTCCACCACGGGGCCCAGAACGTGCTCCCGCTCAACGGCACCGGCCAGGGGGAGAAGGAACCGGGGCTCGTGCTTGCCCTCGCCCAATTCGGCGGCGCCTCCTGTGTCGTGATGGGCCAGGACCGCCGCGCCCAGCGCGCGCAGGCGCCCCTGGGGCCGGCCGCCCTCCGTGAGGCCCGCCGCGGGATGCGTCTCGCCCAGGAGCTGGGTCTGCCGCTCGTCACCGTCATCGACACCCCGGGAGCCGCGATGTCCCGCGAGGCTGAGGAGGGCGGGCTCGCCGGCGAGATCGCCAGGTGCCTCGCCGAGCTCGTGATGCTGCCCAGTCTCACTGTCTCGCTCATCCTCGGCGAGGGCACCGGGGGAGGGGCCCTCGCGCTCCTGCCAGCCGACCGCACTCTCGCGGCGCAGCACGCCTGGCTCTCGCCCCTCCCGCCGGAGGGGGCCAGCGCCATCGTGCACCGGGACACGCTCCACGCCGCCGAGATGGCCGAGGCCCAGGGGGTCGGTGCCGCCGCTCTCCTCGCGAACGGCATCGTCGACTGGGTCGTGCCCGAGAGAGCGGATGCCGCGACCGAGGCGGCCGCGTTCTGCCAGCGAGTCAGCGCGTCGCTGGAGTACTTCCTCACCGAGCTCTCCGGCCAGAACCCGCAGGCCAGGCTCGATGCGAGACTCGACAAGTACCGCGCGCTGGGACTCGCCTAGGCTGAATCCATGTCTGAGAACCTGAAGCGTCCCGTCCGCATCGGCGTGCAGATCGCGCCCCAGCACGCCCCCTACGAGAAGATTCGCGACACCGCAGCCGCCCTCGAGGGCGCCGGCGCCGACATCCTCTTCAACTGGGATCACTTCTACCCGCTGTCCGGGGAGCCGGACGGACTGCACTTCGAGTCCTGGACCATGCTCGCGGCCCTCGCCGAGCAGACCAGGCGGGTGGAGATCGGTGCCCTGGTCAACTGCAACAGCTACCGCAACGCCCACCTGCAGGCCGACATGGCCCGCACGATCGACCACATCAGTGCCCGCGGAGGCACCGGCCGGTTCATCTTCGGCACCGGTGCCGGCTGGTTCGAACGCGACTACACCGAGTACGGCTACGAGTTCGGCACCGCGGGCAGCCGCCTGAACGCACTGGCCGCCAACCTCCCGCTGATCGAGGACCGCTGGACGAAGCTGAACCCGCCGCCCACCCGCGAGATCCCCATCCTCATCGGCGGGGGCGGCGAGAAGAAGACCCTGAAGATCGTCGCCAGGCACGCCGACATCTGGCACAGCTTCTCCGACGTGCCGACCCTCGAGCACAAGCTTGGCGTGCTCGGCTCCTGGTGCGACGAGGTGGGGCGCGACATCGGCGAGATCGAGATCTCCACCGAGCTCCGAGGCCGCTCGGTCGACGACGCCGACGAGCTCTACGACCGCGGCACCACGCTGTTCACCCTCGGCCTGTCCGGGCCGGAGTACGATCTCGCCCCCGCCGTCGACTGGCTCGCCTGGCGCGACAGCAAGAACGCCTGACCGCACCCCCGAGGCGTCGCCGCCCGGGCCAAAAATGGTCCCGGCGGTAGGCTGGGCTGAATGAGCCAAACCTCCCGCCTCAACCGGCCAGTCTTCTTCGGCTCCTCCATCGGCATCCTCGCCGTCGTGCTGTGGGCGGTTCTCGCCCCCGACAGCGCGAGCGACATCATCGGAAGCGTCGTCGGCTGGGTCTCCCTCAACCTCGGCTGGTACTACATCCTGATCGTCACCGTGGTGGTGGTGTTCGTGGTCGTGGCCGCCCTATCCAAGGTCGGCAAGACCCGCCTCGGCCCCGACCACTCCCGGCCGCAGTTCAGCATGTTCACCTGGATTGCCATGCTCTTCGCCGCCGGCATCGGTATCGACCTGATGTTCTTCTCGGTCGCCGAACCGATCACCCAGTACCTCGCCCCGCCCACCGGCGACGGCGAGACCGTCGAGGCCGCCCGCCAGGCCATGGTCTGGACGCTGTTCCACTACGGCATCACCGGCTGGGCCCTCTACGCCCTGATGGGGCTCGCCTTCGCCTACTTCGCCTACCGACACAACATGCCGCTGAGCATCCGCTCGGCCCTCTACCCGATCTTCGGCAAGCGAATCCACGGGCCGATCGGCGACACCGTCGACATCGCCGCCATGCTCGGCACGATCTTCGGCATCGCCACGACCCTCGGCATCGGGGTCGCCCAGCTCAACTACGGCCTCAACTTCATGTTCGGGCTGCCGGAGAACATCGCCTTCCAGGCGGCCCTCATCGCCCTTGCCGTGGTGATGGCCGCGATCTCGGTGATGTCCGGGGTCGAGAAGGGCATCCGGCGCCTCGCCGAACTCAACGTCATCCTGGCCATCGGCCTCATGCTGTTCGTGCTCGTCGCCGGCGCCACGAGCTTCCTGCTCGACGCGATCGTGCTCAACACCGGCGACATGCTCAGTCGCTTCCCCGCCCTCACCCTCGAGACCTTCGCCTACGACCGGCCCGACGCGTGGCTGAGCGGCTGGACTCTCTTCTTCTGGGCCTGGTGGATCGCCTGGGCGCCGTTCGTCGGACTCTTCCTCGCCCGCATCTCCCGCGGCCGCACCATCCGCGAGTTCGTGCTCGGGACCATGGTCGTGCCGTTCGTCTTCATCCTCATCTGGATCTCCATTTTCGGGAACAGCGCCCTGGCGATCGTGATGGGCGGCAACGACGAATTCGGCGAGGTCGCGATGAACACCCCGGAGCGAGCGTTCTACTCGCTGCTGGCCGAGTACCCGGGCACGCCGATCACCGCCGCGATCGCGACCTTCACCGGGCTGCTGTTCTACGTGACCTCCGCCGACTCCGGTGCCCTGGTGATGTCGAACTTCACCTCCCGGCTCAAGGGCACCGAGACCGACGGCCCCAAGTGGCTGCGCCTGTTCTGGGCCATCGCCACCGGTGCGCTGACCCTCGCGATGCTCGCCGTCGGCGGCATCCCCACGCTGCAGAACGCGACGATCATCATGGGGCTGCCGTTCTCGGTCGTGCTCCTGTTCATCATGGTCGGGCTCTACCGGGCGCTGAAGGTGGAGCGGTCGCTCGCCGACAGTTACCAGACCAGCCTCCCCGGGCTGCTCTCGGGCCGTGCGGGCGACGAGACCCGCGGCCGCAATTGGCGGCAGCGGCTCTCCCGAGCCATGAGCTACCCGGGCCAACGCCAGGCCGGGCGGTTCGTCGAGTCCGTCGCCGCACCGGCGCTGCGCGAGGTGCGCGACGAGCTGGAGGCGAAGGGAGCCGAGGTGTCGCTCACCCATGGCCCGCTCGACGGGCAGAGCGTCGACTCCACCGAGCTGCTCGTCTCGATGGGCGAGGAGCGCGGATTCCAATACCGGATCAGCCCCGTGCAGTACGACACCCCGACCTTCGCGGTGCGGTCGGCGTCGGCCGGCGACCGGTACTACCGCATGGAGGTGTTCTCCCTCGAGGGCTCGCGCGGCTACGACCTGCTTGACTACTCGAAGGAGCAGGTCATCGCCGATGTGCTCGACCACTACGAGACCCACCTCGAGTTCCTCCACCTCAACCGCGAGGAACCCGGCAACACCGCGGTGACCGTCGAGTGACCGCCACAACCACCCCCGACAGCAGTCCAGCACAGCAGGAGGCAGCAATGACCGACACGGCAACGCTCTACATCGACGGGGCATGGGTCCCCGCGTCCGATGGGGGCACCCGCGACATCCGCTGCCCCGCCGACGGCGAACTCGTCGGGGCCGTCTCCGAGGCGACCACGGCCGACGTGGAGAAGCCCACCCCGGCCGCCCGCGGGGCGTCCGACGGCGGCGAGTGGGTCGCGGTTCCCGCCCCCGAGCGCGGCGACTTCCTCCTGCGGGTGGCGGCCGGACTTCGCGAGCGCAAGGCTGAGTTCGCCCTCGCCGAGACCCTCGACACCGGCAAACGCCTCGTCGAGAGCGAGATCGACATCGACGACATCGCGAACTGCTTCACCTACTTCGGCAAGCTCGCCGGCCTCGACGCCGGACGCATCGTCGACGCCGCCAACCAGGCCGTGGTCAGCCGCATCGAGTACGAGCCGGTCGGCGTCTGCGGGCTCATCGCCCCGTGGAACTACCCGCTGCTGCAGGCCGCGTGGAAGATCGCTCCGGCGCTCGCCGCCGGCAACAGCTTCATCCTCAAGCCGAGCGAGCTCACCCCGCACACGGCGATCCTCATGATGCGCCTCCTCCACGACCTGGGGCTGCCCCGCGGCATCGCCAACCTCGTGCTGGGAGCCGGGGATGTGGCCGGCGCGCCGCTGTCCAGCCACCCCGACGTCGACATGGTCTCCTTCACCGGGGGACTCGAGACGGGCAAGAAGATCGCCGCCGCGGCCGCCGCGACGGTCAAGAAGGTGGCGCTCGAGCTCGGCGGCAAGAACCCGAACGTGATCTTCGCCGACGCCGACTTCGATGCCGCCGTCGACAATGCCCTCAACGGCGCCTTTGTCCACTCCGGTCAGGTCTGCTCTGCCGGCGCCCGAATCATCGTCGAGGCGTCGATCGCCGAGCGGTTCGTCGACGAGCTCGTGCGCCGCGCCAACCTCATCCGCCTCGGCGGACCCTTCGACCACAACGCCGAGACCGGCCCGCTCATCTCTGCCGCGCACCGCGACAAGGTCACCGCCTACGTGGCGAAGGGCGTCGCCGAGGGGGCCAGGGTGCGCTGCGGCGGTACCTGGGGCGATGGTGAGCTCGAGAAGGGTTTCTACTACCTCCCCACGATCCTCGACCGGGTGCAGCGGGGCATGTCCGTGGTTGTCGACGAGGCCTTCGGCCCGGTCGTCACCGTCGAGACCTTCGAGACCGAGGACGAGGCAGTCGCCACCGCGAACGACACCGTCTACGGGCTCGCCGGAGCCGTCTGGACCCAGGATGCGGGCCGGGGGCAGCGGATGTCGCGCCGCCTGCGCCACGGCACGATCTGGATCAACGACTACCACCCGTACCTCCCGCAGGCCGAGTGGGGTGGCTTCGGCCAGTCAGGGGTCGGGCGAGAACTCGGTCCGACCGGCCTCGCCGAGTACCAGGAGGCCAAGCACATCTACCAGAACACCGAGCCCGCCGTGACCGGCTGGTTCACCGAGGCGAAGGACGCGGCGATCCTGTGACGAAACTGACGAAGACTGAGTTCGACTACATCGTGATCGGCGGAGGCTCTGCCGGGGCCGCCGTCGCCGCGCGCCTCAGCGAGGATCCGACCGTGGAGGTGGCGCTCGTCGAGGCCGGTCCTGACGACCGCGGCAACGACGCGATCCTCAAGCTCGACCGGTGGATGGAGCTGCTCGAGTCCGCCTATGACTGGGACTACCCGATCGAACCGCAGGAGCACGGCAACTCCTTCATGCGGCACGCGCGGGCGAAGGTCATGGGCGGCTGCTCGAGCCACAACTCCTGCATCGCGTTCTGGGCGCCCTCCGAGGACCTCGACGACTGGGCATTCCGTCATGGTGCGACCGGGTGGGACGCCGCCAGTGTGCTGCCCCTGTTCGCCCGCCTCGAGACGAACGAGGACGCCGCCCCGCACCACGGCACCGACGGCCCCGTGCACCTGATGAACATCCCCGCGAACGACCCGAGCGGCGTCGCGCTGCTCGACGCCTGCGAGCAGACCGGTATCCCGCGGGTGGTCTTCAACTCCGGGACCACCGTGCTCACCGGCGCGAACTTCTTCCAGATCAACCGGCAGGCCGACGGCACACGCGCCTCGTCGTCCGTCTCCTACATCCACCCGATCATGGACCGGCCGAACTTCACCCTCCTCACCGACCTGCGTGCACGCCGACTCAACTTCGACGAGGAGAACACCTGCACGGGAGCGGATGTCGTCGACGCCAGTTTCGGCAAGACGCACACCCTGACCGCCCGCCGCGAGGTCATCCTCTCCGCGGGGGCGATCGACTCGCCCAAGCTCCTGATGCTCTCCGGCATCGGCCCGGCCGCCCAGCTCAGCACGCACGGCATCCCCGTCATCGTCGATTCGCCAGGAGTCGGCGAGAACCTCCAGGACCACCCGGAAGGTGTCATCCAGTGGGAGGCGAAGCAGCCGATGACCGAGACCAGCACGCAGTGGTGGGAGATCGGCATCTTCGCGACCACCGAGGAGGGCCTCGACCGCCCCGACCTCATGTTCCACTACGGGTCGGTGCCCTTCGACATGCACACCGTTCGTGCCGGCTACCCGACGACGGAGAACGGGTTCTGCCTCACCCCGAACGTGACCCACGCCAGGTCACGCGGCACTGTTCGCCTGCGTAGCCGTGACTACCGGGACAAGCCCATGGTCGACCCGCGCTACTTCACCGACCCCCACGACATGAGGGTCATGATCGCCGGCATCCGCTTGGCCCGCACGATCGTCGGCCAGGGGGCCATGAGCGAGTGGGCGGGGGCTGAGCTCTACCCTGGCCCGCTCGTGCAGACCGACGAGGAGATCGCCGACTACATCACCCGCACACACAACACCGTCTACCACCCGGCCGGAACCGTGCGGATGGGTGCGGTAGACGACGCGATGTCGCCACTCGACCCCGAGCTGCGGGTGAAGGGCGTGACGGGGCTGCGCGTCGCGGACGCCTCGGTGATGCCGGAGCTGACCACGGTGAACCCCAACATCACCACCATGATGATCGGCGAGAAGTGCGCCGATCTCGTGCGGGCGTCACGCCTCGCGGCCCTGTAGGGGGCCGGGCTAGTCGAGGCCGTCGCGCAGCTCCCGCACCAGGGAGGCGACGACGGCCTTGAGGCTGCCGCCATTGGCCTCCGCGACGGAAAGCTGCCGCTGGTAGCTGGCGCCCCGGTCGAGAATCAGGTGGACATCGCCGAGCTCGGCGAGGCAGCCGAGGCGCGCGGCGATCGCCTCGAGCCGGGTGAGCAGCTCGCGAAGGTCGTCGCCGACGAGGCGCTCGTCGCCCGCCGCGTTCTGGATGATGATGGCGTCCATGCCGTATCTCGCGGCGCGCCACTTGTTCTCCCGCACGAACCACTGCGGCATCGTGGCGATGTCCTCCCCGCGGTCGAGGCGGGTGGAGAGCTCCTCGACCAGGCACTGGGTGAGCGCCACGATCGCGCCGATCTCCCGCTGGGTCGCGAGACCGTCGCAGATCCGCACCTCGATGGTGCCCCAGCGCGCGGACGGGCGGATGTCCCAGCGCAGTTCGTTGTAGTGGTCCACGACCCCGACGCGCAGCATGTCGTCGACCATCGACTCGTAGTCAGCCCAACCGGCGAACTGCGGGGGGAGCCCGGCCGTCGGCAGCTGCTGGAAGAGCATGGCCCGGCTCGACGCGTACCCGGTCGACTCGCCGGACCAGTACGGGCTCGACGCCGAGAGCGCCTGGAAGTGCGGGATGTAGTTCAGCAGGCCGTTCATGATCGGCATGATCTTGTCGCGGTCCTCGATGCCGACGTGCACGTGCACGCCCCAGATCATCATCTGGCGCCCCCACCACTGGGTGCGGTCGATCAGGGTCGCGTACCTGGCCTTGTCGGTCACCTCCTGGGTGAACCACTGGCTGAACGGGTGGGTGCCAGCGCACATCAGTTCGACGCCCATGGGGTCGGCGACCTCCCGCACCAGGTCGATCGACCGTGCGAGGTCGGCGACGCCGTCGGCGACCGTGTGATGCACCCCGGTGACGATCTCGACCGTGTTGGTGAGCAGCTCGGCGGTGATGTGCGGGTGCTCCTCGCCCTCGATGAGCTCGACGGCCTTCAGAATCGCGGGCGCAGCGGGGGCGAGCTCCCCACTCGCGTGGTTGACGAGGGCGAGCTCCCACTCGATGCCGAGGGTGCCCCGTTCCGAATCCGCGAAATCGATCTTCACGCCCGTGCCTCCGCCGTTGGATCTGCGCCCCACCGGCGCAGTGAAGATCATCCTTGCATCTGTGGGCACCGACCCGGACCGATTGTGGTTTCCGGTCTCCGGGTTTATCTGACAGAATGATCAGTCGAGTCTGCGCATGCCCGACCCTCTAATCAGGCGGCAGCAGAATTCCTTCGAGCTCGTGTCGAGTGTGCCCCCACGCTCACGCCATCAGTTCACCCACTTAGAAAAATTCAGGAGAATTGTGGCTGTAAAGATCCGTTTGAAGCGCATGGGAAAAATCCGCGCTCCTTACTACCGTATTGTCGTCGCCGATTCGCGCACCAAGCGCGACGGCCGTGCCATCGAAGAGATTGGCATCTACCACCCCACGCAGGAGCCCTCCGTCATCGAGGTCAAGTCCGACCGTGTGGCGTACTGGCTCGGCGTCGGCGCACAGCCGACCGAGCAGGTCGCAGCCCTCCTGAAGCTCACGGGCGACTGGGGTCGCTTCAAGGGCGACAAGGATGCCGTCAGCACCGTGAAGATCGCCGAGCCGAAGGCCGTGTTCCAGGTCGACGAGAAGAAGAAGGCCGTTCTCAAGCCCAAGGCCGCGGCTCCCGCGCCCAAGGTCGAGGAGGCGCCTGTCGCCGACGAGACCACCGATGCCCCAGCAGGCGACGCTGTCGCCTCGGACGCATCCGCCGACGCCGACAAGGCGTAGCAATGCTCTCCGGCGCGCTCGAACACCTCGTCAAGGGGATCGTCGATCACCCCGACGACGTCGTGGTGATCGAAAAGAACTCCCCGCGCGGCGACGTCCTCGAGGTGCGCGTGCATCCCGAGGACCTCGGCCGGGTGATCGGGCGCGCCGGACGCACGGCGAAGGCGCTGCGCACCCTTGTCTCGGCGATCGCCGACGGCAAGCGTGTGCGTGTCGACGTGGTGGACACCGATTTCTAGTCACATCCCCTCCAGCGAGACGCAGGTCCGGGTCGGTCGCCTGACGAAGGCGCACGGCCTCAAGGGCGCGATCAAGGTCGAGATGTACACGGACGATCCCGCGCGGCGCTTCGCTCGCGGCGCGGTCTTCCAGCTGCAGGTCCCGACCGAGTCTCCCTGGCACGGGAAGACCCTCGAGCTCATCGAGCTCAAGTGGTATAACAACCACGCGGTGGCGTTCTTCAAGGACGTCCCCGACCGCTCGGCGGCCGAACTCCTCCTCAAGGCGATCCTCTGGGTCGACCAGGACCCGGAGGAGCTCCCCACAGAGGAGGACGCCTGGTATGACCACCAGCTCGTCGGCCTGAAGGTCATCCGCGACGGTGTCGAGGTGGGCCTTGTCCACCAGATCGACCACTTCCCCGCGCAGGACCTCCTCACCGTCACCACCCCGACCGGCGACGTGCTCGTGCCGTTCGTGAAGGCCTTTGTGCCCACCGTCGACGTCGCGGCCGGCACCATGACGATGACCCCGCCGCCCGGGCTCTTCGAGGAGCTCCCCGAAGAGGACTTCCCCGAGGTCGAGCTCCCGGAGGGTGTGACCACTGTCGAAGCGGATGCTGGCGACGCGGATGCTGGCGACGCACCGACCCCCACCCCGTAGGCGATACCGATGCGCATCGACATCGTCACGATCTTCCCGGAGTTCTTCTCCGTACTCGATGTCTCCCTGCTGGGCAGGGCCAGGCAGGCCGGACGCATCCAGCTCGGCGTGCACGACCTGCGCGACTACACCTACGACCGCCATCGCACCGTCGACGACACCCCCTACGGAGGGGGTGCCGGCATGGTCATGCGTCCGGAGCCCTGGGGCGACGCCCTCGACAGCATCCTCTACGCGGACGAGGCCAGGGGGACCGTCGACCCGATCGTGATCTTCCCGTCTCCGGCCGGCGAGCTCTTCAGTCAGGCGATGGCCCAGGAGCTGTCCACGGAGGCCGCCATCGTCTTCGGCTGCGGCCGCTACGAGGGCATCGACCAGCGCGTCGTCGACTACGTGTCGACCCGCGCCAGGGTGCGCCTGGTGAGCATGGGCGACTACGTGCTGAACGGCGGCGAGATCGCCACGATGGCGATGATCGAGGCCATCGGCCGGCTCATCCCCGGCGTCGTCGGCAATCCGGCCAGCCTCGTCGAGGAGAGCCACTCCGACGGCCTTCTCGAGTACCCCAGCTATACCAAGCCGGCGCAGTGGCGGGGGCTCGACGTGCCCCCGGTGCTCCTGAGCGGCAACCACGGGGCCATCGCGGCCTGGCGCCGTGAGATGCAGCTCGAGCGCACCCGACGCGTGCGCCCCGACCTCCTACCCCCCGCCTGACCGCTAGGTGGCGCGGGCGGTGAGCACGACGGGCCCGTCCTCGGTGACGGCGACCGTGTGCTCGACGTGCGACGCCCGGGAGCCGTCAGCGCTGCGCAAAGTCCAGCCGTCCACGTCGGTGAAGATCTCGTCGGTGGTGTGCATCAGCCACGGCTCGATCGCGAAGACGAGTCCGGCGCGCAGGGGGAAGCCGCGGTGTCCCCTGCCGTCGTTGGGGATGTGCGGGTCGCCATGCATCGTGCGGCCCACCCCGTGCCCGCCGAAGTCGGTGTTGACAGAGTATCCGCTGTCCCGCGCGACGCCGCCGATCGCGGCCGAGATGTCGCCGATGCGGTTGCCGGGCGCCGCGGCCGCGATGCCGGCGGCGAGGGCGCGTTCGGTCGCGGCGATGAGGCGCAGGTCCTCATCGCGCGGGGTGCCCACCACGAACGAGACGGCGGAGTCGGCGACCCAGCCGTCGACGCTCACCGCGAAGTCGAGGCTCACCAGGTCGCCGTCGGCGATTGCGTAGTCGAAGGGCAGTCCGTGCAGGGCGGCGTCGTTCACCGACGTGCACAGCACCTTGCCGAAGGGACTCGACCCGAACGACGGGTGATAGTCGATGTAGCAGCTCTCGGCGCCGCGCTTCCTGATCAGGCGGTGGGCGAGCGCGTCGAGGTCGAGCAGATTCACCCCCACTGCGGATGCCGCGGTGAGCTCGGTGAGCACGTCGGCGACGAATCCTCCCGCCGCGCGCATCTGGGTGATTTCGGCCGGGGTGCGTAGCTCGATCATGCAGCCATTCTCCCGCGTACCCCGCGTACGCTGGAACCATGATCATCCGCCGCGCCTTCTACTGGGCCCAGCTGGGCGCCGTTGTGCTGCTCCCGCTGTGGATCCTGGTGGCCAGAGCGCTGTCGGTCGACGGCCTCGGTGCGCAGGACGTGCTGGTGTTCCTCTCCTGGCCGGCCCTGTTCGTCTCCATGGCCGCCGTGCTCGGCGTCACCTGGTCCCGGAAGGCCGTGCGCAGTTCTCACGCGCTGTCCTGGATCGACGTGGGCGCGCTCTCGGTCTGGTTCGCGACCGCGATCGCATACGGCGCCTTCATCGCGGCGTCGTCCCGGCTCGGTGCCGGGCTCACCGGCGGGTTCCTCGCCCTCCTCTCGGTCGTGGTGCTGGGCGTCGCGGTCTGGCAACTCATCGTGGCCGCCCGACGTCGGGTGCAGGAGGTCTTCGCGAGCATCGACCAGACCGCCGTCCCGCGCGGAGAGTTCGCCGCAACCACGTTCCGGCCCTCCGATGGGCCGATCATCCGCATCGACCCGTCCGAGCGCTGACCCCACTGAAATGCCCGTGGTGGCGCTGACGCCCGCGCGCATGACATAATTACCCCTTGTGCCACCGCACCGACCTGCCACAGGGGGTCAGCGAGCTCGCGGCACACTCACACTTTCAGCACCACCGAACCGTGATCGACCTGTGGCGGTTGCAGAGAGCGAACAACCATGCATATTCTCGACGCCGTCGACGCGGCCTCCCTTCGGACCGACGTCCCGGACTTCCGTGCCGGCGACACCGTCAAGGTGCACGTCAACATCATCGAAGGAACCCGCGCGCGCATCCAGGTATTCCAGGGAGTCGTCATCGGACGCTCCGGCGAGGGCGTCCGCGAGACGTTCTGCGTCCGCAAGGTCAGCTTCCAGGTCGGCGTGGAGCGCACGTTCCCCGTGCACTCCCCGGTCATCGACCACATCGAGGTCGTGACGCGCGGCGCCGTGCGCCGCGCCAAGCTGTACTACCTGCGCGACCTGCGTGGCAAGAAGGCCAAGATCAAGGAAAAGCGCTAACCCGCCTCCCACCGAATCATCCTGAGCTCCCCACCACGTACCATGGTGGGGAGCTCAGGGGTTTAATGTCAGAAACAGTTCCTTCGTCGCGCGCTCCCCGCTCGGCTCAGGACCAGCGACGCCGGTCGCGTGGAGTCAAACTATTCATCCGCGACATCGTCGTGATCTTCCTCGCCGCGATCATCATCTCGGTCGGGATCAAGACCTATCTCATCCGGTCGTTCTACATTCCGTCCGGGTCGATGGAGAACACCCTCCAGGTCGACGACCGCATCATCGTCAATCAGCTCGTCCCCGGCCTCGTGCCCCTCGAGCGCGGCGATGTCGTCGTCTTCCGCGATCCGGGCGGCTGGCTGCCCCCCTCAGTCGCCGCCCCGTTGAACCCCGTCGCCGGCGCCATCGACTGGGTGTTCACGACCATCGGGCTGAGCGCGTCCGACAGCAACGACCACCTCATCAAGCGCGTCATCGGCCTGCCGGGCGACACCGTCACCTGCTGCAACCCGCTCGGCCAGATGGAGGTCAACGGGGTCCCGCTCGACGAGCCGTACCTCAAGCTCCCCGACGGGGTCACGAAGGTGTCCGGGGACGACTTCTCGGTGACCGTGCCGGCCGACTCCCTCTGGGTCATGGGCGACAACCGCTACAGCTCGAAGGACTCCCGCTACAACACCGAGACCCCGAGCAAGGGGTTTGTGCCGATCGATCACCTCGTCGGCCGTGCCTTCGTCGTGACCTGGCCGAGCTCCAACTGGTCCTGGCTCGACAACTACCCGGAGACCTTCCGTGGCGTCGGGAACGGCGGGTAGCGGTGGCCGTCGCCGACCCCACTCTCGAGGTCGAGCTCGCGCTGCACGGCGAGGGCCACCGCTTCGTCATCGGCTGCGATGAGGTCGGGCGCGGCGCGATCGCCGGGCCCGTCGCCGTGGGCCTCGCGGTCGTCGACCTCGACGTCGGCCCGTTCCCGGCCGGGCTGCGGGACTCGAAGCTGCTGAGTGAGAAGCGCCGCGAGGCCCTCGCTCCGTTGACCGCCGGCTGGGCCGTGCACAGCGCCGTCGGGCTCGCCTCGGCCGCGGAGGTCGACACGATCGGGCTCAGCGCCGCCCTGGGGCTGGCCGGCAAGCGTGCGCTCGGTCTGCTGCATGCCGCGGGCGCCGACATCCGCTCGTCGATCATTCTGCTCGACGGCGCGTTCGACTGGCTGACCCCGGCGCTGCAGACCGCGCTCCCGCTCCGTCTGCGGGTCAAGGCTGACCGGGACTGCGCGTCGGTGTCCGCGGCGTCGGTGGTCGCCAAGGTGCACCGCGACCGGCTGATGATCGCCGCGGACGAGGCGATTCCCGGCTACGGCTGGGCCGGCAACAAGGGGTACGGGTCGGCCGGGCACTTCGCCGCGATCGCCGAGCTCGGCGCGACCCAGCTGCACCGGCGCACCTGGCTGAAGAGCGCGCCAGCTGGCGCGGGGGAGTGAGCGCCCCGGCGCGGCAGGTCAAACACTCGTAGGATTGTCGCAATGGACGACGACGAGTTCGAGGACTACGACCGCGAGGTCGAACTGGCGCTGTACCGCGAGTATCGCGACGTGGTGTCCCAGTTCCGCTATGTCGTGGAGACGGAGCGTCGCTTCTACCTCGCGAACGAGGTCGAGCTCGTGCGGCAGGACACCGAGCACGACTTCTACTTCGAGCTCACGATGCACGACGTGTGGGTGTGGGACGTCTACCGCTCCGACCGCTTCGTGAAGAGCGTGCGGGTGCTGACCTTCAAGGACGTCAACGTCGAGGAGCTGTCGTCGAAGGAGCTTGAGCTCCCCAAGGAACTGGCTCTCGACGAGTAGTCCTGGCCGACCTGTCCTCACCAAAGCGGATGTAGGGAGACTTTCGCACCTCGGTGCCGCGCGCCCGTTGTCGTTGCACCGCATCCGGCATCCTCGATGGCGGAGGATGCGATGGCCGCG
Source organism: Microbacteriaceae bacterium (assembly GCA_014378715.1). GTDB lineage: Bacteria > Actinomycetota > Actinomycetes > Actinomycetales > Microbacteriaceae > Marisediminicola. The sequence continues at coordinate 27,057 of JACMNE010000069.1, forward strand.
AAAGACACACTGGGGCGTCTCGGTGAGGAGGTCGCCGCGCGGTTCCTCGCCGACGCGGGACTCGAGATCGTCGACCGCAACTGGCGCTGCCGTGCGGGGGAGATCGACATCGTCGCCAGGGAGGGCGATGAGCTGGTGTTCGTCGAGGTCAAGACGCGGTCGGGCGTCGGGTATGGGCATCCGTTCGAGGCCATCACCCCCCGCAAGCTCGCCCGGCTGAGGCGCCTCGCCGCCGAGTGGTGCACAGCCCACCCCGCAACGGCGGCGACGCTGAGGATCGACGCGGTCGCCGTGATCGCGCCGATCGGTCGGGTGCCCGTTGTGGAGCACCTCAGGCGGGTGTTCTGATGTCGATGGGGCGCACCAGCGCCGTCGCGCTCTTCGGCCTCGCCGGGTCGCTCGTCGACGTCGAGGCGCACACCTCGAACGGGCTGCCCGCGTTCGTGCTCATCGGCCTGCCCGATGCGGCGCTGAACGAGGCGCGGGACCGGGTGCGGGCGGCGCTGGCGACCTCCGGCTGCGAGTTCCCGCGGCAGAGGCTCACCGTGAACCTGTCTCCGGCGTCGCTGCCGAAGCACGGCTCCGCGTTCGACCTCGCCATCGCCATCGCGGTGCTCGTGGCGTCCGGGTCAGTGGGTCCCGCGTCGGTTCACCGGGTCGTGCACCTGGGTGAGCTCGGCCTCGACGGCCGGCTGCGGCCGGTCGCCGGCATCCTGCCGAGCGTGCTGGCGGCCCGTGGCGCCGGCGCCACGACCGTCATGGTGCCCGCCGGCAACGCGGGGGAGGCGGCCCTGGTTCCGGGCGTGCGGGTGGTGCCCGTCGCCTCACTGCGCGACGCCGCCATCTGGCACGGAGGGGCGTTCGACGCGGTCGGGGTGGAGCCGGTCATGCCGCCGGCCGCGCAGGAGCAGGATCGAGTCGAACCGGAGCTCGCCGACGTGATCGGCAACAGCGACGCCGTCGAGGCGCTGCAGGTCGCCGCGGCTGGTGGGCACCACGTGTTCCTCCTCGGCCCGCCCGGGGCAGGTAAGACCATGCTCGCCGCCCGCCTCCCGGGCATCCTTCCCGACCTCGAAGCGGATGCCGCGCTCGAGGCGAGTTCCATCCGTTCCCTCAGCGGTGTGCCGGTCAGCGGCTCACTCCTGCGTCGGCCGCCCTTCGAGGCCCCGCATCACACCTCGTCCGCCGCGTCGATCGTCGGCGCCGGCAGCGGGATCATCCGGCCTGGCGCGGCGGTGCGCGCCTGCCACGGGGTGCTGTTCATGGACGAGGCGCCGGAGTTCGCGACATCCGCTCTGGATGCGCTGCGGCAGCCGCTGGAATCCGGGCAGGTGAGCATCCACCGGGCGAGCGCCGTGGCGCGGTTCCCCGCGAGGTTCCAGCTGGTCCTCGCCGCCAACCCGTGCCCGTGCGGGCAGTACGGGGCGCGCGACTCGGAGTGCGTCTGCCCTCCGGCGTCGCGACGGCGCTACCTCGCGCGGCTCTCCGGGCCGCTGCTCGACCGCATCGACATCCAGCTGCGCGTCGCCCGCATCTCGTCCGCGCACGTGCGGCTCGACACCGAGGCGCGGCACACCACGACCGCGGCGGCGCGCGCGAGGGTGACCGAGGCGCGCGCGGCGACCGCGACACGGCTGCGCGGCACCCCGTGGACCCTCAACTCGCAGGTGCCAGGGCCCTGGCTGCGCGGGTCGCAGGCGCGACTCGGGCCGTCGACCACCGCGGCCATCGACCGCGCCCTTGAACGCGGGGGCCTCACCATGCGCGGGTACGACCGGGTGCTGCGTCTGGCGTGGACGATCTCCGATCTCGACGGCACCGACCGTCCCGGCGCGGACCAGCTCGGTCGTGCGCTCTACCTGAGGAGGGCGATATCCGTATGACCATGTTCGGGGTGAAGGAGGCTGCCGTCGCGCCCCTGGTGCGGCAGCTCGCCGGGGACACTCTCGCGGTGGCCGAGATCCGGGACCGGTTCGCCAGGGCCACCTGGACCGGCATCGCGGAACCCGGCGACGCGGCGGCCGGCATGCTCATCGCCGGGCTCGGCGCGGGGCCCGCGCTCACCGCGGTGATCGAGCGGCGGACGGCGCTGCGGATCGCGGAGCAGCTGGTCGGCGAGGCGGGGGGCGTGCCGGAGGCCGATCTGGCCGCGACACTCTCGGAGGCCCTCGCCCGCTGGACCCCGCGACTGTCCACGTCGACCGCCCTCGCCGCGCTGTCGCAGGCGGCCCGCTTCGGCTCGCAGTTGCTCATCCCCGGTGACCGGGGCTGGCCGGCCGGCGTCGACGACCTGGGACCGCACGCCCCGATCGCGCTGTGGCTCCGCGGGAGCCGCGACACCCTCGCATCCGCGCGCACCTCGATCGCTCTGGTCGGGGCCAGAGCGGCGACGGGCTACGGGGAGCATGTGGCGATGGAGGCGTCGGCCGGGCTCGTTGACCGCGGATACACGATCGTCTCCGGGGCGGCCTACGGCATCGACGGGATGGCGCACCGGGCGGCGCTCGCGAGTTCCGGGCAGACCATCGCGTTCCTCGCCGGGGGAGTAGACCGGTTCTATCCGAGCGGGCACGACGCGCTCCTCACCCGGATCGTCGAGAGCGGCGCGGTCGTCTCCGAGTTGCCGTGCGGCGCCCCGCCGACCAAGTGGCGGTTCCTCCAGCGGAACCGACTCATCGCGGCGTCCTCGCTGGCGACGGTGGTACTCGAGGCGGGGTGGCGGTCCGGGTCGTTGAACACGGCGGGCCACGCCGCCGGACTCGGCCGTGCGCTCGGTGCCGTACCCGGGCCGGTGACCAGTGCCGCGTCGGCCGGCTGCCACCGGCTGATCCGGGACTTCGCGGCGACTTGCGTGACGAACCCCGACGAGATGGCCGAGCTGGCGCCGCTCCCGGCTCCCAGGAGTGGCCTGGCCGGGGAGCTCCCGGCTTCGGGGGCGCTCCTGGGGTCGGGCGAGGGTGGCGACGGCATCGGCCGCGAGGGGATCGGCGACAGCTCGAACGTGACGCGTGTCGTCGATGCCCTGAGCGTGCGCTCGCCGCGCACGAGCGAGGACATCGCGTCGCGGTCGGGCCTGTCCACCGCTCAGGTGCGGGCGGCGCTGGGCACCCTGGCGCTCGACGGCCGGGCCGCCGAGCGCGACCGGGGCTGGGTCGTCGTGCGGCGGTAGGGCAGGCGGTAGGGCGCGGCGGCATCTGGCGGCGTGCTCCGGGCGAATGTCGCCGGCCGCCCGTACGCTGGGCGCGTGATCCAACTCGGCCAGTACCCCGCCCCGGCGCACACAATCGCGCACTTCAGCGACCCGCACTTCCTGGCTGGCAACCGCGAACTCTTCGGCGCCGTCGACACCCAGCACAACCTCGCGCAGGCGCTCTCGCAACTGGAGCGCTCCGGTGCCCGGCCCGAAGCGATCGTTTTCACGGGTGACCTCGCCGACCTCGGCGAGCCGGAGGCCTACGCCCGGCTGCTCGGCATCGTCGACCCGATCGCTGCCCGAATGGGCGCGACGATCGTCTGGGTCATGGGTAACCACGACGAACGCGTGCCGTTCGAGGCGGGCCTCTTCGGCGGCGCCGGCTCGACGGACCCGCAGGACCGCGTGTACGACTTCGGCGGACTCCGCGTGATCGCGCTCGACACCTCCGTTCCCGGCTATCACCACGGGGAGCTCTCCGACGCCCAGCTCGACTGGCTCGCCGCCGAGCTGGCCGTGCCCGCGCCGCACGGCACCCTCCTCGCCATGCATCACCCGCCCGTGCCCACCCCGCTCGAGGTGATGGCGATTCTCGAGCTGCGCGAGCAGCCCCGCCTCGCCGACGTGCTCCGCGGCACCGACGTGCGCGGTATCCTCGGCGGGCACCTCCACTACTCCACGCATTCGATGTTCGCCGGAATCCCCGTGAGCGTCTCATCGGCCACGTGCTACACCCTCGACATCAGCGCCCCGCCGAGCACCATGACCGGTGTCGGCGGCGGCCAGTCGTTCTCGCTCGTGCACGTCTACGACGACCGGGTCGTGCACTCCACCGTTCCGGTCGGTGACCCCGCGAAGGTCAGCGAGTTCACCGACACCTTCCTCGCGAAGATCGCCGCCATGTCCGCGGAGGAGCGCCTCGACACCTTCTCCCGCAAGTCCTCCACTGTCACGGTCGCCGACGTCGAGGCGCTCTGACCGTGGACCTGCAGCACGCCATCGATGATTTCTCGGCCTATCTCGAGCACGAGCGCGGCTACAGCCCGCACACGCTCAGGTCCTACCGTTCCGACCTTGCCGGGTTCCGCGAATTCGCCGCCACCCACGGGGTGGCCTCCCCCGACGACATCAGCCTCGACGTGCTGCGCGACTGGCTCTGGCACGGGTCCCAGGCTGGGGCAGCCAAGTCCACGCTCGCCCGCCGTGCGGCAGCGGTGCGCAGTTTCACCGCCTGGCTCACCCGCACCGACATCATCGAAGCGGATGCCGCGGCCCGACTCCGCGCTCCCAAGCCCGACCGCCACCTCCCCCGCGTCCTCACCCGCCAGCAGATCGACGACATCCTGACCTCCCTCACCTTCCGCGCGGGCTCCGGAGACCCGGGTGCGGTGCGCGACCTCGCCGTGGTCGAGATCCTCTACGCGTCGGCGCTCCGGGTCAGCGAGGTCGCCGGACTCGACGTCGGAAGTGTCGACCTCGGCAACCTCACCGTGCGGGTGATGGGCAAGGGGTCGAAGGAGCGGGTCGTGCCCTTCGGGGTCCCCGCACGGCGCGCGATCGAGCGCTACCTCGACATCGCGCGCCCGCGCCTGGTGGCCGCGCAGCGGCCAGTGGCCAGTGGTGCGGTGAGCTCAGAGTCTTCGTCCTCGGGACGCACCTCATCCGCGTCGGACGGTGGCGTTTCTGGCGCGGCGCCGGCCCGTGGTGCTCTGTTCCTCGGGCCGCGGGGTGGGCGCATCGGCACCCGCACGATCTACGACCTCGTCGCACGCCTTCTCTCCGACATCCCCGGTTCCGGGCCGTCCGGCCCCCACGCGCTGCGGCACACCGCGGCCACCCACCTCCTCGACGGCGGCGCCGATCTCCGCGCGGTGCAGGAGCTCCTCGGCCATGCGAGCCTGGGCACCACGCAGATCTACACCCATGTGTCCACGGAGCGGCTCAAGGAGAGCTACCGCCTGGCGCATCCTCGCGCCTGACCTCCGCGCCGGCCTGAGGGTGGCCCGCTGGACGGGTCCGCTACCCGCGCGTGCGCAGTTCACACGCGCACCGGCGAAACCGGCGCCAAAGCCGCGGCGGGGTGGCAGATTCCCCGCCGCAATGTGGGGGGAGGGTGGTGGAACTGCGTCCGTATCGGCTCCGGTTCCCGTCGTTAGGAAGGAACGGCTGCTGCGCCCGCCGGATATGGGCGCCTGGCCGGGCCTGCAGACCTGCGCATACGCAGTTCACCCGCGCCCGCGATTACCCGCGCGACATCAGGCGCCGCCGGGCGTCAGCCGGCCCGACGCGTCGGCAGCAGCACCGGGATCTCGATGCCGCCGAGGAAGAGCAGCGGGGAGACGTAGCGGCCGTCGCGGCGGGCGCCGAGGTGCACGCAGTCCGTGCAGTGGCTGGTCGACGCGGGCGTCACCGTGCCGATCTGCATACCGCGGGCCACGCTCGCGCCCTCGACGAGGTCGGAGTCGACCGGTTCGATGCTCGACACCACCCCGTCAGCATGCGCGATCGACACCACGCCGCGGCCCCCGACCGACCCGACGAACGAGATCCCGCCGTCCGCCGGAGCGACCACGGTCGCGCCGACCGGCGCGCTGATGTCGATGCCGCGGTGTCCCCTCCCGTACTCCGACGCGGGTGCGACGAAACCGTGCGTGACGGTGTGGCCCGGCCCCACAGGCCAGGCCCACGTGGGGTGTCGCGCACCGGCCCCCACTGCAACCACCCCCGGCCCGGCTGCCGCTTCCGCCGTCGCCGGCCCACCCGCGGGAAGCGGGAGCGCGATGAGGCAGAGCACGATCACGAGACCACTGAGCCGGAATGGCCCGGCCACGGACGAGGGAAGCGACATCGTGACAGTGTGGCCGACGAATGACGGCGATCGGCGACGTCCGCTTGCCAAGTGGATAACGCGGGCGGCGCACACATCGGTGCAGGACCGGTGGTAACATTCTGGGAGCAGTGCGCGTGAGCGTGCTGACTACGCGTGCCCGCAGTGCCCCAGCAGATCACGATCTGCCGGAAGCATGTCACGCCATCCACTCGGTCCTGTTCATTCAGGCGGATGTCTGCCGGGCACCAGGACCGCACCAACCGGTGCCGGTACAACTGAGAAGGCAGGCGACGACCACAGAAGGTCGCGCGTGCCAGTAAAGGAGACGGTCATGGCCGTTGTCACCATCCGCCAGCTGCTCGACAGCGGCGTTCACTTCGGACACCAGACCCGCCGCTGGAACCCCAAGATGAAGCGATTCATCCTGACGGAGCGCTCGGGCAGCCACATCATCGACCTTCAGCAGTCGCTGACCCACATCGACAAGACCTACGAATACGTGCGCGAGACGGTCGCCCACGGCGGCACCATCCTCTTCGTCGGCACCAAGAAGCAGGCGCAGGGTTCCATCGCCGAGCAGGCGCAGCGCGTCGGCCAGCCGTATGTCAACCAGCGCTGGCTCGGTGGGCTCCTCACCAACTTCCAGACCGTCTCCAAGCGCCTCGCGCGCATGAAGGAGCTCGAGGAGGTCGACTTCGACGACACCACCAAAGGCTTCACCAAGAAGGAGCTGCTGATCCAGCGCCGTGAGCTGGTCAAGCTGCAGCGCTCGCTCGGTGGTATCCGCAACCTCACGAAGACGCCGTCCGCGATCTGGATCGTCGACACCAAGAAGGAGCACCTCGCGATCGACGAGGCGCACAAGCTCGGTATCCCTGTCATCGCGATCCTCGACACCAACTGCGACCCCGACGACGTGCAGTACCCGATCCCCGGAAACGATGACGCCATCCGTTCCGTCGGTCTGCTGACCCGCATCATCGCGGACGCGGCGGCCGAGGGTCTCATCCAGCGTCACGCCAAGCCCGAAGAGGGCTCAGCGCCCGTCGAGCCGCTCGCCGCGTGGGAGGCCGAGCTCCTCGGACAGGCCGAGGCGCCCGCTGCCGAGGCGCCCGTCGACGAAGCCGTTGTGCTCCCCGTCGAGGAGAACGACGTCGACGCGGTCGTCGCCGAGCACGAGGCCACAGCCGACGCGAGCATCGTGGTCGAGCACACCGTCGAGTCCGACGAGACCGCCGAAGCCAAGATCGAAGCCGAGGCCACCGACGCAGAGAAGGCACCCGCCGTGTCCAAGCCTGCTCCGAAGAAGCCCGCAGCCGCAGCAACCGAAAGCAAGTAAGGAATACCGACATGGCAGCTTTCAGCCTGGAAGACCTGAAGACCCTGCGCGAACGCCTGGGCACGGGAATGGTCGAGACGAAGAACGCCCTCGTCGAAGCCGGCGGCGACCTCGAGAAGGCCACCGAGCTCCTGCGCCTCAAGGGAGCGAAGGGCAACGCGAAGCGTGCTGACCGCTCCACGAGCGAGGGACTCGTCGCCGCCAAGGAGAACGGCACCGCGACGACGCTCATCGAGCTCGACTGCGAGACCGACTTCGTCGCCAAGGGGGAGAAGTTCGTCTCCCTCGGCAATGTGGTGCTCGAGGCGGCTGTCACGGCCGGAGCGACCACCGTCGAGGAGGCGCTCGCCGCCACCGCCGGCACGCAGACCGTCGCCGAACTCATCAGCGATGAGGCCGCGATCCTCGGAGAGAAGATCGTCCTCCGCCGCCTCGTGGTCATCGACGGCGAGAAGTTCGCCGTCTACCTGCACAAGACCAACAAGGACCTGCCTCCGCAGGTCGGCGTGGTCGTCGGCTACACGGGTGACGATGCCGAGACCGCTCGCGGTATCGCCCAGCACATCTCGTTCGCCGACCCCCAGGTGCTCTCCCGCGACGACGTCCCCGCCGAGACGGTCGACGCCGAGCGCCGCATCGTCGAGGAGATCAGCCGCAACGAGGGCAAGCCGGAGGCAGCGCTTCCGAAGATCATCGAGGGACGCCTGACCGGCTTCTTCAAGCAGGTCGCCCTGCTCGAGCAGGACTACGCGAAGGACAACAAGCTGTCCGTCGCGAAGGTGCTGTCGAACTCCGGCCTCACTGTGACCGGGTTCGCCCGTTTCAAGGTGGGCGCGTAACACTCGCATGAACAAGGTCCGGGTCGCCGATTGGCGGCCCGGACCTTATTTGTGTGCCCCACCCCATAATCTGTAAGCAGCTATGAGATCCACGAACAAGGGAGCGCACATGTCGACGGAAACCAAGAAGAGGCGCGTGCTGCTCAAGCTGTCGGGGGAGTCTTTCGGCGGCGGTTCACTCGGGGTCAACCCCGATGTCGTGAGCGCGGTCGCCCGCGAGATCGCCGAGGCGGCGAAGGAGGTCGAGGTCGCCATCGTCGTCGGCGGGGGTAACTTCTTCCGCGGAGCGGAGCTCAGCCAACGCGGAATGGACCGCGGGCGCGCCGACTACATGGGCATGCTCGGCACCGTCATGAACGCCCTCGCCCTGCAGGACTTCCTGGAGCAGGCCGGAGCCGCCACCCGCGTGCAATCGGCCATCTCCATGACCCAGGTCGCGGAGCCTTACATCCCCCGTCGTGCTGAACGCCACCTCGAGAAGGGCCGGGTGGTCATCTTCGGCGCCGGTGCCGGCCTCCCGTACTTCTCGACCGACACCGTGGCCGCCCAGCGTGCCCTCGAGATCGGGGCGGATGTTGTGCTGGTCGCCAAGAACGGAGTCGACGGCGTCTACTCGGCCGACCCGCGAACCGACGACACCGCCCGAATGATCCATGAGATCACCTACCAGGAGGCGCTCGTCCAGGGCCTCAACGTCGTCGACTCGACGGCGTTCAGCCTCTGCAAGGACAACGGCATGCCCATGGTGGTCTTCGGGATGAACCCGGACGGCAACCTGTCCCGCGCAATACGTGGCGACCGGATCGGCACGCTGCTCAGCTGAACTCCGGGAAGCGTCCCGCCCAGCAACTAAACTCGAAGCGATACGAAGGAGCCGCCGTGATAAGCGACGTAATGGCAGAAGCCAAAGACAAGATGGTCAAGTCGGTCGAGGCCGCCAAGGAGGACTTCAGCAACGTGCGCACCGGGCGTGCCAACCCCGCGCTGTTCCAGAAGATCCTGGTCGACTATTACGGAACTCCGACCCCCCTCGGCCAGCTCGCCGGAATGCAGAACCCCGAGGCTCGCACCCTGCTGGTGACGCCCTACGACAAGATCGCGCTGAAGGACATCGAGCGCGCGCTCGTCAACGCACCGAACCTCGGCGCGAACGTCGGCAATGACGGCGTCGTCATCCGCGTGACCCTCCCGGAGCTCACCGAGGAGCGCCGCAAGGAGTTCGTGAAGCTCGTGCGGGTGAAGGGCGAGGACGCGAAGGTGTCCATCCGCAACATCCGCCGCCGGGCGAAGGACGACCTCGACGCCCTCAAGAGCGCCGTCGGTGACGACGAGGTCGCCCGGGGTGAGAAGGACCTCGAAACGGTCACCAAGACCTACATCGACGCCATCGACTCCGCCCTGAAGAAGAAGGAAGCCGAGCTTCTCGAGGTCTGATGACGGACTCTCCCGAGGGACAGCAGCCCGCGGCCAGGAAGAAGGGGCGCGCCAGGCTCCGGCGCGACGAGTTCGAGGCGCGGGCGACCGCCACGCGGGAGGACATCCGGGCCCAGCTCGCGGTGACGCGTGCCCAGATCGACCAAGCCAACGTGAAGATCGAGGCGCGCACCGGCAGGAACCTGCCATTGGCGATCCTGATCGGGCTGGTCCTCGGCGTGGGGATGCTCGCGAGCTTGATCGTCGTGAAGGAATTCTTCATGATCGTCGCGATCATCCTGATCACCTTCACGGCCTTCGAGCTCGCGAGCGCGCTCTGGTTCGGTGGCCGCTATGTGCCCAAGGTGCCCACGATCATCGCGTCGGTCGCGATCGTACCCGCCGCGTTCTATCTTCCGGACGACGGGAGGTGGCTGGTCTTCCTCGGCGGAGTACTGTTCGTCGCGCTGTGGCGCACCGTGGCGATTGCGCGCCCCTCGAGACGGGGCACGGCGCTGGAGTTCTGGAAGGACATCGGCGCCGGCACCTTCGTGCAGGCCTACGTCCCGTTCCTCGGGAGCTTCGCCGTCGTGATGACCGCTCAGGACGGCGGCCAATGGTGGACACTCGCGTTCCTCATCATCGTCGTGTCGATCGACACCGGGGCCTACGCAAGCGGCCTGCTGTTCGGCAAGCACCCGATGGCTCCCCGGATCAGCCCGAAGAAGACCTGGGAGGGATTCGCCGGCTCTGTCGTCGTCGCCCTCGTCGGCGGTGTGCTGCTGTCGGTCTACATGCTCGGCCAGCCCGCCTGGTTCGGCATCATCTTCGGTCTGACCATGGTCGCCACCGCGACCGTGGGCGACCTCACCGAGTCGCTCATCAAACGCGACCTCGGAATCAAGGACATCAGCACCTGGCTGCCCGGGCACGGCGGGTTCCTCGACCGGCTCGACTCGGTTCTGCCCAGCGCGGCAGCGGCGTACCTGCTGTTCCTGATCTTCGCCTGACCGGTGTGGGGCAGAATAGGCACGTGAGCACAACTTTCCCCCGAACCCGGCGGTCCCGGCTCGGCTACAACGTCGAGCAGGTCGAGGACTTCCTCGAGGAGGCCAGGCGCGCCTACGGCGCGGAGGCCGGCGAGTTGACGGTCGTGACGAGCGAGAGCATCCGCCGCACCGCGTTCGGCATGCAGAAGGGTGGCTACGCCGCCGCCCCCGTCGACGCCGCGCTCGAGCGACTCGAAGACGCCTTCGCGACCAGGGAGCGGGAGCGAGTTCGTCAGGAGAAGGGCGAGGACGCCGTCGTCGACGGTGCCCGCGTCATCGCGCAGGAGATCCTCGACCGGCTCTCCCGGCCGGTCGGCGAGCGCTTTCTGCGGGTCGGCCCGTTCGCCTCCGGATACCACCGCAGCGACGTCGACGACTTCGCCGACCGACTCACTGCGTATTTTCAGGACGGCGAACCGATGACGGTCGAAGAGGTGCGCGCTGCCGCGTTCCGCCCCCGCCGTGGCGGGTATCGGGAGGCCCAGGTCGATCTCGTGCTCGACGGTGTCGTCGATGTGATGCTGGCCGTTCGGGCCTGAGCCGACCCTCCACCACCCCGACCTGATTGGCGATCCGTCGCTGACCTGCGCTAGGGTCGGGTAATTGTGGGTCGTCATCAGAACGTTATAGTGCACCAGCCGGTTTCCCGAACCGCCCTGGCGCCGGCCGCCCGACCGAAAATCCGTCAGGGCCGTGTGCTCCCGCTCTTCGCCTCCTTCGCTGCCCTCGCCTTCGTGCTGGTGTCCGTCACATCGCCGATGTCGCAGAACGAGGCCGCCGCGGCCGAGATCACCGCCGAGATCGCCGCGCTCCCCACCCAACAGCTCGTGGTCGCCGCCGCCCCCGCCCCGGCGCTCGTGCGGGACAGCTACGGTGTCACCTCTCGGCCCGTTCCCGTCGTGATCGTCCCGGCCGCCAGCTCCGGCTCGGCCTCGGCGCCCGCCGCGGGCACCCCTGACCCGGGCAGCGCCAAGGCGGTCGCCTACGACATGGTCCAGGCGCGGGGCTGGGGCGAGGAGCAGTACAGCTGCCTCGTCTCCCTGTGGCAGAAGGAATCCGGCTGGAACACCTTTGCCGCCAACCGTTCCAGCGGAGCCTACGGCATCCCGCAGGCGCTCCCGGGCAGCAAGATGGCCAGCGCCGGCGGCGACTGGGCCACCAATCCCGCCACTCAGATCGCCTGGGGCCTCGGCTACATCACCGCCCGCTACAGCGACCCATGCGGCGCCTGGGGCGCGAGCCAGAGCAAGGGCTGGTACTGAGCGACCCGTTCGCCCAGCAGTCCGGAAGAGCCCCCACCGTGTCCAGGAGCAATCGACCGCGCCGGTCGCGCGGTTCCCGCCCGCAGGACGACGAGCCCGACGACCTGTCCCGGGTGCTCTACGGCCGGCTGCACGTGCAGACGGCCAGGGACGGCCGCTGGAACGTGCAGTCCCTCGGGGCGTCGAACTCCGTCAAGGAGTACGTCTGCCCCGGCTGCGGACTGAGGATCGCCCCGGGAACCGCCCACACGGTCGCCTGGCGCGCCGACGGGCTCATGGGTGAGGCCGACGACGTCGCCGCCCGCCGTCACTGGCACAACCACTGTTGGAAGATCAGGTAGGACGACATGCAGATCAAGGGCGGGATCGAGCTCCCGGCGCGGCGCGAGGACATCGAGCTGCACACCGTCGACGGGCTGACCCTCGTGGGCGAGCTGGCGCTGCCCCTCACCGCGGATCCGGTGGCGACGATCGTCGCCCTGCATCCGCTGCCCACCGCCGGGGGCTTCATGGACTCGCACATCATCCGCAAGGCTGCGGCCCGGCTCCCTGCCCTAGCGGATGTCGCGGTGCTGCGATTCAACTTCCGGGGAGTGTCATCGCCGCGCGGCGTCTCACAGGGCAACTTCGGTCACGGCGATGACGAGCGACACGACCTCGCCGCGGCCATGGATCTCGTGCGAGAGCGCGCGCTACCGAACCCCTGGTTGCTCGGCTGGTCCTTCGGCACCGAGGTGGCACTGAAGCACGGCCTCGGCTGCGACGTTGACGGCATCATCCTGCTGTCGCCGCCCCTGCACCGCACGACAGACACGGAGCTGGCTGCCTGGGCCGGCAGCGGCAAGCGGATGGTGGTGGTGGTGCCAGAGCTCGACGACTACCTGCGTCCGCCCGAGGCGGCGCGGCGCTTCTCGGTCGTGCCGGAGGCCGAGATGGTCGCCGTCGACGGCGGCAAGCACCTGTGGGTCGGCGAGCAGCAGACGCGGCGCGTGCTGACCGAGATCGTCACGCGACTCAACCCCGGTGTGCTGCCCCTCCCGGAGGAATGGACGGACTGACCCGCTCTGCCCCTAGAGCTCGCTCTGCCTCGGCACGACGACCTGCTTGATGATCAGCTGGATCGAGGCCGCCACGGGGATCGCCACGAGCGCGCCGAGGAGCCCGAGCAGGGTGCCTCCGGCGAGCGCGGCGATGACCACCACTACGCCGGGCACCTGCACGGCGCGCGTCATGATCCGCGGGTTGACGATGTATGCCTCGATCTGCATGTAGAGCAGGTAGTACCCAGCGACCCAGAACACCGTCGGGGTGCCGTCGAACAGCAGCACCGCCAGGGTGATGATGACGGAGGCGGAGAGTGTTCCGACGAGGGGGATCAGCGACCCGAGGAACGCGATGAACGCGAGCAGGGCCGAGTACTCCGCACGGATGAAGAACGTCAGCACAATGAAGGAGAGCACCCCGTTCACCAGGGCGAGGGTGACCTGCCCGACGACGTAGCGGCCCACGGAATGGCTGATCTGCTCGGAGATGTCCACGAAGCCGGCACGGCGGGAGGCGGGTACCAGCTGGTAGAGACCGCGCTTCAGACTCCCCAGGGAGGCCGTGAAGTACAGCATCAGGATGATGACGATCACGGCGCCGGCGAGTCCGGACGCGAAGCCGATGCCGGCCTTGAGCACCCCGCCGCCGATGTCGCTCAGGAAGGTGGGGTCGCCCACCGTGGAGTTGACCTGGGAGAGCAATTGGTCGACCTCGAGCCAGGGGAACGCATTCTTGATCGAGGTGATGAGCGACCCGTCCTGGAAGCTCGAGATGACCTTCGGGATCTGATCGATGAGGTTCTGCACCTGGTCGACGATGACGGGGATGATCGCGAGGACCAGCCCGGCGAGCACGGCCAGCACGCCGACGAGCACGGTGAGGATCGCGAAGGGACGCTTCATGCCTTTCTTCTCGAGCCAGGTCACGAGGGGGTCGAGGCCGAGCGCGAGGAACAGGGCCGCTCCGATGTAGGTGAGTATCGTGGCGAGCGAGGCGATCGCCCCGCCGATCACGAGGGCGACGAGCACGCCGAGGGCCCCGAACAGGCCGAACCGGAAGGCGTTGTGGATCTTCACTGGCGGTGCACCTTCATCGGCGGAGCCCTTCGCGGTCGGGGTTACTCAGCCGTGGACTGCTCCGCCTGAGTGAGGACGCCGCGGAGGCTTTCGAAGTATCCGGCCACCGCTTCGCGCTCAATTCTAATCTTGGCCAGTCGGTCCTCCGCGTCGGAGATAAGGGCTGCCGTTCTGGCCTCCGCGTCGGTTACCATCCGCTTCGTCCGCTCGTCGGTGGCGGAGACCGTGGCGGTGGCGGCGGCCTCGGCGGCCTGGCGGCACGCGGCGGCGTCGGCGCGCGCCCGGGTGTCGAGCTCCTGGGCCTCGCGCCGCGACTCCTCGGCGAGGGTGGTCATCTCGGCGAGCTGGCGCTGCGCCTCCTCGAGGTACTTCCTGGTCTGGGCGACCGCCTCCTGGTGGGCGAGGAGCAGGGCCTTGCCGTCTTCCTCACGTCGCGCCGTCATCTCGACGCCCAGTTCGATCCTGGCGAGCTCGGCGTCGCGCGCCAGGTCGCGGGCGAGCTGGGCGCGCCCCCGCTCGGTGTCCCGCGCCAGCTGTGCCGCGGAGTCCCGGGCGTCGCTGACGTCGCGTAGGGCGGCAGCCCCCATCTCGGCGGCCTCGCGTTCAGCATCGGCCCGCACTGCAGCGGCCTGGTTCCGGGCCGCCGAGCGAACCTCGGCCGACTCCGTCGCGACGGCCCCGCGGATCGCGGCGGCGTCGCGCATCGCATCGCGGGTCACCGCCTCGGCCTGGGTGGCGGCGTTCGCGACCAGCGCGGCCGCCTCGTCGTGGGCGGCGTCGAGCACCACCGCAGCGCGGTCGTTCGCCGACGAGACGAATCCCTCGGCTGACTCCATCGCCTCGACTCGCATGCGATTCACATCGAGCTGCACGCTGTTCCGCAGCCGCTCGGCATCGTTGTCGGCTTGGCTGATCAGCCGGGTCGACTGCTCCTCGGCCACCCGCAGCACGTTCTCGAGCTTGCTCCCGAGTCCGCTGTAGGTGGGGCTCCCGGTCTGCTCGACCTCCGACTCGAGCTCGCGCACGGTCGCCTGGAGGCGCTTCATCTCCCTGGCCGACTCTGCCCGCTCGACATTCGCCTTGATCAACTCGCGCCGCAGCTCGAGCATCGCCTTGTCGACCTCATCGCGGTTGTACCCACGCATGGCGGTCGTGAAGTCTTCGTCGTCAGTGGCCACCCATCGAGTGTAGCCACGCCCACCGGCGGCCGTCATTCCGCCGGCTCGGGGGACAATTCGGCTCGGCCAGCGAGTTCGGCTATTCTTTACTGTCTTTGTCTGTTGCCATCCGGGCGTGTGCCCGGGAACAGTCCGGTCCCGTCGAAGGCACGGGATGTCGCCCGACACGAGCGACGTGAGGCAATCGACCTCTCCGTCACGGCAACACGAAAGGAGCAAATTCGTGCGTTTCATCCTCGCGAGCATCGCCCTGGTGCTCGCCGTTCTCCTCGGTGGCTTCGGGGTGGCGCAGCGCACCATCCTGAGCGGGCCGGACACGCTCGTCGCGGCGGTCCAGAGCTCCTCCGACGCCCCGGTCACCGTGGTCAGCGGCGAGACTCTCAAGTCCCTCGACGGCCGCCAGCGCCTTGAGATCGGCGGGTCGCCCGCCATCTTCGCAGCCTACGGGCGCACGACCGACGTGATGGCCTGGATCGGCGACGCCAGGCACAACACCATCGCGTTTGACCCCGAGACCAACGCACTGACGAGCACCGAGACCGGTTCGGAGGCGACCGTACCGAACCCGGCAGGGTCGGACCTCTGGCTGCTCGAGTACACCGGCGAGAACGTGCTCGACATCAACGTGAACCTCAACACCGACCTCTCGTTCATCATCGTCTCCGACGGCACCGCCCCCGCCCCGGCCGACATCTCGATCGCCTGGCCCCTCGACAACCGCACCCCCCTCGCCGGGCCGTTCATGGCCGCGGGCGGCCTGATGCTGGTGATCGCCCTCGCCCTTCTGGTCTGGGCATTCATGCACCGCCGCCGCACCCGTGGACCGCGCCGCAAGTCGATCAAGGGACCCAAATCACAGCGGATGCCGCGCCTGCCGCGACAGCGGAGCTACCGCGTCCGCCGGCCGGCCGCCCTCGGGGCCGCCAGGGGCCGTCGCTCTACCACCCGGATGACCGCGATCATCCCGGTGGTCCTGATCGGCACCCTCGCACTGTCCGGCTGCTCGGCCGATCTGTGGCCCGAAATCGGCGCCGACACCACCTCCGCGTCTCCCACCCCGTCGCCGAGCTCCTCCCTCGCCGCCGATCCGGTGGAGGAGACCCTCCCGCCGGTCGCCACCGTGCGCCAGGTCGAGTCGATCGTCGCCGATGTCTCCCTCGTCGCCGAGACAGCGGATGCCGCGCTCGACGCCGCCGCGCTCGACGCACGCTTCATGGGACCCGCCCTCGCCCTCCGCACCGGCAACTACGAGACGCGGGCCAAGGACAGCGCCTACCCCGCGCCGACCGCGATTCCCGCGGGGGAGATCGACGTCACCCTGCCCGAGCAGGCCGAGACCTGGCCGAGGGTCGTCCTCGCGGTCGTCTCCTCGCCCCCCGACACCTCGACCGACCCGGCCACCCAGGCGGCGCCGATCGCCCTGACGCTCCTGCAGCAGACCCCGCGAGAGCAGTACAAGGTCTACTACGCGACCACCATCACCGCGGCGCCGCCGGAGCTTGCCCCCGCGACGGTCGGGGCCCCGCGCCTCGATCCCGACACCAAGCTCCTCGCCATGGCGCCGTCGCAACTCGCCGCCGCCTACGTGGATGTGCTCAACGTGGGGGAGGCCAGTGCCTCCTACCCGCTCTTCGACATCCCCAGCGACGGGCTGATCCCGCAGTCCGGGGTCGCCGCGCGCGAGACCCGCACCGCGGCACTCGACGCCAAGGCGGCGATCGCCTTCTCCATCACCGCCGGTGACGCGCAGACGATCGCCCTGCTGTCCAACGCGGCCGGGGGCCTCGTGAGCGTCTACCTCAACGAGACGGAGACCGTCACCCCGGTCGAGACCGGTGCGACGATCAACCCGGAGGGGGCCACGAAGACTCTCTCCGGCATCACCGGCACCACCAAGGGCGTGACGGCCACCTACGGCGACCAGCTGCTCTTCTACATCCCGCCGATCGGCAGCCAAGACAAGATCGTCCTGCTCGGCTACACGCAAGGCCTCTTGACCGCGAAGGAGATCGAATGAGCAATCCATCCGCTGCGAGCCTGAGGGGTGCCGTGGACCTGTCCTCGCTCGTGCGCCCGCCCGCCCCGCCAGCCGGCTCGGCCCCGCCCGCCGGGGGGCCCGCCGCGGCACTCCCGTCGCTGGTGATGGATGCGACCGACGCGACCTTCAGCGCCATCCTCGAACTGTCGAACACCGTGCCGGTCATCGTCGAGCTCTATGCGGGCGCGCCGACTGCGACCCTGGGGAACCTCGTCACCGGGTTCGCGGGACGGCTGGTGCTTGCCCGCGTCGACGCCACCGGTAACCCGCAGCTGCAGCAGGCGTTCCAGGCCACCGTCGCGCCGACCGTGGCCGCGGTCGTCGGCGGCCGCCCCATCGCCCTGTTCGAGGGCGAACTGCCCGAGGCGGAGGCGCGCCAGGTGCTCGAGCAGCTGCTGGTGCTCGCCGCCCAGAACAACGTGACGGGAACCGTCTCCGTGGCGGATGCCGGCGAGGAACCGGCCGAGCCGGTCGAGGAGCCCCTCCCGCCCCTCCATCAGGAGGCCTACGACGCCATCGAGCGCGGCGACTACCCGGCCGCGATCGCCGCCTACCGCACGGCCATCGCCCAGGACCCGCGCGACGGCCTCGCCGTTGCCGGCCTCGCCCAGGTCTCGCTCATCGACCGTCTCGCCGGCCAGACCGCCGTCGGGATCCGCGACGCAGCGGCCGCCGCGCCGGGGGACGTCACCGCCCAGCTGGCCGTCGCCGACCTCGACGTCTCCGGCGGACACCTCGAGGACGCCTTCGACCGCCTCCTCGAGCTCTTCCCCACCCTCGACGCCGATGGCAAGACGGCTGTGCGCACCCGCCTGCTCGACTACTTCGAGGTCGCCGGAGCCGAGGACCCCCGCGTCGGCGCCGCCCGCCGCCGCCTCACCACCCTGCTCTACTGAGCCGGGCCTCCCGCACAGAAGAAGGCGGCACCCTGGGGGTGCCGCCTTCCCTGTGTCAGCGGATGTCGCGCCGCCGCCTCAGCCGCGCGGCCGCAGCTTCAGCCAGAGGCCGGCCAGCGGCGGGAGGGTGAGCTCCGCCGAAGCCGGACGACCGCCCCAGGGGTCGTCCGTGGCCGTCACGGCTCCGAAGTTGCCCACACCGGACCCGCCGTATTCGGCGGCATCCGTGTTCACGAGCTCGTCCCAGGTGCCCGAGAACGGCAGCCCCACCCGGTACGGCCCGATCGGGGTGCCGGAGAAGTTCATGATCACCGCGATCGGCTGACCGTCGGTCGACCAGCGCAGGAACGAGACGACGTTCTGCTCTGCGGCACCACCGTCGATCCACTCGAACCCGGCGGGGGAGTTGTCCTGCTGCCAGAGGGCGCTCTCGTGCTTGTAGACGTGGTTGAGCTGCCCGACGAGCTTCATCAGCCCCTGGTGCACGGGCTGGTCGAGGATCCACCAGTCGAGGCCGCGCTGCTCCGACCATTCGGAGGGCTGGCCGAACTCCTGGCCCATGAACAGCAGCTGCTTGCCGGGGTGCGCCCACATGAAGGCGAGGTAGGCGCGCAGGTTGGCGAGCTTCTGCCACTGGTCGCCCGGCATCTTGTGCAGCAGCGACCCCTTGCCGTGCACGACCTCGTCGTGGCTGATCGGCAGCAGGAAGTTCTCCGTGTACGCGTAGACCATGCTGAACGTGATGTCGTTGTGGTGGTGCGACCGGTACATGGGGTCGGTCTGCATGTAGGAGAGGCTGTCGTGCATCCAGCCCATGTTCCACTTGAGGCCGTAGCCCAGGCCGCCACCAGACGTGGGCCGGGTGACGCCCGGCCAGGCCGTCGACTCCTCGGCGATGAGCAGCACGCCGGGATTGCGGCGGTAGGCGGTCGCGTTGACCTCCTGCAGGAAGCTGACGGCCTCGAGGTTCTCGCGCCCCCCGTGCACGTTCGGCTCCCATGCGCCCTCCTCGCGGGAGTAGTCGAGGTAGACGATCGACGCGACCGCGTCGACGCGGAGCCCGTCGATGTGGAACTCCTCGAGCCAGTACAGGGCGTTGGCGACGAGGAAGTTGCGCACCTGCGAGTCCCCGAAGTTGAAGATCAGGGTGCCCCAGTCCATCTGCTCGCCGCGTCGGGGGTCGGAATGCTCGTAGAGCGGCTGCCCGTCGAACTTGGCCAGCGCCCACTCGTCCTTCGGGAAATGCCCGGGCACCCAGTCCATGATCACGCCGAAGCCGGCATTGTGCAGCCGGTCGATGAGGTACCTGAGGTCGTCAGGGTGGCCGAAGCGGCTGGTGGGGGCGAAGTAGCCCGTCACCTGATAGCCCCACGACCCTCCGAACGGATGTTCGGCCAGAGGCATGAACTCGACGTGGGTGAACCCGGTCGTCGTCAGGTGCTCGATGAGCTGGTCGGCGAGGTCGCGGTAGCCGAGCCCTGGCCGCCACGACCCGACGTGCATCTCGTAGACGCTCAGCGGGGAGTTGTGCGGGTCACGGGAGGCTCGGGCCGACAGCCAGGCGTCGTCGGTCCACTCGTAGAGGGTTTTGCCGACCTTCGACCCGGTCGCGGGCGGCACCTCGGTGTACCGGGCCATGGGGTCGGCGCGGGTGACCCACTCGTGCGCCTGGGTGAGGAGCTCGAACTTGTAGGTCGTGTCGGGCTCGAGCCCGGGCACGAAGAGCTCCCACACCCCGTTGTCGTCGAGGCGGCGCATGGAGTGGCCGACCCCGTTCCAAGTGTTGAAGTCGCCGACGACCCGTGCGGCCTTGGCGTGGGGAGCCCAGACGCTGAACGAGGTGCCCGCAATGCCCTCGTGCGGGCGGTAGTGGGAGCCGAAGACACTCCACATCTGCTCGTGGCGCCCCTCCCCGAAGAGGTACAGGTCGATGTCACCGACCGACGGCACGAAGCGGTACGGGTCGTCGGCGATGAACTCGGGCGCCCCGTCATAGGTCGCCGCGACCGTGTAGGCCTGGCCATCGCCCGGGGCGTATCCCTGCCAGAGGCCGTCGGCGAGGTGCTCGAGCGCGACGCGGGTGCCGTCGGTCTGCACCGCCGTGACGGTCGCGGCCAGCGGGCGCACGACGCGCAGCACGAAGCCGTCCGCGAACGGGTGCTGGCCGAGGGTGTCATGCGGGCGCGGGTGGCTGCCCGAGACGATCGACTCGATCAGCCCCGGGTGCAGGTCCGGTAAGGCGGGATGCTCCGGAAGGGCGGGAGGCACGGTGTTCGCGGGGGTGGTCATCGTTGGCCTTTCGGGTATTCGACACGGAGTATGTGGACGGGTTCTGTGAAGGCGTCGAGGCGCACGAAGTTGTCGAGGCCCCAGGTGAATCGCTGCTTCGTGATCAGGTCGGTCACCTCGAAGAGCGTGGTCGGGTCGATGCCGAACCGCGTCGGGTCGAGGTGCACCATGGTCTCCCGCACCGAGTGCGGGTCGACGTTCGCGACGACGATGATGCCGTCGCTGCGGCCGCTGCGGGTGAACGACCCGTCGATGAACTTGCTGAACACGAGCATCGAGTCGTCGTCGCTCCAGTGCACGTCGAGGTTGCGCAGCTGGCGCAGCGCCGGGTGCTCGGCCCTGATCCGGTTGAGCTGGGTGATGTACGGGGCCAGTGACCGCCCCAGGGTCTCGGCCGTGGCGAAGTCGCGCTGCTTGTACTCGTACTTCTCGTTGTCGATGTTCTCCTCGGAGCCGGGGCGGGCGATCGACTCGAAGAGCTCGAATCCCGCGTAGACGCCCCAGGTGGGGGAGGCCGTCGCGGCGAGGGCCGCCCGTATCTTGAACGCCGCCTGCCCGCCGAACTGCAGGTACTCGGTGAGGATGTCCGGGGTGTTGACGAATAGGTTCGGTCGGAGGAACTGGCTGTAGGTTGTGGAGATCTCGGTGAAGAAGTCCTCCAGCTCGACCTTCGTGTTGCGCCAGGTGAAGTAGGTGTACGACTGCTGGAATCCGACCTGGGCGAGCGAGTGCAGCATCGCGGGCCGGGTGAAGGCCTCGGCCAGGAACACCACGTCGGGGAACTCGGTGTTGACCTGGTGCAGCAGCCACTCCCAGAAGGCGAGGGGCTTCGTGTGCGGGTTGTCGACCCGGAAGATGTTCACCCCGAGGCCGATCCAGTACTTGACGATCCGCAGGATCTCCTCGCGCAGGCCCACCGGGTCGTTATCGAAGTTGATCGGGTAGATGTCCTGGTACTTCTTCGGCGGGTTCTCGGCGTAGGCGATCGACCCGTCGGGGAGGGTGGTGAACCACTCGGGGTGCTCGGTCACCCACGGGTGGTCGGGCGAGCACTGCAGGGCGAGGTCGATCGCGACCTCGATGCCGTTCTTCTGAGCGGTGGTGAGGAAGTAGGAGAAGTCGGCGACGGTGCCGAGGTCGGGGTGGATCGCGTCGTGCCCGCCGTCTCGTGACCCGATGGCCCACGGCGACCCGGGGTCGCCGTGAGAGGGCGTCATGGTGTTGTTGGGTCCCTTGCGGAATGACTCCCCGATCGGGTGGATCGGTGGCAGGTAGAGCACGTCGAAGCCCATCGAGGCGACGGCCGGGATGCGGCGCGCCGCCGTGCGGAACGTGCCGCTGGTCCAGGTGCCGTTCTTCTTCTGCTTGGCGCCCTCGGAGCGGGGGAAGAACTCGTACCAGCTGCCGGCGCCCGCCCTCGTGCGCTCGACGCGCAGGGGCACGGGGTCACTCGCGGTCACGAGGCTCGCGAGCGGGTTCGCCACGATCGCCTCGGTGACACGGGGGTCGTCGACCCTGGCGAACCGCTCGATGGCGGTGAGTCGCGCGTCAGCGAGCCCGGCCGCGGCATCCGCGAGGATCTTCGACCCGGGATCGGCCGCGACCGCCCGTGCGAGAAGTTCGGAGCCAATGGTCAGCATCAGCGGCACGTCGATCGCGGCCGGGATCTTGATCTCGGCGTTGTGGAGCCAGGTGGCCCAGTCGTCGTTGAAGGCCTGCACCCGGAACGTCCACGCGCCCGCCTGCTCGACGACGGCCCGCGTCTCCCACCGGTCGGTGCCCGGTGCCCCCGGAATCATGGGGTGACGTGTCGTTTCGCCGAGCGGATCGGTGAGCAGCAGCTCGACGCCGAGCACGTCGTGGCCCTCTTTGAAGACCGTAGCGCCGAAGGGGATCACCTCGCCGGCGAACGCCTTGGAGGCCCACAGGCCCTCTGGCTGCTGCGGGGAGAGGTGTCTGATGGGGATGCGACCCATCTTCGGTTCGTATGCCAATTCCACTTTTCGACCGTACCCGCTTCTGAGTCGTTGTGCCGTCTTGCCCATGAGAATCATCCACCATCTAGGCTTGACGCTCGTGAAAGCAATCAGGCGATTTACCGTTCGAACCGTGCTCCCCGAACCCCTTGCCGGTCTCGGCGAGCTGGCAACGAACCTCCGGTGGTCGTGGCACGAGCCGACCCGCGAGCTGTTCGCCCACCTGTCTCCCGAGCTGTGGGAGGCGAGCGCCTTCGACCCGATCGGCCTGCTCGGCGAGATCGAACCGGCGCGCCTGCTCGAGCTCTCCTCGGACGAGTCCTTCGTGGGCCGGGTCAACGAGCAGCTCGCCGACCTGCACTCCTACCTCACCGCGCCGCGCTGGTACCAGTCGCTGCCGGACGGCGCCCCGGGCGCCATCGGCTACTTCTCCCCGGAGTTCGGCATCGCGGCCGCCCTCCCGCAGTACTCCGGCGGGCTCGGCATCCTCGCCGGCGACCACCTGAAGAGCGCCTCCGACCTCGGGGTGCCGATCATCGGTGTTGGCCTGTTCTACCGCTCCGGCTACTTCGCTCAGGCGATCTCCGCCGACGGCTGGCAGCAGGAGTCCTACCCCGTCCTCGACCCTGACGGCCTGCCCCTGAGTGTGCTCCGCCACCCCGACGGCACCGCGGCGCAGGTCGCCCTCGCCCTGCCAGACGGTCGCGTGCTGTACGCCCGCGTGTGGCAGGTCGCGGTGGGCCGCATCCGCTTGCTTCTCCTCGACACGGACATTCCCGAGAACAGCGACGACCTGCGTTCGGTCACCGACCGCCTGTATGGGGGAGGGGGCGAGCACCGGCTTCTGCAGGAGCTCCTGCTCGGCATCGGCGGGGTGCGGGCGATCAAGCTCCTCACCGAGCTCACCGGTACCCCGACGCCCGAGGTGTTCCACACGAACGAGGGCCACGCCGGGTTCCTCGGTCTGGAGCGCATCAGCGACCTGATCGGGGTCGGACTGTCGTTCGACGAGGCGCTCCAGGTCGTGCGCGCAGGCACGGTGTTCACCACTCACACCCCGGTTCCGGCCGGGATCGACCGCTTCGACGCCGGGCTGATCGCCCAGTACTTCTCCACCGACCTGCTCCCGGGGGTTGCTGTCGACGACGTCCTGGTTCTCGGGGCGGAGAACTACGCGGGGGGTACCCCGGGCACATTCAACATGGCCGTGATGGGACTCCGCCTCGGCCAGCGCGCCAACGGCGTCTCCCAGCTGCACGGCGAGGTCAGCCGGGGGATGTTCGGCCAGCTCTGGCCCGGCTTCGACACAGCGGATGTTCCGATCACCTCCGTGACCAACGGGGTGCACGCCCCCACCTGGACCGATGCCAGGCTCTCCCGCCTCGCCCAGGAGAAGCTCGGCACCTCGGACACCACTGCGGCGGACTGGGCCAGCCCCGCTGTCACCGACGCCGACCTCTGGCAGGTGCGCACGGGCATGCGCGAGCAGCTCGTCGGCGACGCCCGCCGAAGGGTCGCCTCCGCGCTGGCCGAGCAGAACCCCGGCACGATCACGCCGCAGTGGGTCGGCGACCTCCTCGACCCGAACACGCTCACGATCGGCTTCGCCCGCCGGGTGCCCACCTACAAGCGGCTCACGCTGATGCTGCACGATGAGGCGCGCCTGCGCTCGCTCCTGCTGTCGAAGGACCACCCGGTGCAGATCGTCATCGCCGGCAAGTCGCACCCCGCCGATGAGGAGGGCAAGCGGCTCATCCAGAAGCTCGTGCAGTTCGCCTCCGCCCCCGAGTTGCGCACGAAGATCGTGTTCCTCGAGAACTACGACATCGCCATGGCGCAGTTGCTCTACCCCGGCACCGACGTGTGGCTCAACAACCCGCTGCGCCCGCTAGAGGCCTGTGGCACGTCGGGAATGAAGGCGGCGCTGAACGGATCGCTGAACCTGTCGATCCTCGACGGCTGGTGGGCGGAGTTCTACGACGAGGAGAACGGCTGGGCGATCCCCAGCGCCGATTCGGCTGGCGACTCCGCGGAGCGCGACGGGCTCGAGGCCGAGGCGCTCTACGACCTCATCGAGCACCAGATCGCCCCCCGCTTCTACGACCGCAGGGAGGATGGTGTGCCCACCAGGTGGGTGCAGTCCATCCGTCACACCCTGTCGACCCTGTCGCCGCTCCTCTCGGCCGACCGGATGGTCAAGGAGTACGTCACACGCCTCTACCTGCCCGCCGCGGAGGCCGAGCGCGCCATCAGCGCGAAGAAGTTCGCCGGGGCCAGGGAGCTCGCGGCCTGGAAGACCCGAGTGAAGGACGCGTGGCCGCTCGTGGCCGTGACCCACGTCGAGTCGGGCGGGGTCGACGCGGTCCCGCAGGTCGGCGACGTGCTGCACGTGCGCGCCCAGGTGCAGTTCGACGGCCTCACGCCGGACGACATCGCCGTCGAGGTTGTCTACGGACGCGCCCGGGAGGGTGACCGCCTCGAGCGCACCCACCAGGTCGCGCTGTCGCCCGAGGTGGTGCCTGGCACCGGTGCGGTGCAGTTCGTCGGCTCCGTGCCGCTGACCCACGCTGGCAGTTTCGGGTACAACGTGCGTGTCGTTCCGCGTCATCCCCTTCTGGCCAACTCGGCCGAGCTGGGACTCATCGCCGTCGCCGATTGACCTCGATCTGGAATGCCCCGCGTCGACAGGCGCGGGGCATTTGTGCGTTAACGCGAATGATCGGCAGAGATGTACCCCGAATCGGTCACCAATTCCTGTACCCCGGCCACGGTCCTCTGAATACTGCGAACATAACGTACCCTGTGCGCGATCGAGGCAATGATTTCCTCACTAGATCAAGAGCGACACATCCTCACTATCCGGTGCGGAGTTCCGAGAACAGCCCCCGGACTGGGGGTAAAAGGTGGATAGAATAGTCTGTCTGTCGGCCCTATAGTTCTAACCGGGGGACGCAACACTGCCCGCTTCAACCCCTGCTCAACGCCCGTCGCACCTCCACACCGGCGTTCTATCTGCACGTCCTGAAAGGACCGACCACCATGAACAAGCTCCTCAAAGCCTCCATCGCCAGCGCAGCCGGCGTGGCGCTCCTTCTTGGTGGCGCGGGGACCTTCGCCTACTGGAACTCGGCCGCGACCCTCGACGGCGGAACCATCATCGCCGGTAACCTGCTCGTGTCTGAGACCGACCCGACCTCAGCCGGAGTCTGGACCGTGAACGGTGGCACCGCCGCGATCACCATCTCCTCCTACCGCGTGGTCCCGGGTGACGTGCTGAAGTACACCAAGAAGATGCACATCGTCGCCACGGGCGACAACCTGGTCGCCACCCTTGGTGTCACGCCGTCGTCCATCGTCGCGTCGACGTCCACGACCGCCAACAACTCGCTTGCCGCTCTGCTCAGCAACTCCGCCGTTCTCTCCGTGACGAACGCCACCGGCATCGTGGCCGTCGCGGGCGAGACCAACAAGTTCACGGTCACCGCGGGCTCGGCGGGAGTCGACACAGATGTCACCGTCACGGCGACGATCACGTTCCCGAAGGTCACAGCCGACGCCACGGGGGTTGTCGCCGCCGGGTTCGAGAACGCCGCCAAGCTCGGCTCCGTCTCGCTCCAGAACTTCACCATCACTCTGGCTCAGACCCTCTCGTGACCCGGGCTCCGGTCTCCCCATGGACCGGATGCCCCTCGGCTGGCCTGTCGCCCCTGTGCGGGCCAGCCTTCCCTCTCCCCTCCCAGTCGCAGAAGGCGGTGAATGTCGTGTCTCCCTCCACAGGTCGTCACAGGGCAGTCACCCGTCCCCGTCGCCTGCGCATCCCTCGGGTCGCGGCGCTCCTGCGCTCGAGCGCCGCGCTGGTGCTCTCGGTCGGCCTCGCGACCGTCGCCGCGGGCGGCAGCTACGCTTTCTGGAATTCCAGCGAGGCGACGGGGTCGGCCTCCCTCCAGGCGGGCACAGCGGCCATCACGGTCGCCGCCCCCGCAGCCATGTCCTCCCATGTCCTCTATCCCGGCGCCACGGTTTTCCTTCCGGTCGCCGTGCGGAACACGGGAGACGTTGCCCTGAAACTCCGGGTCGCCGGCATCGTCGCGCCGGCCGCGGCGACCACAACGTCTGCGGTCCTCGTCGTCGGGGCGTCCATCGCCCCCAGCGCGGCCGCCTGCACTGCGGGCACGGTCACCCGCGCCTGGACCGGCACCTTCTCCGACGCGCCTGCGGGATCGCTCAACTCCACCCTCGCGATCGGCTCGACCGCCGTCCTCTGCCTCTCGGTCGCTCTTCCCCTCACGGCGCCGACGGGCGGCCAGAACCTGACGATCCCCGGCTTCGGCGTGCTCATCGATGGGATGCAGGCATGAGCCGCACCGGCCGCGTCACTCGCACCCCGTTCCTCCGCACCCATCGTCTGGCGATCGCCGCTGGGATCGCCGTCTTCGTGACGCTGGTCGGCCCGGCCGTCGCATCCGCCGTGTGGACGGCACCAGCCGCGCCAGCGACCACGTCGATCACCACGGCAGATGTGAAGGTGTCGCTGAACGGCACATCCGCCCAGTCCACCCAGTACCGCTTCGCGGGCGCCGCCAGCAACTCGCCCATCCTGATCACCCCGTTCGAGGTGCGCAATGACGGTGGTGCTCCCCTCGCCCTGTCCCTCGCGACGAACGTGGTGACCGGCAGTGCCCCCGGTGCGTCCATCAGCCTCGTGCTGTGGAGGTCAGCCGGTGCCACCTGCGGCAACTCGCCCACCACCGGAATCTTCACCACCGGCACCCTGGCCGACCCGCCCGTCCTTCCGTCCGATGCCACGACCGTGCCCGCCGGCGAGGCATTCACGATCTGCGCGGCCACCCGCCTCACCACCACCGTCGTGGCGTCTCAGGGACTCTCGGTCAGTCCTACCCTCACCATCACGGGTTCGGTGGGCAACTGGACTGCGAGTCTGCCGAGCGCCTCGTTCACCCAGTCGGTGTACCAGGTGCCGGCCACGGCCGGAGCGTCGTGTGACGACGGACTGGATGAGGTGCTCGCAGCGCTGCTCGGTGTGGACGCCAGAATCTCCTGGACCTCCGCCGGAGCAGGAGTCATCTACGAGATCATCGATTCGGTCACCCGTGTGCCGATCACGACGAGCACAACGACGACTGCCACACTCAACCTCTCGTCCTTCCCGCGTGCGACGACCGGGGTCTACGTGAGATCCGTCGACCCGGTCTCCGGAAGTACCGCGATCGGCCCGCTCATCCGCGTTCACTACACGGCTGGTGTCCTCGGGCTGCTCCTCGCCCGGGTGCAGTGCGGCTGATGCTATCGATGATCATTCGCGCAACCCGGCGCACCCCGCGGGCCGCGACCACAATCCTGGCCGCCATCGTGCTGGCCACCGTTGCCGCGACCACGGCCGCGATCCTCATCGCGCCGCACGCGGCATCCGCTGCCCAGCCGACCCCGGTCGGGGAGCCCGGCATCGAGGTGAGCCGGAACGGCGTGAACTTCACCTCGACGCTCGACGACTCGCTGTTCTCGGGGCTCGGTGCGGTGGTGCCCCATGATTCGGTGTCGGAGGTGCTCTGGGTGCGCAACACCACGGCCGAGCGGGCATATCTCAGGATCAGCGGCACACGTGCGGCGGCATCGAGCGACGAGTTCGCCCGCGCGATCTCCGTCGGCGCGTCGGATTCCACACGCCCGCTGGCCGTATACGTACCGCTCGCCGAGATCGGCGACTGCACCCCTCTTCTCCCCGACGCGACCGTGGGGGCCGGCGAGGTCATCCGCATCGACCTCGGGCTGCGGATCGCCGACCTCAGTGACCGAGTCGCCCAGGGGGACAGCGCCCGGGTCTCGGTGCTGGTCAGCCTGCGCGACCCGGGATCCGCGGGCTTCACCCCCTCCGATTGCCCCCGGGGCATCACGATTCCGGTCCTGCCGGAATCCCCACAGACCGCCGGTGGGCATTCCCCCGCTTCCACCGGCGTACCTTTCCTGGCCTTCACCGGGACATCCCCCCTCGCCCCCGCGCTGACCGCCGTCGCGCTGACGGCGGTCGGGCTGGCTGTGATCGGCGTGACGGCCAGGCGCCGGGCGCGCCGGTGACCGCCCCAACGGTCGATGTGGCTGCGGCACCGACATCCGGTGGGGAAGCGGCCCGCGAGAAGTCCCTGCTCGGCTACCTGGGAGTCGCCCTCAGCGGATGTCTGCTGGTGCTGGTGCTCGCGCTCGCCGCCCTCGTGGTCGCGGTGCCGGCCATCGTCGGCGGGTCGGCACTCACCGTGCTGACCCAGTCGATGGAACCGCGTTTCCCGCCCGGCACGCTGATCGTCGTCAAGCCCACCCCGGTTGACGAGATCCGCCTCGGCGATGTGCTCACCTACCAGATCGAGTCGGGCAATCCTGCGGTCGTGAGTCACCGGGTGATCTCCCGCGCCGTCGGAACCGACGGGTCGACCACCTTCCTGACCCAGGGCGACAACAACGACCTCGCCGATCCGACGCCGGTGCAGGAGATCCAGATCACGGGCACCCTCTGGTACGCCATCCCGTACCTCGGCTACGTCAACAACGTCGTGGGAGGGGAGGGGCGCGCGGTTGTCGTCCCCGTCGTCGCGGCCGCCCTCTTCATCTACGCCATCACGCTCGTGCTGGGCTCGGTGCGCGAGCGGCGCGCGAGACGGAGTGCCCGGCGGCACTGACCGCCGCTCGGATTGCCGGCCCGGCCGGTGTGACCGGCCGCCGCGTCATCCGCTCAGTTCGCCCGGAACAGCTGCATCGACGGCCCGACGACGCTCAGCGGATCGCCCGGGGCGAGTTCCGTGCCCTCGGCGGAGTCGTCGGCGCTGTCCCAGAGCAGCGTGTACGAGGTCACGTCCACGTGAGAGGGGAGCGTGACCACCGTCGGGGTCGCCCGGTCGTGCACCCCCAGCAGGATGCGGTTGAACTCCTCGAACTCGGGGGTCGACGCGGCCAG
>JACMNE010000070.1 GCA_014378715.1 Microbacteriaceae bacterium
CGCGGAGGCGACCGGCGCGCTCCCCCCCCCCGTCGAGAGGCCCGGCGCCCCCCGCCCCCCCCCCGGGGGCGGCGGCTGCCTGGAATAGGTGCCCTGCACAGTAGTGCTCATGGCTCCAGGGAAGGTCGGTATAGCGCCCAGCGACACCGCCTCGGATTTGTTGCACTGAATCGAGGTAGCCGTCCTCGGACTGGGCCGCCGCGATGAGCGTGGTGACCTCCCGCTGCATCACCAGGAGATCCTCCGAGGGTGAGCGGCCAAATTCGAAGGCAACGGCCTCGAGCCACTTGTAGATGTCGGAGTCCATGAAAATCGGGCCAGTCGCCTCACCGGTCTCGATTCCGGCCGCGATTCGCAGGTTGCGGAAATTACCCGCCGACTCCAGAAGGTCGTATGCCTGTCGAATAGCGGCACTTCCGTTGCGCTCCTGGCGGACAGACCAGAACCCACCTGTGATGTGCGCGTCGCCAGCGCGCAGCGGCTGTATCGCCGTCGTCGCATGGGAAGACGGCAGAACGGGCTGGGCTCGGCAGGGTGTTCCCCCTGTGCTGAGAGATGCCGGGGACGGTACAGTCATTCTTCGCTCCTTTGCGATGGGAGTGCTTTTGGTGCTCGTTGGGACCATAGAAGTCACGGCGGAAATTCAGAATACGTTTTCCGAAATTAGGCTATTGCACATGAACTAATCACACAAGTATTCAGACTGTCGAGTTATTTGTTACCCTGGAGCTGATAAATTCGCCTAATCACTACGGAATGGAATTTGCCGTGCCTGCCTCAGGATCGAGCGGACCAGTCGGCAGCGGATCCGCCCCTGTGGTGAGGATCACCGATGTGGCGACACTTGCTGGAGTCTCGATCGGCACAGCCTCGAAGGCGCTGAACAACACCGGGCAGTTGCGGGCGGAGACCAGGCAGCGAGTACGGGATGCCGCGGACAAACTTGGATTCATCATGGATGCCCGCGGCCGTGCACTGTCATCGGGCCGGAGCTTCACTGTGGGAATGATCACCACGGATTCCTTCGGCCGATTCAGCATCCCGGTGATGCTCGGCGCCGAAGACGTGCTGAGCGCGGGTCAGATGGCAGTCATGATGTGTGACACCCGCGACGATACGGTGCGCGAACAGCACTACATCCGCTCGCTCTCGTCTCGGCGTGTCGACGGAATCATCGTCACCGGGCGCAGCTCCGACTCCCGATCTCCCATCTCGGTGAACATCCCGGTTGTCTATGCGTTCACCCCATCGACGGACCCTGCGGATGTGTCCATCTCCCTCGACGACGCACGCGGAGCCGAAGTGCTCGTCGACCATCTGCTGTCGAGGGGTCGACACAGGGTGGCCTACGTCTCCGGCCCGCACCATCATGCGGCGGCGGTCCTGCGAGCGAACGCTGCCGCCGCACGGCTCGGCTCTGCCCTCGTTGCCCCACCACTCTTCGGCGAGTGGTCAGAGAGGTGGGGTCGCCAGTCCGTCGATCTCCTGCTGCGTTCTCATCCTGATCTCGACTCGATCTGTGCGGGCAGCGACCAAATAGCCCGGGGAGTGTGCGATCGTCTAAGGGAACTCGGACGAGACATTCCAAACGATGTCGCAGTGACGGGGTTCGACGACTGGAACGTCATGGCGCTCGCGAGCAGACCGCCTCTCACCACCGTGAACCTTCGTCTCGAGGATTTGGGTCGGTTCGCCGGTCAGGCGTTACTCGATCTCATTGCCGGGAACAGGCCCGATTCCGTGACGATCGCACCGACTCTGGTCATCCGGGAGTCGACGGTCGGCTACTGACGGGCACCCCCGATCAGGACGGGAAGAGCGAGCTCACCGCGGAGAAGAGCTGGGTGCCTCCGAGCACGACGAACAGCAGGGTGCAGATGCCGAGCACGGCATTGCTGAACAGGCGGTTACGCCACTGCTTCGGGGTGCGGTCGGTGTTGAGGAGCCAGAGCAGCGTCAGCGACAGGAACGGCATGAACAGCGCCCCCAGTACCCCGTACGCCACGATCAGCCCGACGGGCTGGTCGAGAAAGAGCAGCGCGATCGGCGGCACGGTGAGCCAGAAGATGTAGAAGCGGTAGTAGCTGCCACCGAGCTTGCGGCGCGGGTCGTCGACCGGGATCTTGCGGATCTCGCCCCAGAAGTCGGCGAACATCAGCGAGACGCCGCTCCAGACACCGAGGATCGACGAGAACGAGGTGGCGAAGAAGCCGATGAGGAAGAAGTACGACATGAAGGTGCCGTACCGGCCCTCGAGGATCTCGGCGAGCTGCACCAGGGCGCGGTCACCGGTCGTGAGGGCGATGTTCGCGGAGTAGAGCAGCTCGGCGCCGACGATGAGCATCGCGATGACGAACACTCCCGAGACCACGTAGGCGACCGCGTTGTCAAGACGCATGACGCGCATCCACTTGCCGCTGGTCCAGCCCTTTTCGCGCAGCCAGTAGCCGTAGGCGGCGAGGGTGATCGTTCCGCCCACTCCCCCGGCGAGCCCGAGGGTGTAGATGAGTCCGCCGTCGGGCACGACGGGGGCGAGCCCGCCGAGCATGGCCGGGAGGTTCGGGGCGGTGACGATCGCGGCACCGACGACAGTGATGAACATCACGCCGACGAAGAAGGCGATGATCTTCTCGAAGGAGCTGTACTTGCCGAACCAGACCACGAGAGCGCCGGCGACGCCCATGGCGATCGCGAAGACCTTCAGGTCGACCCCGGGGAACAGGGCGACGAGCGGGAGCGCGGTCGAGGACATCGCGGCCGCTCCGTAGACGAAGCCCCAGATGAGGATGTACGGACCGAAGTACCAGGTGGTCCAGCGGCCGAGGCTCTTCCAGCCCTGGAAGATCGTCTTGCCCGTCGCCAGCGAATACCGGCCGGCGCCCTCGACGAGGAAGATCTTGATGAAGCAGCCGGCGACGGCTGCCCAGAGCAGCACGTAGCCGAATCGTGACCCGGCGACGAGGGTCGCGACGAGGTCGCCGGCCCCGATGCCGGTCGCAGCGACGAGCAACCCGGGCCCGATGATGCGCCAGCGCTTCGTGGACACCTGGTCGAGTGAGCCGCCGGCTCGGAACCCGTCGTCGAGTCGCGTCATTGTGTACCCCCGTCAGCCAGCCTAGCCGGGAGAGGCGGTCGCCCCCAATTCGGGGGCGGACCGGTGGTGCGCGGGGGCGATAGCCGTGATGCGCCGCAGTCGAAGCGCAGTTACGCGGTGACGACCTCCGGGCTCCCGATCGCGCCGGGGGGCATGGCCGCGGCGAGGCGGTTCGCCTCCTCGATGAGGGTCGCGACGATGTCCGCCTCGGCCACGGTCTTGATGACCCCGCCCTTGACGAAGATCTGCCCGCGCCCGTTGCCGCTCGCGACACCGAGGTCGGCCTCGCGGGCCTCGCCGGGTCCGTTGACGACACAGCCCATGACGGCGACACGCAGAGGAACGGTCATCCCCTCGAGGCCCTCCGTCACGTCGTTGGCGAGCTTGTAGACGTCCACCTGGGCACGTCCGCAGCTCGGGCAGGAGACGATCTCAAGCTTGCGCTCCCGCAGACCGAGCGACTGCAGGATCTGGAGGCCGACCTTGACCTCCTGGGCGGGAGGCGCGGACAGCGAGACGCGGATGGTGTCGCCGATGCCCTCGCCCAGCAGGATGCCGAAGGCCGTGGCCGACTTGATCGTGCCCTGGAACTCCGGGCCTGCCTCGGTGACGCCGAGGTGCAGCGGCCAGTCGCCGCGCTCGGCCAGCAGGCGGTACGCCTTGACCATGGTGACGGGGTCGTTGTGCTTGACCGAGATCTTGAAGTCGTGGAAATCGTGCTCCTCGAAGAGGCTCGCCTCCCAGACGGCGCTCTCGACGAGGGCCTCCGGGGTGGCCTTGCCGTACTTCTCCAGCAGGCTGGGCTCGAGCGATCCGGCGTTGACACCGATGCGGATGCTCACTCCGGCTGCCTTCGCCGCCGCCGCGATCTTGCCGACCTGGTCGTCGAACTTGCGAATGTTGCCGGGATTCACGCGCACGGCGCCGACGCCGGCGTCGATGGCCGTGAACACGTATCGCGGCTGGAAGTGGATGTCGGCGATGACCGGGATCTGGCTCTTGCCTGCGATGATGTGCAGCACATCGGCGTCGTCCTGATGCGGCACGGCGACGCGCACGATGTCGCAGCCGCTCGCGGTGAGTTCCGCGATCTGCTGGAGCGTGGCGTTGATGTTGGTCGTCTGGGTCGTGGTCATCGACTGCACGCTCACCCGCGAGTCGCCACCGACCTTCACCTTCCCGACGGAGATCTCACGGGTCTTGCGGCGCGGCGCGAGAGTGGACGGGACTTTGGGCATTCCGAGATTGACAGCTGGCACATCCGTAGCTTACGCGCCGCCGTTCCGTGTCGACTGAACGGCGGCGCGCGCCACATCCGCTCACGACAGCTGGGGGAACCCCAGGTTGACCTCGGAGGTCGCCGGGTCGGGCCAGCGGGTCGTCACGACCTTGCCCCGCGTGTAGAAGCGGATGCTGTCGGGACCGTACATGTGCGTGTCGCCGAACAGCGAGTTCTTCCAGCCGCCGAATGAGAACGTTCCGACGGGGACGGGGATCGGCACGTTGACGCCGACCATGCCGGCCTCGATCTCGAACTCGAACTGGCGGGCGGCACCGCCGTCGCGGGTGAAGATCGCGACCCCGTTGCCGTACTGGTTGGCGTTGGTGAGCGCGACGGCCTCGTCGAAGGTGTCGACACGGACGACGGAGAGCACGGGGCCGAAGATCTCGTCCTCATAGACCCGCATGCCCGGCTTGACGTTGTCGATGAGGCTGACGCCGAGGAAGAAGCCGTCGGAGTCGAACTGCTGGTCACGCCCGTCGAGGACGACCGTGGCACCCTCCGCCGCGGCACCCGCCACGTAGGAGGCGACGCGGTCGCGGTGCTCGCGGGTGATGAGCGGGCCCATCTCGGAGGCCGGGTCTGTGCCGGGGCCGATGGTGAGGGCGGCGACCCGGGTGGAGATCGCGGCGATGAGGTCGTCGGCGACGCCGCCGACGGCGACGAGCACGCTCACGGCCATGCACCGCTCCCCCGCCGATCCGTATGCCGCCGAGACGGCGGCATCCGCTGCCATGTCGAGGTCGGCGTCGGGCAGGACGACCATGTGGTTCTTCGCCCCGCCGAGGGCCTGAACGCGCTTGCCGTTGTCGGCGGCGCGGGCGTAGATCGACCTGGCCACCGGGGTGGAGCCGACGAAGCTGATGGCGCGCACCGCGGGGTGCTCGATGAGCACGTCGACGGCGTCCTTGTCGCCGTGGATGACGTTGAGCACGCCGTCGGGCAGCCCGGCCTCGGTGAACAGCTTCGCGATGAAGACGGCGGAAGACGGGTCCTTCTCGCTCGGCTTGAGCAGCACCGTGTTGCCGCAGGCGAGGGCGCTGCCGATCATCCAGAGCGGCACCATCGCCGGGAAGTTGAACGGGGTGATGCAGGCGACGACCCCCACGGGCTGCCGCACGGAATGCACGTCGACGCCGCTCGAGACCTGCTCGGAGAACTCCCCCTTGAGCGCATGGGAGAGTCCGGTGGCGAATTCGATGTTCTCCAGACCTCGAGCGATCTCGCCCTTCGCGTCGGAGAGCACCTTGCCGTGCTCGCTCGTGAGGATCGCAGCGAGCTCGGGGGTGCGGTCGACGAGCAGCTGGCGCACCCGGTAGAAGACGGCGGTGCGCTTGGCGAGGCTCGTGGCGCGCCAGAGCGGGAGAGCCGCCTTCGCTGCCTCGATCGCCTCGACGACGCGCTCGACGGAGGCGAGGGCGACCTCCTTGTCCTGGGCGCCGGTGGCGGGGTTGAAGACGGGGCCGACGCGGTCGGCGTCGGGCACCTCGCGGCCGTTGATATAGTGCGGGATTCTCTGCATGGTGATGCTCCTGGTGGTGGTTCGGGCTGGTCTGATGGACCGGGCGGGTCGGATGGACGCTCGTGGTGGTGTGGTCGGGTCAGGCGGGGACGGCGGCGGTCTACTCGAGGCTGCCATCGACGAGGCCGACGATGAGCGAGCAGTCGCGGCCGCCCTGGCCCGAGTCGATCAGCCGCTGGAACAGCGTCGCGACGTGCTCGCCGATCTCAAGCGGAGTGCCGGTGTCCTTGGCGGCGGAGATCGCGAGGTTGATGTCCTTGTTGGCGAGGTCGGCGGTGAAGGTCGGGGCGAAGTCGTTGTTCGACGCGGCGGTCTCCACCACGCCGGCGACGGGGTACCAGGTGCGCAGCGCCCAGCTGTCACCCGAGGAGACCGAGGCGATGTCCCAGAAGACCTGCTTGTCGAGGCCCAGCCGGTCGGCGAGCACGGCGCCCTCCGCGGTCGCGGCAAGGTTGATGAACAACATGAGGTTGTTGCAGATCTTGGCGGGCTGGCCGGTCGTCGCACCGCCAGTGGGGATGATGTTGCGCGCCATCGGGCGGATGAACTCGGTCGCGTCGCGCACGGCTCCCTCCTCCCCGCCGACCATGAAGGTGAGCGTCGCCGCGCTCGCGCCGCTCATGCCTCCCGAGACGGGGGCGTCGACGAACCTGAACCCCGCAGCGGATGCCGCATCGTGCAGCGCCTGCGCCGACTCCACGTCGATCGTGGACGAGTCGATGAGCAGGGTGCCGGTGTCGGCGTGCGCGATCACCCCGTCGTCGCCGAGGTACACGGCGCGGGCGTGCACGCCCTTCGGCAGCATTGTGAAGACGACATCCGATCCCCGCACCGCCTCGGCGATGCTCGCGACCGTCGTGACGCCGGCCGCTGCCGCCGCCTCGATCGCGGCCGGACTCAGGTCGAAGCCGCGCACCTCATTGCCCGCGGCCACGAGGTTCGCCGACATCGGGCCACCCATGTTCCCCAACCCGATCCATCCGATTACTGCCATGGGTTCGCTCCTTTGCGTCGTCGTGCGTGTCGTGCGTTCTTCCCCCACTCTCGCATCCGCATATGGTGCAATCAAGGAAAGAATTCACGCGGGGTATGTGCATCAATGCACAGCTTGCGCGGTGAGGTGAGGACTGCGCATGGAATCCGGACGCCTGCCAAGCCCCAACGACCTGCTGGTCCTGCTGACCGTAGCGCGGCTCGGGCGATTCAATGCGGTCGCCGAGGCACTGGGCACCACCCACACCACGATCTCCCGCCGCATCCTCGCGCTCGACGAGGAACTGGGCGGGCGCACCCTCGAGCGCACACCCCACGGCTGGGAGCTCACCGAACTGGGGCGGGCGGCGGTGAGCGCGGCGGAGGCGATCGAGGAGCGCCTCGGGGCGCTCGCGGTCACGATCCGCGGGGACCAGGATCCGCTGGCCGGACTGATCCGGATCAGCACCATCGACGGCTTCGGTGCCGAGTTCGTCACGCCCGCCCTGGTGCGGCTGCAGGCCGACCACCCGCGGCTCGACATCGAGATGCTCAGTGCGACCCGCAAGGTGAGCCAGAACCGGTCGGGGGTCGACCTCGAGATCGTGGCGGGCAGAACTGATGTGTCGAACGCGCACGCGATCTTCATCTCGAACTACTTCCTCCGGCTCTACGCGAGCCCCGGCTACCTCGCGGAGCGGGGGACCCCGGCCACTGTCACCGACATCGCCGGCCACAGCTTCGTCTCCTACGTCGAGTCGGCCCTGCAGGTGGCAGAGCTGGGCCACCGCTCATCGCAGCTGCCGACCCCGCGGACGACGTTCCAGTCGACGAGCATCTTCGCCCAGGTTGCGGCGGTGCGGGGTGGGGCCGGCATCGGCCTGCTGCCGAACTTCATGGTGCGGCCGGGCACCGGACTGGTCCCGGTGCTCGCCACGCTCTTCCAGCGGCAGCTGCCGCTGTGGGCGGTTGCGCGCGCGGAGTCGCTACGCTCCCCGCTCGTGCAGGCGGCGATCGACTCGATCAGGATCGAGGTCGACCGCCGCCAGGACGAGCTGACGGGCTGAGCCCGCCGGTGGAGGTGCCGGTTACTTCTTCGCCGAGGCCAGCAGGGCAGCCGTGTCACGGGCATCCGCTGCATCGACGTCGTGCAGCGAGATTCCGCGGGTCTCCTTGAGGGTCAGCACGACGATCGCCGTGATGATGCAGGCACCCATGAGGTAGAGGGCCACCGGCACCGAGGAGTCGAAACGAGCGAGGAGGGTCGTCGCGATGATCGGGGCGAGCGAGCCCGCCACGATCGAGGTGACCTGGTATCCGAGCGAGACACCCGAGTAGCGCATGCGGGTCGGGAACATCTCCGCCATGATCGATGGCTGGCCCGCGTACATGAGGGCGTGGAAGAGGAGGCCGATCGTGATCGCTGCGAGGATGATGAAGTCGTTGCCGGTGTCCATCATCGGGAAGGCGAAGAAGCCCCAGGTCCCTCCGAGGACAGCCCCGGTGAGGTACACCGGGCGGCGACCGACGTGATCGGAGAGCCGCCCGACCAGCGGCACGGAGCAGAAGTGGATGAAGTGCGCCACCAGCAGGAGCAGCAGGATGCGGGAGGTGTTCGCCTCGACGACCACCGCGAGATAGGTGATTGAGAACGTCACCACGAGGTAGTAGAGGATGTTCTCCGCGAATCGCAGCCCCATGGCGGTGAAGACCCCGCGCGGGTAGCGGCGGAAGACCTCGAGGACGCCGAAGCTCTTGTTCTCCTCGACGACCTCCTTCTGGGCCTCGAGGAAGATGGGCGCGTCGCTGACCTTGGTGCGGATGTAGTAGCCGATGAGCACGATGACGGCGGAGAGCCAGAAAGCGACCCGCCAGCCCCAGCTGAGGAAGTCGGCCTGGGAGAGGGTCGAGGAGAGGAAGAAGAGGACGCCTGTGGCGAGCAGGTTACCCATCGGCACGGCCGACTGGGGCCAGCTGGCCCAGAACCCGCGGGACTTCGCCGGGCTGTGCTCGGCGACGAGCAGAACGGCGCCGCCCCACTCCCCGCCGACCGCGAAGCCCTGGATGAAGCGCAGCACGACGAGGAGTCCGGGTGCCAGGTAGCCGATCTGGTCGAAGCCGGGCAGGCAGCCCATGGCGAACGTCGCAACGCCGACCATGATGATGCTCACCTGCAGCAGCTGCTTGCGCCCGAACTTGTCACCGAAGTGACCGAAGACGATGCCGCCGATGGGGCGGGCGACGAATCCGACCGCGTAGGTGATGAACGCAGCGATGATGCCGTCAAGGGTCGAGCCGGCGTTCGGGAAGAAGACATGGCCGAACACGAGTGTCGCGGCGGAGGCGTAGAGGAAGAACTCGTACCATTCCACGACGGTGCCGGCCATCGAGGCCGCCACGACCTTCCTGAGGCCCGAGTTCTCGGACTCCGGCTTCGTCGTGCCGGTTGTCGATGCTGGTGTACTCATCTGTGAGCTCCTTCGGTGTCTTCGCTGACACAGCGTGATCGGGGTGGCCCCGGGGTCGGTATGGGCAATCCGGTGGCTCTGCCAAGATTGCAAGCTGATTCTCAGCTTGTCAAAGCCGAATTGTGCAGACGCCCTCTGCAAATTTACACATCGAGCACGTCTCTAAGTGCTTCATTGAACACATCGGGGTGTTCGAGGTGGGGCGAGTGACCGCAGCCCTCGATCGCGATCTCGCGGTATGCGCCTCCCGCCGCGCGGTACCGGTCGAGTACCGCGCGGGTCTGCGCGATCATCGGCTGGGCCGGGGCGGCCTGCTCCCCCGGCCAGCCGGGGATGGCTCCGACGGCTCCGAGGTGGTTGAGGTCGAAGAAGGAAGCGTCGGAGACGATGGCGTCTGCCGTGCCGCGGATCCAGAGGATCGGCGGCTTGCGGGGGATATCGACGATGCCGGACACGTTGAAGTGGGTCGGCGCCATGGTGTTCAGCACCCCGTGGTCGCCGGGTGCGAAGCCCGGCCAGTTGTCAGAGGGCATCGAGTCCCCGGGGTAGTTCCCGAGCCCGGTGACGGTGGTGAGCATCGACTCGACCCAGGTGTCCTCGAGGGTCACGGCCGCGGGGTCGGCGACGTAGGCGGTGCGGTACACCGACCGCGCGGTGGTCGGGGCGTCCGCCGTGGTGTCCTGCGCGTCGAGCGAGAGCACGAACTGCGGGTTCACTCCCCCACCGCCGGTGCCCGCGGCATCCGCTGTCAGGAGGGAGCCGTCGGCCGCGGTGCCCCCGAATCCGTAGGGGGAGACGGGAGCGACGAGAGTCAGGGAGTCGACGGTGTCGGCGCTGTCGAGCAGAAGCTGCATGGCGACTCCCCCGCCCATGCTCCAGCCGACCACGTGGGCGCGACCGACGCCGAGTTCGTCGAGCACGGAGGCGACGTCGTCGGAGAAGTCGCGCACCCCGCGGGTCGCGTCGACCGGCAGCGGTTCGCTGTCGCCGAAGCCGCGCAGGTCGAGGGCGAGGGCACGCACGGCGGCCGGGAGGTCGCGCATGGCCCCCTGCCAGAACAGCGACGAGGAGACATTGCCGTGGATGAACACCACGGTCGGTCCGCCGGGCGCGCCCGGCCTCTCGAGCACCGAGGCGGTGAGCCGGGGCGTGGTCACACAGAGGCGGGCGATGCCGTCGGGAAGCGTCATGGGGTACTCCAGGGGTGGGCGGGCGGGGAGAGATGGGCGGGTGATGGGCGGCCGGGGCGCTAGCGGACCAGCGTGCGGAGTTCGACCGGGACCGTGAGCGGTGCACCGGTCGCGGCGACGACCTCGTCAACGCTGACCCCCGGCGCGAGCTCGCGGAGCATGAGGCCGTCGGCGGTCACGTCGATGACGGCGAGGTCAGTGATGATGCGGTCGACGACTGCCTTCCCGGTGAGCGGGAGGGTGCACGCGGTGAGGATCTTCGGCGAGCCGTCGCGGGCGACGTGCTCCATCAGTACGATCACGAGCTCGGCGCCGTGCACGAGGTCCATGGCGCCGCCCGGTCCCTTGATCATCTTGCCGGGGATCATCCAGTTGGCGATGTCGCCGCCGGCGGAGACCTGCATGGCCCCGAGGATCGCGGCGTCGATCTTGCCGCCGCGGATCATGCCGAAGCTCAGCGCGGAGTCGAAGAACGACGCCCCGGGCAGAAGGGTGACGGTCTCTTTTCCGGCGTTGATGAGGTCGGGGTCGACGGCGGCCTCGATCGGGTAGGGGCCGACGCCGAGGATGCCGTTCTCGGACTGAAGCACCACCTCGATGCCGTCGGGGATGTAATTGGGCACGAGGGTCGGCAGGCCGATGCCGAGGTTGACGTAGGATCCGTCGGCGAGCTCACGGGCGGCCCTCGCGGCCATCTCGGTGCGGGTCAGTGCCATGGTCAGTTGCCTTCCGTTGTGGGCGCGGCCGTGACGGTGCGCTTCTCGATGCGCTTGTCGATGCCGGTGCCGACCTCGATGATGCGGGTCACGTACACGCCGGGCAGGTGGATGAGGTCGGGGTCGAGTTCACCCGGTTCGACGAGTTCCTCGACCTGGGCGATGCAGACGCGGCCGGCCATGGCGGCGAGTGGAGAGAAGTTGCGGGCCGACTTGTTGAAGACGAGGTTGCCGTGCCGGTCGCCCCGCCAGGCGTGCACGATCGAGAAGTCGGTCTCGATGCCCTCCTCGAGCACGAAGTCACGCTGGGTGCCGCGCACGTCGAACGGGCGCACCTCCTTGGCCGGGGAGCCGAACGCGATCGAGCCGTCCGGTGCGTAGCGCCTGGGCAGCCCGCCCTCGGCGACCTGGGTTCCGACGCCCGTCTGGGTGAAGAAGGCCGCGATGCCCGATCCGCCCGCCCTCAACTTCTCTGCGAGGGTGCCCTGAGGGGTGAGCTCGACCTCGAGCTCGCCGGAGAGGAACTGGCGCTCGAACTCCTTGTTCTCGCCGACGTAGGACGAGGTCATCTTGCGGATGCGCTTCTCGCCGAGAAGCAGACCGAGGCCCCAGTCGTCGACGCCGCAGTTGTTGCTGACGATGCTGAGGTCGTCGACTCCGGCGTCAAGCAGCGCGGTGATGAGGGCCATCGGGTTGCCGCAGAGCCCGAATCCGCCGACCGCGATGGACGAGCCGCTGCGAATGTCGGCGACGGCCTCGGCCGCGCTCCCGACCGTTTTGTCGATGGTCATCTGTTCTCCCTGCTCAGTGCGTCTTGTGGGGCGGGTGGGTCGGGCTGGGCGGGCAGGAGCGCCGCGCGGATAACCGGCAGCACCTGTTCGAGGCCTCGCCCGCCCATGACGATCGTGTAGTGGTTGACGCCGGCGGCCTCGTGGACGCGCAGGCGCGGCATCCGCTTCTGCCAGTCGGCGACGGCAGACGGAGGGTACAGCCCGGGCAGCTCGTTCGAGAGGTCGCGTGGCGCGCGAATGAAGTCGATCGGGCAGTCGACGGCGGCGAGGTCTCCGAGGTACCCGAACTCGCCGGAGAGCTCTTGGGCGTCCTGCGCGACGGCACGCGCGTCGCCAGAGGGGGTGAGCCTCGGGGCGAGCCCGTCGAGGTCGTAGTCGACGTACTGCTCGATGACCGGCGTCCAGTCGGCGAAGGCGGGATGCTCCCGCCAGAACGCGCGGTATTCGTCCGAGGTAGCGAAGGTCATGCCGAGGCGGCGGGCAGCCGCACCGATCATGGCCTCGGGAATATCGGCCGGCGCCACCCCCGGGGGCGGCGGGATCGGCAGACCGCCGTCGACGAGCACGAGTGCGTCGACCAGAAGCGGATGTCGCGCGGCCAGGGCCACGGCCGCGAACGCGCCCATCGAGTGGCCGACGACCACGAGGGGGCCGGCGTCATCGTGGCCGGCGAGGCCGTTTCCCACGAGGCCGAAGTGCCCGACCACAGCGGCGAGGTCGTCGGCGTGGGTCGCCATCCCCCAGGGGCCAGGCAGCGTGTTGCTGCGTCCGCGGCCGCGCAGGTCGGGAGCGACGATGCGCAGGTCCCGTGCGGTCTCGCCGAGGAGGGCCCAGGCCCGGTGGGTGGCGGTGATGCCATGCACGGCGATCACGGTGGGGGCGTCGTCGTCGCCCCAGATGCCGACGGTGAGCTCTCCCCCGCGCACCGGGACGAGGTCCGTGCGGTAACCGGGGGCCGGTCGGTTCGGCATCATCGCGCGCTCCATCCGCCGTCCATCGTATAGGAGGCCCCGGTGACCATCCCGGCGGAGGTGCCGCTGAGCCAGAGCACGAGGTCGGCGACCTCGGCGGGCTCCAGGAGGCGTTTGATCGAACTCTCGGTGAGCATCACCTTCTCCAGCACGTCGGACTCCGGGATGTTGTGGGCGATGGCCTGCTCGGCGATCTGCTTCTCGACGAGGGGGGTGCGCACATAGCCGGGGTTGACGCAGTTGCTGGTGACGCCGTGGGCGCCGCCCTCGAGGGCGGTGACCTTGGAGAGGCCCTCGAGGCCGTGCTTGGCCGCGACGTAGGCGGATTTGAACTCGCTCGCCCGCAGCCCGTGCACCGAGCTGATGTTGATGACCCGCCCGAATCCGCCGCGGTACATGTGAGGCAGGGCCGCGCGCACGAGCAGGAACGGCGACTCGAGCATCAGGGTGAGGATCAGGTGGAACTTGGCCGGGTCGAAGCTCTCGATCGGGCTGATGTGCTGGATGCCCGCGTTGTTGACCAGGATGTCGACGTCGAGGCTGAGGTCGGCAGGGGCCGCGGTGTCGGACAGATCGACCTGCCACGCCTCGCCGCCGATGTCGGTCGCGACGGCCCGCGCGGCGTCGCCGTTGAGGTCGGCGACGACGACGTGGGCGCCGGCTGAGGCGAGGGCGCGGGCGACGGCGGCTCCGATGCCGCTCGCGGCACCGGTCACGAGTGCTTTTCGTCCGTCGAGTGTGGTCGTCACGGGGTGTCCTCCTTGGAAGGGTGGGTGGGCGGGACTGGAGAGGTGGGCGGGACTGGAGAGAGCGGGTGGTCGGTGGTGGCTGCGAGGGCAGCGGATCCGAGGCCACGCTGGATGAACCGCATCATCTCGTCGAAGACGTGGGCAGGCACGGCCTGGGGCGGGCCGGCGATGGCGGTGGTCGAATCATCCGCTGAATCGGGCAGGGCACGGTCGCCCCAGAGCACCCAGCGCATGCCGACCATCTCGCCGATGCCCATCAGGAGCCAGGCTGCGATCTCGGGGTCGGCGTCGATCTCGCCGGCGTCGCGAGCGGTCGCGAGGCCCTCGGAGTAGCCCTCGACGATGCGGGTGTAGTGGGAGCGCAACGCACGCGGGGAGACGAACTCTGCCTCGCGCACGATGCGGTAGAGCGCGGGGTGGGCGGCGGTGAACGCGAAGAAGCCCTGGAAGCCGAGGCGCTCGGATTCGATGCGGGTCGTGCCGGCGGCGGCGGCCTCGCTCATGGTGTGGCGCACCCGGCGGTTGAGGTCGTCCACGAGCTCCTCGAATACCGCGAGCTTGCTGGCGAAGTAGAGATAGAAGGTGCCCTGGCCGACTCCGGCCTCCTCGGTGATGCGCACGATCGACGCCTCGGTGTAACCCGACCGCGCGAAGACGGTCTCGGCCGAGGCGAGGATGCGGGCACGGGTGGCGGTGCCCTTGGCCGTGCGGGGGATGAGGGCGGTGCGGGGGGTGCGGGGGGTGCGGGCGGTCACTGGGTGACTCCGATCGTGCCGGCAACCCGCGCGGCGAGCTCGCGGCGCAGCGCCTTGCCGGTGGAGTTGCGCGGGAGGGCGGGCAGGAACACGAACCCGGTGGGCACCTTGAACTTCGCGAGCCGGTCGGCGCACCACAGGGCGAGGGACTCGGCATCGGTTGCGACACCGGCGCGGGCGACGACGAAGGCCACACCGGTCTCACCCCACCGCGGGTGCGGGCTGCCGACGACGGCGACCTCGGCGACCCCCGGGTTCTCCCGCAGCACCGCCTCGATCTCGGCCGGGGCGATGCTCTCTCCTCCCGAGATGAAGATGTCCCTGATCCGGTCGACGACCCGGTAGTAGCCGTCGGCGTCGCGGTGCACGAGGTCGCCGGTGTGC
Source organism: Microbacteriaceae bacterium (assembly GCA_014378715.1). Taxonomy (GTDB): domain Bacteria; phylum Actinomycetota; class Actinomycetes; order Actinomycetales; family Microbacteriaceae; genus Marisediminicola. The sequence continues at coordinate 14,895 of JACMNE010000070.1, forward strand.
AGCCAGCCGTCGCGCAGCACCTGCACGGTCGCTGCCTCGTCGCGGAAGTAGCCGGGGAAGACGCTGGGACCGCTGACGAGCAGCTCCCCCGTCGCGACGCCGTCGAGCATCTCGCCTGTGACGGGGTCCGCGACCGCGACCGCGACGTGCGGGTAGGGGCGGCCGGCGAGCCCGGCACGGCTGCGGGCGTCTTCGTCGCTCAGGCAGAGCACGTTGGGTGAGGCCTCTGTGAGTCCGTAACCCTGAGTGAGGGCCACCCCGCGGCGGTGCCAGGTGCGCAGGAGGGGCTCGGGCATCGGGGCACCGCCGACGACGGCGCGGCGGAGGGACGAGACATCCGCTTCGGGAAAGAGCGGATGTTCCGCGAGAAGGAGGTAGTTGGCCGGCACGCCCATCATCGTAGTGATGCGCCTCTCGCGGATGAGCTGCAGAACCCTGCCAGCGTCGAAGGTTCGCTCGAGCACCACGGTGGCGCCCATCCACCAGGCGAGCAGCGGCTGGATGTCCCAGCCGCCGACATGGAACTGAGGCATAACGGCGAGCACCACGTCGGAGCCGGTCATCCAGGCGGTGCGAGAGAGTGCGAGGTTGGTCCAGAAGCAGTTGGCGTGGGTCAGGATCGCCCCCTTGGGCCGGTCGACCGTGCCGGAGGTGAAGACGATGAGCAGCGCGTCGTCGTCGGCGACCGGGCGGCGTGGCGTCGGGGCGGCGTGCTGCGCAACGGCCCGTTCGATGCCGTCGACGCCGAGGGAGCCGACCGTCACGCGGTCGGCGAGCCGGTCGAGGGCGGCCGCGGCGAGCGAGGCGAACTCGTCCTCGACCAGCAGCAGGGCGGGGTCGGCGGTCTCGAGGTGCTGGGCGAGTTCTCGTGGCGACAGCCGCCAGGACAGCGGGACCAGCACGAACCCCGCCTTGGCGCAGGCGAAGAACAACACGACCTGGTCGGAGCTGTTGCCGGTGATCGTGGCGATGCGGTCGCCGGTCGTGTAGCCGGCCGCGACGAGGCGGTCGGCGAGGGCGACCGCGCGGCCGTCGAGGTCGCGGTAGCTGAGCCGCACCCCGCGGTCATCCACGGCGACCCGGTCACCGGTGGCGGCCGCGCGGTCGGTGGTCCACCTGCCGAGGGTGTGCAGACCGGCACCCGGGTGCGGGATCACGGCGTCCTCTCCCCGGTCTTCGGTGGTGCCGACGGTGCGGGGGCGGGCCGGCGACGGTCGAGGGCCCTGGCGCCGCTGCGCCCGATCCCCGCGAGACCGCCGGGCAGGAACAGCACCACGAGGATGAACAGCGTGCCGAGGATGAAGAGCGGCTGCGACAGCGGGATGCGGAGCACGTCGGGCAGGTCGCGCACCGCGTCGGAGCTGGCGAGGGCCGCCAGGCGCTGGTCGAGGAGGGTGTAGACGACCCCGCCGACGACAGCGCCCCAGCGGGAGCCCACCCCGCCGAGCACCACGATCACGAGGATCGTGAGCGTGAAGTCGGCCGAGATGATCGCCGGTGTCGTACCGCTCTGCAGCAGCAGGTAGACCATGCCGACGGCGGCGGCCAGCGTCGACGCGATCACGAACGCGATCAGCTTGACGGTGAACGGCTTCAGCCCGATGACTCGCACCCGCAGCTCGTTCTCGCGCACGGCGGCGACGACGTGCCCGGCCCTGGATCGCTCGAACAACCCCACGCCAAGGAAGACGACCACGAGCAGCGCGAGGGCGATCCAGTAGAGGTTGCGGGTGTTGAGCACCCCGACGAGGGAGTCCGGCACGTTCGCGATCGCCAGCGGCAGCCCCTCCTCCCCGCCGGTCACCCCGGAGTTGCGGCGGATCAGCACCGACCCGGCCTGCGCGAACGCGAGCGTGACCATGGCGAAGGCGATCCCGCCGACGCGCAGGCTCACCGACCCGAGCGCCAGGGCGACGACCACGGCCGCGACGAGCACGATCGCCGCCGCCGGCAGCAGCGCCAGGCTCGTGTGCTGAAGAAGGATGCCGAGCCCGTAGGCGCCGAAGCCGAAGTAGAGCGCGTGTCCGAACGACAGCAGCCCGGCGACCCCGAACATCACGTGATAGCTGAGCGCGAGGGCGGCGAACAGCAGTGCGAGGGCGAGCAGCTGCAGGGTGCCCGGCAGGTAGGTCGGCCCGGGCAGCACACCGGGCACCGACACGTTGATCAGCGGCAGGATCGCGAACAGCACCACGAGCGCAGCGCCCACCGCGATGGCGAAGTTCTTCGAGCGGATGATGCGGATCATGCCTTGCTCCCGAGGAGTCCGGCCGGCCGCAGCAGGAGCACGGCGGCGAGCAGAAGCACGACCACGAGGTCTCCCGTTCCGGACAGGTAGAAGTTGGCGAACTGCTGGAGCACGGCGACCACCACCGAGGCGATCGCCGCCCCGGTGAGCGAGCCGAGCCCGCCGATCACCGTGACGATGAAGGCGAAGATCAGCACCGACGCCCCGATGTGGGGCGAGACGTACCCGAAGTAGTGCGAGGCGAGCACCCCGCCGATCCCAGCCGCCGCTCCGCCGATCGCGAAGACGACGGTGAACGCGCGGCGCACGTCGATGCCAAGGGCAGTGACCATGGCCCGGTTCTCGACCCCGGCGCGGATGACGAGACCGAAGCGGGTGAAGCGCAGGAAGGCGATGATCGCCAGGAGCACCAGCACCGCGGCGGCGATGAGGAGGAAGCGGTTGTTTGGGATGCGGGCCCCGAGCAGTTCGGTGGTCTGGCCGAGCCAGGCCGGGCCGGTGACGTAGATCGGGTCGCTGCCCCAGATGCCCTCGAAAAGGGCGACGGTGGCCAGGGCCAGCCCGACCGTGACGAGCACCTGTTCGATGTGCCGCCTGTAGAGGGGCCGGATGAGCAGGAGCTCGGTCGCGGCCGCGACGACCGCGCCCACCACGGCGCCGAGGGCGATGGACGCGATCAGGGTGAACCAGCTGTCTCCGCCCATCCGGCGGGAGAGCTCCCAACCGGCGAAGGCGCCGAGGGTGAGGAAGGAGCCGTGGGCGAAGTTGAGCACCCCCATCAGCCCGTAGATGAGGGATAACCCGCTGGCCACGAGGAAGTAGAGGGCGCCGAGTCCGAGGCCGGTAACGGCGAGCAGCACGATGGTGCTCACGGGGTGCCTCCCGTCGGGTTGGCCGCCCCGCGGGCGGGCGCGGATCCGGGGGCGGCGTCGTGCACCCCGAGGAGGCGGGTCGTGAGCTCCGGGTCGTCGAGCAGCTCGATCGCCGAGCCGGTGTGCACGACCCGGCCGCCCTCGAGCACGATCACCCGGTCGGCGAGGCGCCGCACCACGTGCAGGTTCTGCTCGACCAGAAGGATCGGAACATTCTGCGCCGCCCGTTCGAGCGCGACCGCGACCTCCGTCACGATCTTCGGGGCGAGCCCCTTGGTCGGCTCGTCGACGAGCAGAAGGCGGTTGGTGTTGAGCAGCGCGCGGGCGAGTGAGAGCATCTGCTGCTGCCCGCCGGAGAGGGTGCCGGCCGCCTGCCCGGCGCGGGCAAGGAGGTCGGGGAACAGTTCGTCGACGAGGGCGCGGTTCGGGGCGCCTCCGCGTTCGGCGATGCGCAGGTTGTCGGCGACGGTGAGTGCCGAGAAGACCTCTCGGTCCTCCGGCACGTAGCCGATGCCGAGCCGCACGATACGGTGGGTGGGAAAAGTATCGATGCGCGTGCCGGCGAAGGTGACCTCTCCCGCCCGGTCGATGAGCCCGAGGATGCCCCGCAGGGTGCTGGTCTTGCCCACGCCGTTGCGGCCGAGCACAGCGGTGACCCCGCGTGGTGGCACGGCGAATGTCACCTCTTCGACGACCTGCTGACCGTCGATCCGCGCGCTGAGGCAATCCACGGTCAGGATCGGGGTGACTGTCTGGTCCATCAGAGGGGGTCCCCCAGGTAGGCGCCCTGCACGGCGGCGTCGGCCATGACCTCACCGGGGGTGCCCCAGGCGAGCAGCTTTCCGTGGTGCATCACGGCGACGGTGTCGACGAGGCCGAGCACGACCTCCATGTGGTGCTCGACCATCAGCACGGTGCGACCGGACTCGTGCACCTGGCGGATGAGGGCGACCAGCCCAGGCACGTCCCCGGAACCGACCCCGGCCATCGGCTCATCGAGCAGGATCACGCTCGGGTCGGCGGCGAGCAGCATGGCGATCTCCAGCTTGCGCTTGTCACCGTGGGAGAGCTCAGCCGCGACCGTGTCGGCGTGGCGGGAGAGCCCTACCTCGTCGAGCCGGTCGAGGGCGATGCGGGTCGCAGCGTCGGTGCGGTGCGGGAAGGCGAAGACCGAGATCGCCGATCCGAGCGCGACCTGGGCGGCCAGCCGCACGTTCTCCCTCGCCGAGAGCGCCGGAAAGAGGCTGGAGGTCTGGAAGGTGCGGCCGAGCCCGGCGCGGGCCCTCTCGTGAATGGCGCGGGAGGTGACATCCGCTTGCCCGAGCAGAACCCGGCCCTCGGTGGGGGCGAGAACCCCGGAGATGAGGTTGAAGAGCGTCGTCTTGCCTGCGCCGTTGGGGCCGATGAGGCCGAGCATCTCGCCGGGGGCGACGCTCAGAGACACGTCGTCGATGATGCGGGCCCCGCCGATGCGGAGCCCGATCGATTCGACGGCGACGGCGGCCGTGACTGCGGTCACTGGGCGACGGGCGGGGCGACGGTCTCGGCGTCGATCGTCTTGACGAGCTCCGGCTTGTAGCCGGTCCCGTCGGCGACGAGCTTCGCCTGGTACATCGGCTGGACGAGGGCGTGGTCCTCGCCGCGGATGGTCGTCGAGCCCTTGGGACCGTCGAAGGTCCAGCCCTCTAGCGCGGCGATCATCGAGTCGACGTCGTCGCCACCGCCCTCCGTGATCGCATGCACGATCATCTGCGCGGCGACGAATCCGTCGGGCGAGAAGAGGTCGGGGGTCTGGCCCTTGGCGTCGAGGTAGTCGACGAGCGCGGTGTTGACCGCGTTGTCTGGGGCAGCACCGAAGTAGTGGTTGAGGAAGCTGATCTTCTCGCTCGCGGCCCCGTAGGCGCTGTAGGTGGCGACATCGCCCAGTCCCGTGACAACAGGGACCTGGTCGAAGACCCCCTGCTGCTCGAGCGACTGCCACATGGCACCCGTTGTGGCTCCGGCCCAGGCGACGAACACGAGGTCGGGGGCGGTCTGGACGATCTGCTGCGCGAACGGGGTGAACTCGGTGGCGTCCTCCGGCACGAGCACAGGTTCCACGGTGGCACCCTGGGCGCCGAGCACGGCGGTCACTGCGGCGACATTGCCCTGGCCGAATGCACTGTTCTGCGCGAAGACGACGACCTTCTTGCCTGCCGGGTCGCCGATGAAGGTTCCGGCGGTGGCGACGTCCTGGTAGGTCTGGCGGCCGGAGCGGAAGGTGTACTTGTTGACACCGGTGATGCCGTCGGCCGCTGCGGGCCCGGAGATGTAGAGGATCTTGTTCTGCGCGGCCTGCTCGGCGAGCGAGAGGGCGATGCCCGATGACGCGGTTCCCGCGATGATCTTCACACCCTGGCCGATGGAGTTCTTGACGAGGCCGACGGCGGTGTCGGTGTCGCCGGCATCATCCGCTCGGGTGATCGAGATCTCGCGTCCATCGACTGTGCCGGTGCCGTCGGTCGCATAGTCGAGCCCGGCGTCGAAGCCGTTGATGTACGCCTCGCCATAGGCGGCGAGCGGGCCACTCTGCGAGTAGACGAGTGCGACCTGCACGGGCTCGGTGGAGCCCGAGGCCGCCGGCGCGCCGGGTGTCGGGGCACACCCGGTGATCGCGAGTCCCACCGTCACGAGAAGTGCGGGGAGGATGAACCGGGGTGAGACGCGCACGGGAGTGCCTTTCCTGCTGCCATAGAAGGACGGAACGAAACCTGAGACCTGAGACCTGATTCAGGTTCGCTTCAACCTATCCAGCCTGGTGCGGCAGGGTCAACGAATCGCGGCGCGCAATTGCGCACGCGGCGTCTGCGTTTTAGCGGATGCGGTTAGAAGAACGCGATCGGCTTGACGATGTCGGCGTAGATCAGCAGCGCGCTCATCGCCCCGAGGATCATGACCACGGTGAGGGTCAGCGGGATGAGCTTGGCGGTGTCGACCGGTCCGGGGTCCTTGCGCTTGAAGATGCGGGCGAAGAAGCGTCGCACACCTTCGAAGAGCGCACCGGCCACGTGTCCGCCGTCGAGCGGCAGCAGCGGCACCAGGTTGAACACGAGCAGAGCCACGTTGAGCGAGGCGACGATGTTGATCAGAGCGGATGCCCGGTCGGCGACCGGGGCGGAGTCGACACTGGCGATCTCGCCGGCGACCCTCCCGACGCCGACCACGCTGATCGGGCCGTTCGGGTCGCGCTCCCCCGGGCCGAACGCGGCCTTCGCCACGTCGAGAAGGCGCTGGGGCAGGTTGAGGATGAGGTGCCCGACCTGGGCCATGTTGTTGCCGACGGCCGGGAGCACCGCGGTGACGGGCTGCTGCACGGTCTCGAGCGCGGCGCCGATGCCGAGGAATCCGACCTGCTGGGTGACGGGGGTGCCGGAGGGGTCGTTGACGATGGCCCCGGCCGCGTCTGTGACGTAGCGCTCGGTGAGGCTCGGGGTGGCGGTGAGGTCGACATCCGCTCCGTCGCGGCTCACGACGATCGCGATGGCCTGATCCGGCGAGTCGCGGATGAGCTGGGTGGCCTGGTCCCAGCCGGTGACCGTGGTGCCGTCGATGCTGACGAGGGTGTCGCCGGGCCGGATGCCGGCCGCGGCCCCCGGCGCGACCGGGTCGGTGGCGTCGCAGGTCTGCCGCTCACTCGTGGCCGGCAGCGCGCAGGCGGAGACGCTGCCGATCGTGGTGCTCTGCTGCGGGATTCCGAAGCCGCACAGCACGACGGCATAGAGCACCACCGCTATCACGAGGTTCATGAACGGACCGCCGAGCATGATGACGATGCGCTTCCAGATCGGGAGCGTGTAGAAGGTGCGGTGCTCGTCGCCGACGGTGATGGTGTCGGCGCTCGCGGTGCGGGCGTCCTGGACGAGGGTCTGGAAGAAGCCGGTGCTGGCGGTGCGGGCCGGGCCGCCCTCCTTCGCCGGCGGGAACATCCCCGCCATCGAGATGTAGCCGCCCAGGGGGATCGCCTTGACGCCGAACTCCGTCTCGCCGCGCGTGCGGGAGAACAGGGTGGGCCCGAATCCGATCATGAACTGGCTGACCTTGACCCCGAACAGCTTGGCCGGGATGAAGTGTCCGAGTTCGTGGAGGGCGATCGACACGGCGAGTCCGACGACCATGATGACGATGCCAAGCACATAGAGCAACACGGTTTCCACTGGCTCATCGTACCGGCGGCACGCTATGGATCGGCTGAATCGGCGACCGGATACGATGGGGCAGATGACGACGCATGAATCCGACGAGCCAGCCGGCCTGGTCCTCGGCGGACGATACCGGGTCGACTCGGTCATCGGGCGCGGCGGGATGTCCGTCGTCTACCACGGAACCGACACCGTGATGGGGCGCGACGTGGCCCTCAAGGTGTTCAACTCCGATCTCGCCAGCGCGGACGACCTCGAGCGCCAGGCCGGCGAGATCCGCCTCATCGCAAGCCTCAACCACCCCGCTCTGGTCACGGCCTACGACGCCGTCGCCGACGAGGTCGGCCGGCTCGCGCTCGTGCTCGAGTACGTGACCGGGCACGACCTGCGCACCGAGCTCGCCGGCGGCATCGTCGGGGAGACGCGGGCCGCGCTGATCGGGGCGGACATCGCCGCGGCCCTCGCCTACATCCACGACCGCGGCATCGTGCACCGCGACCTCAAGCCGGGCAACATCCTCATGCCCGACGTCAGCCAGGGCGAGACGGCCACCGCCGCGAAGCTGGCCGATTTCGGCATCGCCCGGCTCGTCGACGCGACCCACCTCACCTCGGCCGGCTCGTTCCTCGGCACGGCCGGGTACCTCAGTCCAGAGCAGGCGGCCGGCGAGAGCGTCGGCCCGCCGGGCGACGTGTACTCGCTCGGGCTCGTGCTTCTCGAGTGCGTCACCGGCACTCGCGAGTTCGGCGGCACAGCCCTCGAGGCCGCCGTCGCCCGGCTCTCCCGCGACCCCGCCGTGCCCGCCGGCCTCGGTGACTGGACGGGGATCCTCGAGCGGATGACGCGTCGCGACCCCGCCTCGCGGGCGACAGCGGTCGAGGCGGCCGTCGCGCTGCGCGCACTCGTCTCCTCATCGCTGCCGGAGCCCACCGTGGAGGTCGAGGCGCCGACCGAGGCATTCGCCGTGCCTGCGACAGAGAGGGCCACCGAGGTGTTCGCCGCCCCGTCGCCCGATGCCAGAACCGCCGCGCACCCCGCGCCGGCCGTCGACGCCGCGACGCGGGTCTTCACCACACCGTCGCGGGATGCGGCGACCGAGGTGTTCGACGCGACATCCGCTGCCCCTGCTGCCGCACCTGCCTCCGCGCGCGCGCCCGGCTCCCCACCGACCGCCGAGCAGCCCGCCCCGAGCCCCGGTCGCCCGGCCCGGCGCGCGCCGCTCATTGTCGCCTGGACGATCGTGGCGGTGGTGCTCGTAGCCGCGGCCGCGCTCTTCGCCGGGCCGATCGTGCGCAGCCTCGACTCCGGCCCCGAGCCGATCATTTATCCCGCCGTCGACGGCGAACTCGGCTCCCACCTCGAACAGCTCCAGAGGAGTGTTGCCCCATGAGATCACCCATGATCCCCGCGATCGCCCTTGCCGCCGTGCTCGCCCTCGCCGGCTGCGCCCCGACCTCGGACTTCTCAGCGGACGCCGCTGCCTCCCTCGGGGCGCGCGTGCTCGCCATCACAGAGGCCGCGCAGGCCGCCGACTACCCGGCCGCGTCGGCGCGAATCGACGAACTGCGCGCCGCAGCCGACGACGCGCTCGCCCGCGGCGAGATCACGTCCGAGCGCCACGCGAGCATCCTCTCCTCCGTCGCGCTCGTCGAAGCGGATGTCGACGGAGCCATCACCGCGGCCGAGGCGGCCAGGATCGCGGCGGAGCAGGCGGCCGAGACCGCGAAGCAGGCTGCCGCCGATGCGGAGGAGGCGGCAGAGGACGCCGCCCAGAAGGCCAAGGAGGACGCCAAGGACGCGGCCGACGAGGCGAAGAAGATCGCCGAGCAGGCCGCTGAGGACGCCAAGAAGGCGGCCGAGGACGCGAAGGACAACGCGAAGCCCTAAGCGCACCGGCTGGCCTCGTCGAGCGCTGGGCGATGGAGACAGGCATGGACGCGGGCCTGGTGGCCGATCTCGTCGTCGCGGGGCTGGCCGATCTCGGTTCAGCGAGCGGGATGGCCCAGATCGCCAGGTACAACGACGAGGCCGTCGTCTGCGTCGGAGTGCCGTTCGGACAGACGCGCCCGCAGTGGATCCTGCCCTACGGCGGCATCGTTCACCTCGACGGGAGCACCCGGACGATCACTGCTGACTACCGCTGACCGATCAGGCCAGCGCCGCGATGACCTCGTCGGCCGTGCGGCGGGCCCAGGCCTCGGCGCCGAGGACCCCGGCGAGGGTGACCTCTCCCCCGTCGTGCCGGTCGACCACCTCGGTCACGGTGTCGAGGATGTCGAGGTAGCCGATCCGGCCGGCGTGGAAGGCCATCACAGCCTGCTCGTTCGCGGCGTTGAAGACGGCCGGCCAGGTGCCGCCGGAGACACCGACCGCCTTGGCGAGCTCCACGGCGGGGAACGCCTCAGTATCGAGGGGCTCGAAGGTCCAGGTGCTGGCCGTGGTCCAGTCGAGGGGCTCGCCGACACCCGCGACGCGGTGCGGCCAGTCCAGGCCGAGGGAGATGGGCAGGCGCATGTTCGGCGGGGAGGCCTGGGCGACCGTCGACCCGTCGACGAACTCGACCATCGAGTGCACGATCGACTGGGGGTGCACGGTGACGGCGATCCGGTCGTAGGGCACATCGAAGAGCAGGTGCGCCTCGATGACCTCGAGCCCCTTGTTGACGAGGGTCGCCGAGTTGGTGGTGATGACCAGGCCCATGTCCCAGGTCGGGTGGGCGAGGGCCTCGCGCGGGGTGACGTCCGCGAGCGAGTCGCGGCTGCGTCCGCGGAACGGCCCGCCGGACGCGGTCAGCACAAGACGCCGCACCTCGTGCGAGGAGCCCGCGCGCAGCGCCTGGGCGATGGCGGAGTGCTCGGAGTCGACCGGCACCAGCTGCCCGGGCCGCACGCGGTCCTTGACCAGGGCGCCGCCGACGATCAGGCTCTCCTTGTTGGCCAGGGCGAGGGTCGCCTCGGTCTCGAGCACGGCGAGCGTCGGTCCGAGGCCGACCGAGCCGGTGATGCCGTTGAGCACCACATCCGCTTCGACGGTGCGGACGAGCTGCTCGGCATCATCCGCCCCGAAGCTCACGTGCTCCACGGCGAACTCGGCCGCCTGCGCCAGGGCGAGCTCGCGGTTGCGGCCGGCACCGAGGCCGACGACCTCGAAGCGATCGGGATTGGCCCGGATCACATCGAGCGCTTGCACGCCGATCGAGCCGGTGGAGCCGAGGATGATGACGCGACGCATGGCACCATCCTGCCACCGTGCCCCGGACGAGAACTGCCACCCGCACGCGGGTGCGCGCGGGTGGCAGTCGTTCGTGCGTGAGGTGTTACTGCGTGGCGAGGATGTCGACCACGAACACCAGCGTGTCGGTCGCACCGATCAGGTCGCCGCTACCGGCCTCCCCGTAGCCCTCGGACGGCGGGATGACAGCGATGACCTGCGAGCCGACGGTCTGGCCGACGAGTGCCTTGCCGAAGCCGGGGATGACGTCGGTCGTGGCGAACGCGGTGGACTCGCCGCGGGTCCAGCTGGAATCGAAGACCTCTCCGGTCGCCCAGATGACCCCCGTGTAGTGCACGGTGACGGTGTCACCCTCGGCGACGACGGTGCCGTCGCCCTTCTTGAGGTCAGCGATCTGGAGGTCGGTGGGCGGGTCGGTCGCCGGGATCGTGATGGTCGGGGCGCCGTCGTCAGCGAGGACGACGGTCGGGAGGCCCTCCTGCACGGGCTGGTCCTCGCCATTGGCACGCGGGAGCGCCTCGACGGGCGGCGCGATGGCCACGATGTCGATGACGAAGACCATGGAGTCAGTGGCTCCGACGCCGAGGTCGGTCTGGCCGGTGTCGCCGAAGGCGTCGGCCGGCGGGATGACCGCGGCGACCCGCTCGCCCGTGGTCGAGCACTGGATGGCGGAGAGGAGCCCCGGTAGCAGCTTGGTCTCGTCGAGGGTGAACTTCTGCTGGCCGTCGGCCGCATAGGTGGTGGCCTCGATTTTGTCACCGGATGTCGCGTTGAACGCGGCGAAGTCGACCGTGACCGTGCTGCCAGCAACCGCGAGGTCACCGGACCCCTCGGTGATGACGCTCCGCTCCGTTGTCGTCGCGGTCAGCGGCGACGTGAAATCGACGGTCGGCTCCGTTCCGAAGTCCCCGGTCACGCCGACCTTGTCCGAGCTGGCACCGGAGGCGACGGGGGTGCAGTCGCTCGAATCCGCATTCGGGGTGGACGTGGCGGGGCTGCACGCCACGAGCGACAGTGCCACTCCCGCCAGAACAACGGTGGTGAGGAGTTTCTTCGACACAGATCTGCTTTCTGATGTGGGGGGAAGGCATCGGTCAGTCTTCTCCATGCAGATTGGCAGAGGCTGAACGGCCGTGCCTCCGAGGCTACCGTCCCGGGCCCGGTCAGCGTTCCGCCACGACGGTCCGCGGCTCGTGCAACACGGGGAAGTTGACCGAGGCGGCGATGAAGCAGCGTGTCGCCGCCTCCTCGTGGAGGTCAGTGGCGAGCTGCATCAGCTCCGCGACATCCGCTTCTGAAGTAGGAGCGGAGATCGTGACGAGCGGATGCAGGGTGACAAGCGTGAAGCGGCCCCCGCCCGCGTCATCCTGGACCATCGACCCGGTCGCGGCGTCGGTGTAGGCGGTCACGACGACGCCGTGGTTCGTCGCGACGTGGAGGTAGCTGAGCAGGTGGCACTGGCTGAGGGCCGCGATGAGCATCTCCTCGGGGTTCCACCGCCCGGAGTCGCCGTGGAAGACACGGGCGCTCGAGCCGGCGATTCCCGGCTTGCCCTCTGCCGTGATCTCGTGCGCGCGGGAGTAGTCGCGGTAGCCGCTCGTACCGGTGCCGCGGTTGCCCGTCCAGTCGAGGGAGAGGGCGAAGTGGTGTTCGGGATTCACGGGATTCCTCGGATCGGCGGGGCGGGAGAGATGGCTAAACTCATTGCATCATGACTGACATCCTCACGTCGCCCACGGTCGGACCCGTCACGCAGGAACGGAGGATCGTCACCGCGATCCCCGGCCCGCGTTCGATCGCGCTGCAGGCGCGGAGGGCGGCCGCGGTGCCGACCGGGGTCAGCTCGGCGCTGCCGATCTTCGTCGAGCGGGCGCATGGGGCGATCGTCGTCGACGTCGACGGCAACCAGTTCATCGACCTCGGCTCGGGCATCGGCGTGATGACGATCGGGCACACGAACCCCGCGGTGGTCGCAGCGGCGACGGCGCAGCTCGGCGCGTTCACCCACGCGATGGTCACGATCACGCCGTACGAGAACTACATCCGGGTCGCGGAGCTGCTCGCCGAGCACACCCCAGGCGACCACGCGAAGAAGACCATGCTCATCAACTCCGGGGCGGAGGCGGTGGAGAACGCCGTCAAGATCGCCCGTAACCACACCGGGCGCACCGGCGTCGCCGTGCTCGACCACGCCTACCATGGGCGCACGAACCTCACGATGGCGATGACATTCAAGGCCATGCCGTACAAGCTCGGGTTCGGGCCGTTCGCCTCCGACATCCACCACGCCCCCAACTCCTATCCCTTCCACGACGGACTGAATGGGGCGGATGCCGCGGCCCGCACGATCTCCTACCTCGAGAAGAAGGTCGGGGCCACCGATCTCGCCTGTCTCGTGGTCGAGCCGATCCAGGGTGAGGGCGGGTTCGTGGTGCCGGCCGAGGGCTACCTGCCCGCGCTCCAGACGTGGTGCAACGCCCACGGCATCGTCTTCATCGCGGACGAGATCCAGAGCGGGATGGCCCGCACCGGCGCCTGGTTCGCCAGCGAGCACTTCGGCATCGTGCCCGACATGGTGCTCAGCGCCAAGGGCATCGCGGGCGGGCTCCCCCTCGCGGGCGTCACAGGACGTGCCGAGATCATGGACTCGCCGCACGCTGGCGGGCTCGGCGGCACCTTCGGTGGAAACCCGGTCGCGGCGGCCGCCGCAGTCGCCGTCTTCGACGAGATCTCCACCCGTGGCCTCCTGGCCGAGGGGCCCCGGATCGAGGGGGTGCTCAAGACTGGCCTCCACGAGTTGCAGTCCCGCTACGACGTGATCGGCGACGTGCGTGGCATCGGGGCGATGCTCGCGATCGGGCTCGTGGTGCCGGGCACGCACGACCCGAACGCGGCCGCCGTGTCGTCGGTCGCCGCCTACGCCGCCCAGCACGGGGTGATCCTGCTGACGGCGGGCACCTACGGCAACGTGCTGCGGTTCCTGCCGAGCCTGGCGATCAGCGACGAGCTGCTCGTCGAGGCGCTTGGAGTTCTTGACGACGCGTTCGCGGCGCTGTGAGCCGCGTGGAGGCGTGAGTCCGCGACATCCGCTCGATGCGAACGGGGTCGTCGAACTCGCGCGCCTCGAACGCGCAGGGCTGATCGAGTCGCGGCACCTCGGCGCGGCCGTGGTCACTGGCCCCGACGGGGTGGTGCTGCGCGAATTGGGCGACGGCGGGGCAGAGGTCTACGGCCGCTCGTCGCTCAAGCCGTTCCAGGCGATCGCGGTGCTGCGGTCGGGCGTCGAGCTCGACGGCGAACAGCTGGTACTCGCGACCGCCAGCCACGCCGGCACCGAGGAGCATGTGCGGGTCGTGCGTGAGATGCTCGCGGAGGCGGGGGCGGATGAGGGGCGGTTGCAGTGTCCGGTCGACTGGCCGCTCGACCGCGACGCCGCATTCGCCGCCCGGGTCGCCGGTCTCGGGAGGCGGCGCATCACGATGAACTGCTCGGGCAAGCACGCGTCGTTCCTGCTGGCTTGTGCGGCAAACGGCTGGGACTGGGTGGAGTACCTCGCGTCGCGACATCCACTGCAGGCACTGGTTCGCGAAACGGTCGAGGAGTTGACGGGCGACGCGGTGGGCACCGTCGGCGTCGATGGCTGTGGCGCCCCCGTGTTCGCGACGACACTGAGCGGGCTGGCGCGAGGCATCGGGCGGGTGGCCGGGGCGCCGGGTCGGGAGACGGCGGCAGGCACCGGCGGCGATATGACAGGCGGCGGCAGGGCGGGCGAGCGCATGTCCGGTGACGCGGCCGCGGCCCGGGTCGCGACGGCGGTCCTGGCGCACCCCTGGGCGATCGACGGCCCGGGACGCGCGAACACGATCGTGATCGAGGAGCTCGGGCTCGTCGCGAAGCTCGGCGCGGAGGGCGTGCTCGTGATGGGCGCGCCCGACGGCACCGGGGTGGCGCCCAAGGTGCTCGACGGGAGCCTGCGGGCGACAACCCTCATCGGACTGTCGCTGCTGGTCTCGGTCGGGGTGCTCGACCGCGACGCGGCCGACGCGGTGATCGACCAGACGACCGAGCGGGTGCTCGGGGCGGGAGTGCCTGTCGGCGCCTGGTCGGCCGCCCCCGCCGTCCTGTCCTGAGCGTGCGCCAGAGGGGGTAGGCGTGGAGCGGTCAGGCGTGGCGGGGGTCAGGCGTGGCGGGGGTCAGGCGAAGAGGGCGTGGACGACGTCGCGGAAGGCCACGGTGTGGCGCGCCACATCGGCGGAGGTCGTAGCCGGGCACATCAGCGCCATGTTGTGGAACGGCGTGATGAGGATCCCCCGGTTGAGGGCGTGCAGGTGCAGGTACTGCTGCAGTTCGAAGTCGTCCGCGTCCGCGGCCTCGCTGCCCGTTGTGGGAGGCGTGCGCCGGAAGCTGTACTCGGCCCGCGCGCCGAGCTGGGTGACCTGCCAGGGCACGTCGAACTCGTCGATCGCTGCCTGAACGCCAGCCGACCACTCGGTGCAGCGCGCGATCATTCCCTCGAACGCTTCGGCCGTGAGCACATCGCCGAGGGTCGCCCGGATGCCGGCGAGCGACAGGGCGTTGCCGGCGAGGGTGCCGCCGACTCCCCCGACGTCGATGTCCTCGAGCTCAAGGCTCGCGCGCACCCGGTCGGCAAAGTCCGCCGTCATGCCGTAGGCCGCGGCGGGGATGCCGCCGCCGATGCTCTTGCCGACCACCACCGCATCCGGGCACAGCCCCAGCGCCCGGGTCATGCCGCCCGGCCCCGCGCTGATGGTGTGGGTCTCGTCGATGATGAGGATCACCCCGTGGCGGGTGCACAGCTCGCGCACAGAGTCCAGGTATCCCGGCGCGGGCAGCACGATGCCGATGTTCGTGAGCGCCGGCTCCATGAGCATCGCCGCGACCTGCCCGGTCGCGAGCGCCGCCTCGAGGGCGTCCACGTCGTTGAAGGGCACGACCGCTGTGGTCTCCGCCAGAGGCACGGGCGGGCCGATGTTGCCCCGCCGCGCCACCACCGCGCCCGCGTCGTCGAGGGTCGCGAACGCCTCGTCGACGGAGCCGTGGTAGCTGTAGTCGTGCACGGCGATCTTCGGCCGCCCCGTGACCTGGCGTGCGTAGCGGATGAGGCTGCGGTTCGCATCCGTCGCCGAGAGGGCGAACTGCCAGCTGGGCACCGTGAACCGCTCGGCGAGCATGGCTGCGGCCACCGCGGCATCCGCTGTCGGCAGCATGAAGGTCGAGCCGCGGGCCAGCCGGGCGCCGATGGCCGATACGGACGCCGCCGGCGCATGCCCGCACATCGCCCCTGTGTCGCCCAGGCACAGGTCGACGTGGTCGATGCCGTCGGCGCAGCGGAAGTGCGCGCCGAGGGCCTCGTCGACGTAGACCGGCCAGGGCCCCGGCCACTTCGCCATCCAGAGCATCGGCACGCCGTCGGCCATGTGCGGGGTGGCGAGTTGCCAGAGGCGTTCCGACTCTCCGCGCGCGTCACGGAACGTGGCGACCTCTTCGTCCCACAGTCGGGCGAGCCTGGCCCGGTCGGCGTAGGCGTGGGTGGCCGCCGCGATCGGCACGCGCGTCACGTGGTCGCCGCCAGTCGCCGCCGGCGCGCGGCAGCGCTCACCTGGCTGATCACGACGAGGGCGATCGCGATGAGGAACACGGCCGACGCGATCACGTTGGCCTCGGCGGGGATCCCGCGCGCCGCCGCGATGTAGATGAACTTGGGGAAGGTGGTCGCGGCCCCGGAGTTGAAGTTGGTGATGATGAAGTCGTCGAAACTGAGGGCGAACGACAGAAGAGCCGCGGCGACGATGCCCGGCAGCAGCAGCGGGAAGGTGATCCGCCAGAACACCTGAGGCCCGGAGCCGTAGAGGTCACGACCGGCCTCCTCGAGAGCGGGATCGAGACTCGAGACCCTGGCCTTCACGGTGACGACGACGAAGCTGATGCAGAACATCGTGTGCGCGATGATGATCGTGCCGATTCCCTTCTGCACGCCGGCCCCGAGGAATTCGGCGGCGAGCCCTGCCCCGAGGACGACCTCGGGGGTCGCCATCGGCAGGAACAGCAGGAGGCTGATGCCGGACCGAAAGCGGAACCGGAATCTCACGAGGGCGATGGCGATCATCGTGCCCAGGGTGGTGGCGATCACGGTTGCGACGACCCCGATGAGGATGCTGTTACCGAACGCCTCGCAGACGTCCTGCGCGTTGCAGACATTGGTCCAGTTGTCGAGGGTGAAGCCGCGCCAGGAGATGTTGGACTTGATCGAGTCGTTGAAGGAGAAGACGAACGTGTAGGCGATCGGGATGAGCAGGAAGACGAGGGCGAGGGCTGTATAGGTCGGCAGCAGCCACCGTCCGAGTCCGAAACGGGCGCTCACAGGAGGTCCTCCGTTCCACTCCGGCGCACATAGGCGGTGACGAGCACGAGGATGACGGCCATCAGGATGATGGAGAGGGAGGCCGCGGCCGGATAGTTGAGCGAGACGAGGAAGTTGCTCTCGATCACGTTGCCGATCATGGTGGTGCCCGTGCCGCCGAGGAACTCCCGACTCGCGTTGACGTAGTCGCCGGCCGCGGGGATGAAGGTCAGGAGCACCCCGGAGACGATCCCGGGCATCGAGAGCGGGACGGTGACGGTGCGGAAGGTCGTGAACGGGGTCGAGTAAAGGTCGCTCCCGGCCTCGAGGTAGCGGGTGTCGAGCCGCTCGAGGGCCGCGTAGAGCGGGAGCGTCATGAAGGGGATGAAGTTGTAGGTGAGCCCGAACACCACGGCGACCGGGGTGCCGGTGATGTGGGCGTCGGGGGCGAGCAGCGACAGCGCCTTGAGCCCGGTCACGACGAAGGACTCGTCGGAGAGCAACTGCTTCCAGGCGAGCGTGCGTAGCAGGAAGCTGATGAAGAACGGGGCGATGACCATCACGAGCATCAGGTTCTGTAGGAGCGGCCACTTTCGCGCCTTGACCCCGATGAAGTAGGCCAAAGGGTAGCTGAACAGCAACGCGAAGACGGTCGCCAGCACCGCGTAGAAGAAGGAGCGCAGGATCTGCGCGCCGTACTGGCCGATCACGGTGGCGTAGTTCTCCCAGCGGAACGCGTTCTGGAACTGTCCGATGTCGCCGAACTCGGCCGGGGCCTGCAGCGAGGTGATGACGAGGGCCACGAGGGGAACGAGGAAGAACAGCGCGAGATAGAGGATGCCGGGCAGGAGCAGGAGCAGGGCGACCCGGCTCGTGCGCTTCGGGGCCTGCACAGCCTGGGTCGTGGTCGCGAACGCGGAGAACGCCACGGTCAGCCCTCGCCCAGCTCCGCCAGCAGCGCCTCGGACTGGGTCGCGAGCGCTGCCGTGTCCGTGTCCGCCGGGAACCGCGACTCCTCCTCCGCCGTGTCCTCGAGACCGAATCCGTGCTCGACCTGCCAGGAGACCCAGACCTCGGCGCCCTCGGTCGCGACCGGGCCGACGACCATGTTCTGGGCGAAGAGCACGATCGTGCCGATCCCGGGCACCGCGATGAGGTACTGGGTGCTCACCCCGCTGAACGACACGTCGACGACCCGACCGGGGCCGAGAATGTTGAGAGCGGATGTCGCGGTGGGCGCGTCGAACGCCAGCTGAAGTTTCTCGGGCCGCACCCCCACGGTGACGGTGCCGCTGTGGCGGTGCGAGCGCGCAGTCGGGACGACGATCGGGGTACCGCCGACGTCGACGGTGATCGAGGTCGAGGTGGAACCGACGACGTTCCCGGTGAACAGATTGGATTGGCCGAGGAAGTTCGCGACGAAGACGGTCCGCGGCAGTTCATAGAGCACGGCGGGTGCCCCGAGCTGTTCGATCCTGCCCCTGTTCATCACGGCGACGGTGTCGGCCATGGTCATGGCCTCCTCCTGGTCGTGGGTCACGTGCAGGAACGTGAGACCGACCTCGCTCTGCACCGACTTGAGTTCGAGTTGCATCTGCCGGCGGAGCTTGAGGTCGAGGGCGCCGAGCGGCTCGTCGAGCAGCAGCAGGGCCGGCCGGTTGACGATCGCCCTGGCGAGGGCGACCCGCTGCTGCTGGCCGCCGGAGAGCTGCGCCGGCTTCCGGCCGGCAAGATGGTCGAGTTCGACGAGGCGGAGCGCCTCGTGCGCCTTCCCCGTCGCGTCGGCGATCTTCCTCCTGCGGAGGCCGAAGGCGACGTTCTCGAGGATGCTCATGTGCGGGAAGAGGGCGTAGCTCTGAAAGACCGTGTCCACCGGCCGCTGGTAGGGCTTGGTCGCCGTGACGTCCTTGCCGCCGATCAGGATGCGGCCGGAGGTCACCTCCTCGAGCCCGGCGACCAATCGCAGGGTGGTCGTCTTGCCGCAGCCGGACGGACCGAGGAGGGCGAAGAACGACCCGGCTGGGATGGTGAGGTCGAGGCTCTCGATGGCCGTGAAGCCGGGGAACTCCTTGCGGATGCCCACGAGTTCGAGGTCCGCCCCCGACTCCGCGAAACCGCCCGTCGCCATCACGACCCCAGCATGACGGCCTGGAATGCCGCGCCGAACTCGTTCTCCTCCGCGCCGGTGAGCGTGCGGAAGATGTGCGCCGTCGCGAGAGTCGCCTCGTCCGGGAAGATCATCTGGTTCGCGGCGAGCTCGGGGTCGATGGCCATTGCCGCCTCCTGAGCACCCAGCACCGGGGTGATGTAGTTGACCCAGGCCGCGACCTCCGCCGCGACCTCCGGCTGGTAGTAGTAGTTGATGAGCTCCTCGGCGTTGGACTTGCGGGTCGACCCGACCGGCACGACGAAGTTGTCGTTCCACAGGGTGCCACCGGCGGAGGGGATCGCGAACTCCCACTTGTCGCCGGCCTCGGCGTTGATCACCGTGATGTCGCCCGACCAGCAGATCGCCGCGAGGGTGTCCTCGCTCTTGAGGTCCTCGAGGTAGGCATTGCCCTTGATGTTGCGGATCTGGCCGTCGGCGACCTGCTTCGAGAACACGTCGAGAGCGTTGGTGAACTCGTCGCTCCCCCAGTCCCCGCTGATGTCGACCCCGTTCTCGAGCATCAGCAGGCCGATGGTGTCGCGCATCTCGCTCAGCACCCCGACCCTGCCCTTCAGCGACGGGTCCCACAGGTCGGCCACCGAGGCGAGGCCGCCCGGAACCTTCTCCTTGTTCCAGCAGATTCCGGCGAACCCGCCCTGCCACGGCAGGGACATGGTGCGCCCGGGGTCGAAGTCCGGGTTCTGCAGGGCGGGCTCCAGGTTCTTCGCGTTGGGGATCTTTGCAGCGTCGAACTTCTGAACGTATCCGAAGCGGATGAGGCGGCCGACCATCCAGTCCGTCAGGCAGACCAGGTCGGCCCCGACGTCCTGGCCGAGGGCGAGCTGGTCCTTGACCTTGCCGTAGTAGGTGTTGTTGTCATCGACCGCGACGTCGTAGGAGACCGTGATGCCCGTCTGCTGTTCGAAGGCCGCGAGGGTGGGGTAGTTCCCCGCGTCGTCCTCATCGATATAGGCGGCCCAGTTCGCCCAGTTCAGGGTCTTGTCGGTCGCCGAGCCGTCGGCCGCGGCGGAGGGGGCCGGGGCCGGACCGGTCGGAGCGCAGGCGGCGAGGGTGAGGGCCGCGGCACCGAGGCCGGCCCCGCCCATGAGGGTGCGCCGTGACAGCTGGGCATTGCGCGCCTGCGCGATGAGCGAGCGGACCATGGGATCCCGGGGAAGCGGTCGATTCATGTGAGGAAACTCCTTAAACCACGGTGCATTGGAGCGGATCCACGTCGATCCGCCGTTGGTAGATACTGGCATACGACCGCAACATTGCGACGCTTCCAGTGTCGAAACGGTCCATTTCGAAACAAAGAATTCACGAAATCAGCATCATTGGGCCGGATTGGGTACGGAATCCATTGCAACACCGTCAAAAGGCTCGCCTCCCGGCTGCACCCGGGCCGGCGCCGTGCGGTCATCCGGAGCAGTCGATCGTCACACGCCGTGCGGGGCCGGCTGGAGGCACGAACCACCCCTCGGCCGGCGCGGCGAGCGGGGGTGGGAGGGCGCGCGATCCGCACACCGCGCGGAAGTCCGCGATCGAGCAGCCGGAGAAGAGGAGGGGGACCCGATGCCGCACCTGGGCGAGCAGCCCCCACGCCGACTGCCACTGGTCGGGATGCCCCACGATGAGCAGGTGGTCGGAACCGCGGGGCCCGTTCCCGTCTCCCGGCAGGTGCCCGTAACCCGACAGGCGCAGGTCGTTCAGGGAGCCCGCGGCCGGGTCGACGCCGACGACACGCATTCCCGACCCGTCCCTGGCGACGTGGCCCGCCGCGAGTCGGGCTGAGACGCCGTCGGCGGATGTGGACACCAGAGCGGTGACACCCCCAGTGGCGAAGTCGACCGTCGGCGGTTCGGCGACGCCCCGCTGTGCCGGCGCCGAGGTGATCAGGCCGACCTGTACCCGGCTACCCTGCCATCGGCCCCCGCCCGGCGGCAGCCGTTCGTCCCACTCCACACTCGACCCCCCGGCGAGCAGGTGCTCCTGCCGGTCGGACATCCTCAGCAGCAACCGTTCGTCGCACAGGGCCACGACCCCTTGGAGCGCTGAGGGCACGGTCCGTGCCGATAGGAGCATGGCGGTGCCCGACCGCGGGCCGTCGCGGAGCAGCCGAGCGAGCAGGCCGGCGAAGTCGTGGTGGTAGTCGCCGGGGAGACGGGAGAACACGGAGTCGAGGTCGTCCAGTACCAGGAGTCGGCCCGACACCGCCGGATCGGCGTTGAGCGACACCTCCCGCAGGAGGACCGCCCACGCGCCAGCCGCATCGTCGGGGACCCAGACCACGTCGGCCCGGGTCGCCGCGAGCGCGCGAAGCGTGGTCGACTTGCCCGATCCGCGTGCCCCCAGTACCAGCACGCTGCGGTCGCGAGGGAGCACCGCGATGGATCGGCACTGCTCGTGCGGGAGGTCGACGACCCCGAAGCCCCGGGCCGGAGCGGCCGGGCGGACCGGTACCGGTGCGGAGGCAGCCACAGCACGTGTCGCGAACGGGTGGAGATCGGCGAACGGGAGGACCGCCGGCAGGGGGTCGCACCAGGGGCGGCGGACGGGTGGTGCGCCTGGTCGCGACCAGGCCGAGTCCACCCGACTGAGGACCTCCGCGACGTCCGCCGTCGCGACCTGAACGGTCATGGCCGGTTCCCCGCCCACCGACACCATGGCACGACCGGGCGCATGTCGAGGCAGGTCAGCGGCGGCAGGCGTCCCGAGAAGTGCCGTGCTGTCCGGGGGGTCGTTGACGCGGAGGCACACCCGGATCGAGCAGTTCGCGAGTATCGAGTCGCGGACGGACTCAGCTGGTCGCTGGGTGCACAGGACCACGTGGATCCCGAGGGAGCGTCCGCGGGCCGCCAGGTCGGCGAACAGGGTGCGGAGCTCCGGAAGGGTGGCACCGAGCGCCGCGAACTCATCCACGAGCACCACCAGCCTGGCGAGCACCCCTGCGTCAGGCAGATCGCCGATCGACCGCACCCCCTCTGCCACGAGTACGCGCTCGCGGAATCGGATCTCGGCCGTGAGAGAGTCGAGGGCTCGGCGCGCGGCTGGCTCGTCGAGGTCGGTGATCAGCCCAACGCTGTGCGGAAGCGCCCGGATGCCGTCGAACGACGCCCCACCCTTGAAATCGACCAAGAGGAAGTTCACCTGGGCCGGCGAGTATCGCGCGGCCATCGCCAGGACCCAGCTCACCAGCAACTCGCTCTTACCGCTTCCGGTGGTGCCGCCGATGACGGCATGGGGTCCGTCCTCAACGAGGTCGACACCCCACTCGCCCACCCCGGACCGGCCGATGGCGCAGAGGAGAGCGTCGTTGTGGGCGCGTGGCGGGCCGGGGTTGTTGACGAGAGTGGACAGGTCGATCCGCGTGGGCAGCACCCTGCACCCGACGACACGGCGGTCATCGTCCGCGGTGAGAGTGGCCGCGTAGTCGCCGGCCTGCGCCGTCGTGGCGAAGTCCAGCTCGATCTCCCGCCGTCGACCAGGCACCCCCGGCTCGGCAAGGTCCGCGACCGCCCCGGGGCCTCTCAGAACCAGGAGGTGGCACCCCGCGGGAGCGTGGGCAGCCGAGCCGACCACCGCGACGAACGGCGACCGGGGCCGCTGGCCCCCAGGGGGGTCCCCCACCACGAACTCGACCCCCTCCACCCCGCCCGACACCGCGGTCGGGTCACGGAGATGGGGCAACCCCGCGACCCAGGACCACCGGTCGGAGTCGGGGTATCTCACTTGCCAATCCCGCGGATCGAGAACGCGCGCGAGCTGAAGTACGCAGGCCCGCGCCGCGGCCTGCGCGGTCGTCGGCTGACCGCAGATCGTGATGCCCTGACCGGCGTCGAGGACGATCGGGGCATCCTGGATCCACTCAGCGCGGTCCGCGAGCCGGGTGATCTCGACACCGACCTCCGTCGCCGCGGGGGAGACGGCCTGGCGTCGCACTGGCTGTTGTCGCACTGGCTGTTGTCGCACCGTCTGGTGTCGAACTGCCTGGTCGTGCCGGGAATGCGAGCGCGACGGACGGTCGCGGGTTCCGAACTCCCACCGTGCCGGTGACCGGACCCGGCCGGACGGGGCGGGCCGCACACCCCGCTCGATGACGAAACCGCTCTCCACCGCACCGCGGCCGACCGGGATGCGCACCGCCTCGACGGGGGTGGTGCGCCACTGGTCGAGGTCCAGTGGACGACGTGTGTCCGGCGCGCCGCCGACCCCCTGGGATGCGTCGCCGTCCTTGACGGCCCCCAGACCGACGCTGCCGATGATGGCCCCAATGCCCGGATAAGCGGTGTCGAGGCGGTCGCGCGCGGCGTGGATCGCCGTGTCGATCGCGATGGCTGTGTCGCGGACATCCGCTTCGAAATACCGCCCCGCTCGCGCCGCAGACCCCCGAGCGTGCAGGCGGCCGTCGACGACGCCCGCGATCGCGACCACGGGACCCAGCGCAGCGAAAACCAGCACGAACGGTGACTGGGTCACCGCCCACAGCAGACCCGACACGAGCACGGGAGCGAGGATCGCCATCAGGGGTAGCCGGGGAGGTGCCTCCTCTGCGGGCGGTTGTGGCAGACGGATGTGCGGGGGGTCGGCGGAGTCAGGGGTCACGAACGGGCGGGTCACACCCCCAGCACAGCATCTGCCAGCGACCCGGCAGGTAACGCGCGGCCGTCCGGGGAATCGGGACTCCCGAGCCGAGCTGGGGAGGGGCAGCTGACACAGGGCAGCCGATGCTGGGTCAGCTGACGATGAGGAACTGTTCGCCGAGGTCGATGCGGGTGCCGCGGACGATCGTGTAGCGCTTGCCCGCGTCGCACCGGTACGGCTCGTGATGCGGCTCCCGCACGAAGGAGCCATTGCCGGAGTGCCGGTCGCGCACCCACATGACCCCCGACTGCTGGCCGAATTCGAGGTGGGTCTTCGACACCGACCTGGTGCGATCGTGCACCTTCACCAGGTGGTCGAAATGCTCGGACGGCTCGGCGGTGGGGTTGCGGCCGATCAAGCCGCTGCCGGAGATGGTCACCGTCTCTCCGGTGCTGAACTGCAGCACGAAACGCTCGCTGCCGCCGCGGGAGGTGATGCGTGTGGCCTCGACATCATCGAAGTCGTGTTCGTCCCGGGGCGTTGGCGCAGGGGCAGGGGCTGGGGCCGCATCGTCGAGCACGGGGGTCTCGAGGAAGCCGGGCAGCGGCAGCCGTGGAGGCGCGGCGACGAGCGCTGCAGCAGGCAACGCGGCAGCCGGCAACGCGGTGGCCGGCAGCGCGGTGGCCGGCAACGCGCTGGCAGGCAGCGCGGTGGCCGGAGGGTCGACGGGCCCGGAGAAGGCGAGGGGCGGGTCGACCGGCCCGGCAGCGGATGTCGGCGGGGCCGACGGCATCGGGCCTCCCGGAACCACCGGCACGATCACGTTCGTGTCGCGGGAGCTCGCGAATGCCGCGCTGACCGCACTGGACACGTGTCCGCACTCGCCGCAGAAGATGTCATGGGCCGGCATGTCCGCGCCGCACTGGCCGCAGACACCGGCCGCCTCCTCCCGCGGGGGTGCGGGGAGTTCGACGCGGGTGACGGCGGCGGAGGGTCCGATGTCAGACGCCTCACGGGGCGCGGGCGGGCGAGGCACTCGCCCCATCGCGGAGAGGTCTGCGGCCCCGGACACGGGTGCGGGTGCGGTGACGGAGACGGGTTCGACAAAAAAAGGCTCAGCAGAAACAGGCTCAGCAGAAACAGGCTCAGCAGGAACAAGCTCAGCAGGAACAAGGGCAACAGAGACGGGCCTGGCAGAGACTGGCTCAGGTGTGGCAGGCGCAGCAGAGGCTGGCTCAGGCGTCACAGGCGTAGAAGGGACAGGAGGAGACGCGAGATGCGCAGCCGGAGCCGCCAGCATCGCACGCCCGCGCCGTCCGGTGCCGCGACCGGCCGACACCACGGGCGCTCCGCACTCGCCGCAGAACATGGCACCGCTCGGCAGGTCGCTGCCGCACTTCGAACAGGTCATCGGGATCGCCCCGGTGCCGCGAACGCCCGCGCGGGCCGCAGGGATCGCAGCGACACCCGTCCACGCCAGCGCTCGCGTCGGGTCAGGGCGCGGTCGAGCCGCAGCCGGTACTCGTCCACCGCGTTCCAGGCACGATCGGCCTCCGCCGCGGTGGGGCCCGCGGGGGCGAAGGCGGCACGGTCGGTCGCCGCGGCGAGCAGGAGCGGCTGGGCGCCGCCGACCGCCGAGGCGAACTCGGACCTCGTCGCCGAGGGGGGTGAGCTCACGCCGTGGTCGAGGGCGACGTCCGTGAACTCGCGCCAGGCACCGTCGATCCGTCCCCGGGTCGACGCGGCGGTGCGGCGCAGCCCCCGTCGGCGCAGCTTGGCGGCGATGACGAGCAGGAACGGCAGCAGCACCAGGGCGACGGTTGCCCCGGCGACGCCCACGACGGTCGCGGCGAGCAACCAGGCCGCCGCGGCGCTGTCGTCGGACGGCAGGTCGTCCCTCGCGAGATCGCGCGCGTCGGCCGGGACCTGTGGCTCGGCCTCCTCAGGCGGCGGCGGCGTCGCGGCCTGGGGCCGGGCGGCGGCCGTCGGCGTCTCGACCTCGGGCTCCGGAACCGCGCCAGGCGGCGGCGTCGGGTCCATCGCGACCCAGCCGAGCCCCACTGTGTTGACCTCGATCCACGCCGAGATGTCGGCCCCGGTGACGACCGTGGCCGCACCGGGCGTCACCTCGGGGGTGAAGCCCATCACCACCCGCGAGGGGAACCCCAGCTCGCGTGCCATGATCGCGGCGGCGACAGCGTACTGCTCTCCATCCCCGATCATCTGAGCGGATGTCAGCAGCTCGGTGATCCGGTTGGCCGAATGCCCCGACCGGCTTGCCGGCTCGTCGTCCGAGGTGCCGTGGCTCACATACCCGTCCGCGCGCAATCCCGCGATCGCGGCCTGGAGCCGCGCGCCCGCTGATCCCGCGGAAGCGCTGCCCCGCACCCAGCCGTCGAGGCGCACGGCGACGCCGTCCGGCACCATCTCGGAGGCGGGCGCGGACGCCGGCACGAGGGAGGCGAGCTCGGCGGCGGTGGGGTCGCGGGGGATCACCGCGTCGAGCACGTAGCGGTCGCTCGGGGAGATCCCGGCGAGGTTCGCCGCGGTGCCGGACCCGGTGTCGTAATAGAAGTCGCCGCGCAGCGCTGCCGAGTCCGGACCGTCGAACTCGATGCCCGCGAGCGCGCCGACCGTGGGAACCCAGACGCCGGAGTAGTCCCCCACCGTGACGGACACCGACGCTGCGGTGCCGTCGACCGCCGACTGGTCGACGCGGGTCGGAACGAGGGTGAAGGAGCCCGAAGTCGAGCCAGGGCGGGCGTCGGCCGCGTCGATCGAATGGGCGCCGACCGAGTAGACCGTGCCGTCGTAGGAGTCGAGGGTCGCGATGCGGATCCGTGCGCCGTCCGGGAGTCCTTCGAGAGTCAGCATGGTTCCATTCTCCCGCGGATCCTGGTGGTAACGCCGGAATCCGCTCAGTGGGCTGGTGTAGTCACGGCTGTCGAAGCGTTGCTCGACCGACGACCTGAGCACCTCGCGGGGTGCGGTCGGAGCGGCCGTCGCGCCGAACGCCACCGCCGACGCTGCGGCGATCGCGAGCACGGTCGCCGTGCCGAGCGTGCTGCGCACCGCACGACGGCGACGGTCTGCCCGGCTGACCGCGAGGGTCCCCACATCCGCTGCACGCAGGGAATTCCGCCGCTCGGCTCCGGACATGGCCACCCAGGCGAGCAGCACGACGAGGAGGGCGATCGCCGACGCAGCCGGATGGAAGCCGGCGGTCGATCCCAGCCAGGCCCCCACGAGAAAGAGGGCGACAGGCGGCAGGACCGCGAGCTCCGCGCGGCGCGACCGCAGCGCGATGCCGAGCGACAGGCTGACCGTCGCCAGCACGAGGATGAACGCCGGGACCAGCAGCGCCTCGAACGCACCGACGGGCAGCGAGATGGTGACCAGCTGCTTCCAGCCCGTCACCGCCGCGACCACGAGGTCGAGCTCGCCGGCCGGGGTGGGCAGGACCCCGAGCGCGGCGCGTCCAGGCACAGCCAGGGGCACCCCGAGCAGCAGGAACGCCGTCACCAGCGAGAGGGCGACCGTGTGGGCGCGCCAGCGGTACACGGCACCGCAGATAGCCAGCACTGTCGCGACGGTCGTCGCCCCCACCACCATCACGACGAACGCGAGCGACTCGTAGACCGGCCAGAGGGCGCTCGCCGCGACAGCCACACTGGCCCACACGAAGAGGGTGTGACTGACCGAGCTGCGGACACTCATCGACCCGCCAACCGCACCAGCGACCGCCGGAGGTCATCGAGGTAACCGATAGTGAGCACACCGAGCCCGTCGATCCTGCGCAGGCCGGGTGCCGACTCGGCATCGCAGACGACCGCGACGACCTCCACCCCGGCGAGGAAGTAAGCGGATGCCGTGCGCAGCTCGCGCGCGGACGGAGCGGATCCGCAGACCAGATAGGCGACCGACACGTCGCCGACCCGGTCGGCGACGACCCTGGCGACGTCCCCGACCGGCAGCGAGGACTCGTCCCGGTCGACAGCGGTGAGCTCGTCGAGCAGCCGTCCCCGGGAGAGGGAGTCGAGGTGGCGAACATCGAGGAGCTTTCGCCCCGCGAATGGCGGGGTCGACCGCCCGACCACGACCGCCAGGTCCCGCTCGCTGCGCAGGGCCATGATGCCGAGCGATCCCGCCGCGCTCACGGCGAGCTCGAACTCCGCGTCATCGGCGTAGTCGGAGGCCGCGAGGCTCAGCGCGACGACGAGCCTGCTGCGTCGTGACTCCTCGAACTGGCGCACCATCGGGGTGCCGGCCTTCGCCGTGCTCTTCCAGTGGATGTTGCGCCGCTCGTCACCCGGGACGTACTCGCGCAGCGCGTGGAACGAGACGTCGCTGCTGGTCAGCACTGTGGATGCCGCGCCGTCGAGGTCGCGGATGAAGCCGGTACTCGTGTTCGGCAGGGTGACCGTCTGCGGGTGGACGAAGACGCGCGTGGTGCCGGACCACCCGATCTCGCGGCGGACCACCCCGATCGGGTCGCTGAGCACCGAGCGGAGCGGCCCGATGTCGACCACCCCCCTCCCACCGGTGTCGATCGGGAACTCGTGGCTGTACGTGGCGCGCCCGGCGAGTGCGGGCAACGCGATGTCCAACACGCTGCGGCCCATGGGGAGTTCGACGCGGGACCCGAACGTGCGCCGGCGAGACGGGTTGCGCACCTCGAGGTGGCCGCTGCCGGGCTGGCCGACCACCAGGCGCTCGTGTCCGATCCGCAGCTCGGCGGCGAGCGATCCGCGGGCCACCAGCGATCCCAGCGCGATGAGCAGGATGACCACACTGGCGAATGCGGCGACCACGAGTTCGACCCAGCCGAACCGGTAGCCGACGGCGAAACCGGTGACAGCGACGGCCAGCAACGACCAGCCGAGGGGGGTGACAACGGATGACGCAGTCCGAGCCATCGAGGACAGTGCCCGCCCGACGATCTCCGCCGCGCGCACGGCGGCGACGACGGCGTCGGCGAACATCCCGGTGCGGTCGCTGACCACCCGGGTTCGCGCGGTACCCGGTCCAGCGGTCGCCGATCGGGGGTGGACCGTGTGCGAGCGGGAGGCTGCGCCGGTCCCGGTACTCACCCGCCCTGCCGGTCGTTGGGCGGCGGGGTCTCCATCAGGAGCTGGCTGATGATGCTCGAGGCGGTGACACCGTCGAACTCGGCCTCCGCGTCCAGGATCAACCGGTGCGAGAGCACGGGCTCGGCGAGCTGTTTCACGTCGTCCGGGATGACGTAGTGCCGGCCGGCGGCAGCGGCGAGGGTCTTCGCCGCGCGGATCAGGGCGAGTGCTCCGCGCACGGAGACCCCGAGGCGCACCTCGGTGGCCGACCGGCTGGCGTCGACCAGGCGCGACACGTAGTCGTTGATGGTGTGGTCGACATAGACAGAGCGCGCCAGGGCCGCCATCTCTACGACCGTCTCCGCGCTGAGCACGGGCGGGATCGTCCTCTGGTGGGCACGTTCCGAGGATCCCTCGAGGATGCGGATGGTCGAGGCGTGGTCGGGGTACCCGATCGACGCCTTCATCAGGAACCGGTCGAGCTGGGCCTCCGGCAGCCGGTAGGTGCCGGCCTGCTCGATCGGGTTCTGGGTGGCGATGACCATGAACGGGGAGCCGACGGCATGCGTGATGCCGTCGACGGTCACATGGTTCTCCTCCATGACCTCGAGCAGCGCGGACTGGGTCTTCGGGCTCGCCCGATTGATCTCGTCGGCGAGGACGATCTGCGCGAAGACGGGCCCGCGGTGGAAGTCGAACCGGCCGGAGCGCTGGTCGTAGACCGTCACCCCGGTGATGTCGCCCGGGAGGAGATCGGGGGTGAACTGGATCCGGCTGCTCTCCCCGGCGACGCTCTGGGCGATCGCGCGGGCCAGGGACGTCTTGCCGGTGCCCGGCACGTCCTCGAGGAGCAGATGACCCTCCGACAGCAGTGCGACGAAGGCGAGGCGCACCACGAACGTCTTGCCGAGGACCACCTCGTCGCCCCCGGCGACGAGACGGTCGAAGGTCGCGGCGAACCACTCGGCGTGCTCGGGGGTCATCGTCATCGTGGGGTCCGTTCGGCTTGCGGGTGAGGGGGCGTGCGCGGGTCGTGAGCGAGCGTGCGCGGGCGCTGCTCGACGGATCGGATCATCCCGACCCGCCGCAGGTGAGTTCGGCATAGCCGTCGTCGGCGTAGGACTCATCGGATCCGAAGGTCACCACCGTACTGAGCCGTGCCTGCGTCTGCCCGGTGCCAACCGCGGCGGGGGCGGGCGCGACGGCGTTCTCGCTGAAGTCCGACCATCCGCTCGCGATGCCTCCGTCATGGAAGGAGTAGCGCAGGAAGACCGACGGGGACCCGGCATTCGCGGGCGCACGGGAGACGGGGACCTCCCCCGGCAGGCAGGAGACGATCGTGCCCCTGGTGTCGACTGGGCGGAGGTCACCCCCCGCCGACGACGTGCCGCAAAGCTCCTGGCTGTCGTCCCGGCAGGCGCGGTAGGCCACGGAGACGACCGTGCCGTAGACCGCCGAGTCCTGTGCCGAGGTGATCCACGCCCGGTCGGAAACCCGGGTCCATCCGCCGTCGCCGAGGCGCGCCTCGAAGTGGTCGACGATCCCGGTGGCGCCCAGCGCCCCGGCCCGCAGGTCGAACCGCCCGTCGCGCACCTCGACCGTGGTCGTACCGGTGGCCGGGCCGGGGACGGTCTTCGACTCGATCGCGCCGGATGCCGTAGGGGTGCAGAACATTCCGTTGTCGGAATATACGACGTACCGGTAGTCCGTCCCATCGGTGGCCGTGGTGTCCGTCCAGCCGGAGTCCACGGACGCGGCCCCCGCCCCGACACCGGGCGCCATCGCGCCGCTCGTGCACGAGGTCGGCAGGCCGACCCCCGCATCGAAGCGGCCGACGGAGTAGACCACGTCGCCATTACCGCCGGTGTCGCTCGCCCCCCACGAGACGCGGATGTCGCCACCGGTGCCGCTCCTCGACGGCTGCACCCCTCCGGCGACCTGCCCAGGAGGCCCGATGGCGGTGACCGGCGCCGACCGTGTACTGCGCCAGTCCGTCGGCCCGGTCACCGAGCTGCCATTCGTCGCGGAGACGGTCGCGGTGTACTGCGCACCCGCCACCAGGGCACCACGCGCCGTCGTCTCGATCGAGGTGGTGCCGGAGCGCACCGTGGTCTCCGAATCGACGCCGGGGCCGAGGATCCGCACGGTGTATCCGGCGATGGGGCTGCCTCGGCGCGGGTCCGCCACGGCGTCCCAGCGCACGGCCAGCGTCGGCACTCCGGGGTTCGCCCCTGTTGCCGTCGCGACGACGGACGCCGGCGCGTCCGGCAGGAAGTCGGCGCCGATCGGGGTGCTCGGTGCTCCGGTCGGCGAGGCCCCGATCGCGTTGGTCGCGATGGCGCTGAACGCGTAGTCGAGCCCCGGTTCGAGGTCGGTCAGGGTGCACCGAAGTTTCGTGCCGCAGTCCGCCCGGTAGGCCCCGTGGCTGGAGCTCACCACGGTGTACCCGGTGATCGGGGCATTGTTGGCCCGGGGTGCGGTCAGGCGCAGGGTGACGACGCCGTCCTCGTAGGCTCCGGCCGCGCGGGTCGGGGCGTCTGGGGCGTCCGGTACGTCCTGGACCGAGATCCGCACGGTCCCCCAGACGTTCCTGGTGGGGTCTCGGGTGGCGTCCGCCACCTGATATTGCAGGGTCGTGTCGAGGGCGGCGGCCGTGGCGGAGACCGTCACCGTGAGCCGGGACCGGTCGGCGGTGGGGGTGATGGCCACGCCATCGGGGACGGACGCCGCGTCGAGACCGCGGATCGCGATCACGGTGAGCGGCGTCGCGGGGAAGGGGTTCGTCGCGGTGTCGTTGGCGAGCACGTCAACCACGGTCGACCTGCCCCGGGGGGCCACGATCTCGTCAGCGGCCGGGCGGGCGAGCGGGCGCGTGGAGCCGACCACCTCGAGGTCGATGCGCCCGGGCTGGCCGGTGCCGGTCCTGTCGTCCACCCCGAGTGTGATGCTCGTGGCCGTCCCGGCGGTCGCGTCCTCGTCGGCACCGATCACCAGCGTCGACCCGGTGATCGTGTAGTCGAACCCCGCTGGAGGCGCGGCCCTTGCCGACCACCTGAGCTCTCCGAGGTCGTCCGGGTAGGGGTAGGTCGTGAGGCGGAGCAGGTCGATGGTCTTCTCCTCCCCCGGCTCGAACGTGATCGCCGCGCCCTGGAAGACCGGCGGTTGGTTCTCCCGGGGCGTCACCGTGATGGCGAGCACGAGCGTGGCCCGGTTGCCATCCGGATCGTCGGCCGTGCCCGCATCCGTCACCTCGAACGAGATCGAGGCGGGCCCGAAGTAGCCGGCCTCCGAGGTGAATCGGAGGGTCTGCGAGTCGATGACGAGGCTGTCTCCGTTAGCGCGGGTGGCGACGACCGATGCGGAGTCGACCAGCCGCACGTCCGCCCCGGCTGCCGCGATCACATACTCGGTGAGGTCGATAGACAGCGTCGACTCGCTGGCGACCGTCAGCGCGGGGGCGGTCGGGTCGAGCTGCGGAAGCGCGTCGTCCCGGCCGGGCACCCAGATGAAACCATAGGAGCGGATGCTGGGGTCGTCGGGGTTGGCCACGGAGAACGGCACGATCCGGCGCGTGTCGGCTACATCGACGGCGATCCGGCCGCTGCGGGTGACGCTTGCGCCGTCGAACCCGGCGAGCACCCCGAGCCGCAGGGAGGACACGTCGCCATCAGGGAATGTGACGTTGCGCAGGACGTCGACGGTGACGGTGTCCCGGTCGAGGATGTCGGAGAGGGTGAGGACCGTGTCGCGGATCACGGGGTAAGCGGGGGGCGCGTCGGGGTCGACGATCACCGTGATGAAGTTCGAGCCCGACCCACCCGCCCCGTTGTCGATGGAATAGACCACCCCGTACCGGCCGGGCGCGGCCGGTGGGGTCACGAATACCCGGTCGCCGTCGATGACGGCGGTGATGCCGTCGGAGTTCGGTTCGACGGACGAGATCGTCAGCGTGCGCCCGTCCGGATCCGAGTCATTGGCCAGCGGCGCGACGGAGGCCGTCCTCCCCGGGGCGATCGTCACCACGTCGGCAAGGGCAACTGGGTTCCTCGACCCCGCGCTGCGCGGCGTGATGCCGACGCGCACGTCCCCGGACGCGCGGGCGCCGAGCGCGTCGATGACGAGGTAGCCGAAGCTGTCGGTCCCCGCCGCGTAGTCGCCGGCCGTGTAGTCGAAGAAGTCGGATCCGACGGCCGTCACGGCGCCGCGGAGCGGGCTGGAGTTCTGGCCGACAAGTTGCACGGAGTCTCCGTCGCGGTCGATCCCGGTCAGCGGGATCCGCACCCGCACCGTCTCGCCCGCGACGACCCTGGCCGTGACGACCCGTGGCACCGGCGCGGTGTTCGTCGCCAGCACACTCTCGCGCACGGAGATCGTCACCTCGGCCTGGTCGACCTGCCCGTCGGGAGCTGCTACCTCGTAGACCACGCGGATATCGCCGGCCGTCTCGGGGGCGAGGAAGCGGAGCATCCCGCCCGAGACGAACGCGAGTCCGACCCCGGGACCGGTGACCAGTCGCGGGCTGACGGTGAGCGGCTCCCCGTCGGGGTGAACGTCGTTGTCGAGCACGGGGATGTCGATCACGTCACCGACCCGCACGGTCGCGCTGTCGTCCTCCGCCCTGGGGGGCTGGAGGCTCGCCGGCGGCAGGATCTCGACGACCGTGACGACCCCCCGCGAGCTGGAGAGCCCGTTCGTGATCGCGTAGGCGAAGCCGACCGGTCCCGTGAGCAGCGGGGACGTCAGGGTCACGCGGATGTCGCGCTGCTCGAGCACATCGGCGACGATGCCCGACCCCGCGGGGATCTCGCTCACCCCGGTGACCTGGAGCACCCCGCCGGCCGGGTCGACGTCGGTCCCGGCGACGTCGATCGACTCGCTGCCCTGGGAGCGCACGAACACGGTCTTGGGGATCGTGATCGGCGCTGTGCTCGCGTCGGCCGGCGCGGTGACATCGACGCGCACGGTACCCGTGACGGTGGCCTGGCCGTCGCTCGCCACGTATTCCACAATGTGGGTGCGCGTCTCCTGACTGGAGAAGCGGATGATGCCGGTGACCGGGTTCGCCTCGGCGGACGCCCCGCTTGCCGCTGTCGCGCTCACCAGCTGCACCCGACCCGACCCGCCCCGCACATGCTCGAGCGGGCGGATCGCGGTCTCGAGGCCGGCCGGGGTGACCACCGCGAACTGCTCGGCGACCAGCGGGGAGTTCCCCGGCGAGTTCACGGTGACCGTGAGGACCCCGGTGCCCTGCGCGCGCCCGTCGGACATGGTCAGGGCGACCGACCTGAGGGGCCCGGCTCCCCCGCGCTCGTCGAAGGTCACGAGACCGCCGGGGCGGAAGGTGGTGGAGTCAGGCTCGCCGGTGACGGCGGCAGCGAGGTAGAACGGGTCTCCATCGGGATCGACCCAGTCGCCGATCGTGGGGGCGGTGACCGAGCCCCCCTCGATCGTCACGGCGCCGGTGCGGCGCACCTGCGCGGGGGCGCCGTTCTCGTCGACCGCACGAATGGTGACCGACACGGTGGCGCTCGATGTGCCACCTCGGCCGTCACTCACCGTGTAGCCGAAGGAGACGGCTCCCGCCGCAGAGTCGGTGAGCGCGATCAGCACCGTCTGCCGGTCTCCGGCCACGTCGACCCGGCCGACCGCGTCGTCGATCGGCACCACGTCATCGATCACCAGCGCGTCGCCGTTCGCGTCGAAGTCGTTCAGGAGCACGGGCAGCACGGTGGACCGCCCCGGCCTCGCCCCGAGCTCGTCGTCCACGGCGACCGGCGGCACCTGGGCGTCCTCCAGCTCGACGGTGCTGTCGTCGGTGATGGTGTCGATGCGCTCGGGGGTGTCGACACTGGTCAGCAGGTCGGCCCAGTTGTCGATGGGTTCGCCGGCCCCCTGGGCCGCCCACACCCCGCCCGTTCGCCGGTGTGCGAGCACAAGCGTGGTGCCGTTACCGGTGAACTCGAGGGGCGAGGCCGCCGTCGCCATGCCGTCGAATCCGTCGAGGGCGATCTCCGTTGCCTCGGCGCCGCCGCACTGGCGCCATAACGCACCGTCCCCCCAGGCGGCGAAGAGGCAGCCGCCGACCAGTGCGGGTGCCGCGGGTGCTCCGTGGGGCTCGGACTGGAGGACACGCGGGTCACCCCCGCCGAGCGGCACGTCGAGGAGACCGCCACGGTGCGCGATGACCGCACCGTCGCCGACATCCGCTGCGAGCTGGAGAACGGCACCGGAACCGGCACCCGCGAGCTCGCCGGACAGGTCGGTGGGGGTGCCGTCGATGGACAGCTCGCCGGAGAGGTCGTCGAGGAGCAGCCATCTGCCGTCGACCGAGGAGAGCTGCGCCCGGGCGATCGGCACAGCAAGGCCGGCGGGAATCGTGCTGCGCACCGTTCCGGAGGCGAGGTCCAGCGTGGACACTTCCCCCGAGGCCGCGGAGTAGACGAAGGCATTGCCGGCGGGGCTGACGCTCGCGATCGCATCGGTGCCGAGCACGAGGGTGGGGTCGGCAGTGGCGTCGAAGCGCTCGACGTCGTCGAGGGGGAGAATCCAGACGGCGCCGGTGCGGCCGGCGAGCACCATGACGGTTCCCGAAGCGAGGAACACCGCGGAGGCGTCGGACGGCAGGGGGGAGCTGTCGGTGACCCGGGCGGTCGCCGGGTCGACGACTCCGAGGGTGTCGCGGTCGAGGTCGACGAGGAGCACCGTCTCACCCTGCTGCTCGATGGCGACGGTGGGGCCGACATCCTCGATCACCGTGTCGATCGCGAGGACCGCCGTGTTGGCGCGGCCCACCGCCTGCTGCGCGCCACCCGCGACCCACACCGATCCGGTGCCGAGGTCGAGCCTCTGCGCGGTGTACCCGCCGGCGACCACCGCGGCAGTCACCACGAGCACCCCGACCAGCACGGCGCTGGTCGACGTGATCACGAGCGAGCGGTGCGCGGCGATCCAGTGCCGGATCACCGCGCGGTCACCGTGTGCCCCTCACGCGGGCACGTCGATGCACTTCTCGACGCTCGGCGGGCCGATCTTGCCCGCCCGCGTCACGTTCACGAGCAGGCAGACGCGGTCGCCGGATGACGCGGCGACGGTGAAGGTGGTGCCGTCCTGCACACTCGGATCGGCGGCGGAGGAGCGGATGCTGTACAGGTCCTCGGGGAGGAGACCGGGGTCGGGCCAGGCAAACTCGACCGTGTCGCCGGCGATGGATGCCTGGATGTCGGTGACAGTCGGGATTGTGGTCGAGCTGGTCTTCACCAGGCTGAGAGTCATCGTCGCGCCGAGCGCGACGGCCACGACCGAGGCGAGAACGAGCCCCCCGGCGAGTAACCGGACCTGCCGGGACGTGCGCGCTCCAGCGCGGCGGGCGGTCCCGGTGGCCGTGCGAAGCACGGACGGGGAGGTGCTGGGTGCGCCGGATGCGCGGCGCGCCCGTCGGCGGGCGGACCGCGACGGTGCGACCGAGCCTGCGGAGGCCCTGATCTGGGTGAGGTCGTCGGGGTCGGAGGGCGAGGACATCGCCCATTCGTCCATGGCGACCTCGACCGGGGTCTGGGTCGCCCCGAGTTCCGTCTCGATGGCCTGCAGCTCGTGGACGAACTCGAGAACACTGGCCGGCCGGTTCTCGGGCTTGCGCGACATGGCACGCTGCAGGGCGCGTTCGAGGGTGGCCGGGATATCCGGGCGCCCGATGGGATCGACCCGCGCCCTGCCGATCCTCGCGATGAGCTCGGCCGGGCTGTTCGACTCCCCCGGCAGCTCGAAGGGCGAGCGTCCGGCGAGGAGTGAGTAGACCGTCGCCGCGAAGGACCACACCTCGGAGGCGACGGTGCCCTGCGTCTCGTCCAGGAGCACCTCGGGCGCGGACCACGGCACCGACAGGCCGACAGCGTCCCTGTGGCCCTGGTCGCCCCGTGTCGACGCGATGCCGAAGTCCGACAGCACCGGGTGCCCGTAGGCGGTGAGGAGAATGTTTGACGGCTTGATGTCACGGTGCAGCACCCCGACGCAGTGTGCGGACTGGATGGCGCTGCCGATCTTCACGGCGATGCGCAGCACCTCCGTCACCGGGATCCTCTCGCGGCGGTATCGCTCGTTGAGTCCGGCGGAGCAGAACTCCATCACGAGGTAGGGGCGCCCGTCCGAGGACACGCTCGCCTGGTACACCGTCAGGATCGACGGGTGTGCGCTGAGCTGGGCCATGAGGTTGGCCTCGGCCTGGAACATCCGCCTCACCTGATCGTCCACGACCTCGCTCAGCAGCACCTTGACGGCGACCTTGCGCCTGGGCATGTTCTGCTCGTAGAGGAACACGTCGGCGAACCCACCGGAGCCGAGCGCGTGCACGTGGGTGAACCCCGCCAGGATGGGCGGCGAGGAGGGGAGGCGTCTGGCCATCATGCCCTCTCATCGCGTCGCCCGACCTCCCGCTGCACCGGGAGCGCGAACGGGTTCCAAATTCCGATTCTACCCACCGAGGGGGGGCGGGTGCCCGGACATCCGCGCACTGGCCGGGTCATCCCCGGCCCCAGAACGGGGGACAGGAGGGTCACGCTGATCAGGCGATCGGGCAGGACGGGTGGGTCAGGGGACGACGGGGTCGATCTCCGCTGTGTCCGTCGAGACCTTGGCGTCGCTCGAGACTCCATCGTCCGGCGTGGCTGGGTCGTTCTCCCCCGGGGCGTCGAGCACGTCGACCACCACGGTGGTGACGTTGTCGCGGCCGCCTCCGGCGAGCGCCGCGGCGATCAGGGTCGCCGCGGTCTCCTCCGCGTCGAGCCCCTCGGCGAGGAAGTCGCGTAGGCGCTCGTCGCTCACCTCGCGGGTCAGCCCGTCGGAGCAGATCAGCAGCCGGTTGCCGCGACGCACGGGGATCAACCACACGTCGGCGATCGGCTCGGCGTTGAAGCCCACCGCACGGGTGATGATGTTGCTGTCCGGGTGGGCCTCCGCCTCCTCGGGGCGGAGGAGACCGGCGTCAACGAGTTCCTGCACGACCGAGTGGTCGACCGTCACCCGTTCCAAGGTCTCCCCGTCGAACTCGTACACCCGCGAGTCCCCGATGTTGAAGACGGCCCATCGGGGAACGTTTTCAGCGAGCACGAGCACCGCACCGGTCGCGGTGGTGCCGACGCCCAGCTCGTGGTCGTCGGCCGCGAGGGTGATGTCGGCGGTGGCTGCCCGGAGCGCGCCGACGATGGAATCGACCTCCGCGAAGTCGCCCGATCCGGTCTGGGAGAGCCGGGTCACCACGGCGGAGCTGGCGACATCCCCCGAGGCGTGGCCGCCCATCCCGTCGGCGACGACGAAGAACGGCGGCACGGCGAGGAGACTGTCCTCGTTGAGCTTGCGCCTTCGGCCGATGTCGGTCGCCGCACCCCAGGCGAGCACGACCCCGGGACCGCCGCGTCCGGGGATGTTGACCTGAACGCGCCCTGCTGACTGGCCGATGTGCGTCATGGGGTGGGCCTTTCGGGGAGGATACGGTCGGGGAGAGTACGGTCGGGCAGAGCCAGGGGCGGCGCCGCCTGGATCTCGATGACGTTCCCGTCGCCGACGTCCACACGGGACCCGAGCGTCGCGACGACCGAATCCCCCGGCGACATGGTCGATGCCCGAATCCCGGGCATCCTGATTACCGTACCGTTTGTCGACCGGAGGTCGGTGACTACCACCGATCCGCCGACCACCCGCACCTCGAGATGATTGCCAGAGACCTCCCGCGACGGCGACTCGACCGTGACCAGCCGAGTCGCCTGGCCCCCTCCCCCGGCACGAGGTCGGCGGCCCACGATGACGGTGCGATCGAGCGGAACCGGGTCGCCGCCGTTGACGACGATGCGAAACCGGGCGGAGATGTCCCCGACCCCAGGCTCCGCGGTCCCCACGGTCACCGGCGGGCGATCCGTCCCGACCCGCACGGGTCGAATGATCGTGTCCCCGAGTGCATCGCCCAGGTCGCCGCCGGACGACGACGGACGGATCACGGTGTCGGCCAGGTCGTCCTGGCTGGGCACATCGCCCGTTGAGGTCATGCCCCCAGCCTACGGTCAGGCGCCCGTTTGACGACGGCGCAGCCCGACAGCGGCCTATGAGACAACGGCCTATGAGACAGCAGGGCTACTCGCCGATGAAGCTCATCACGTGCTTGATCCGGGTGTAGTCCTCGAATCCGTAGGCCGACAGGTCCTTGCCGTAGCCGGAGTGTTTGAACCCACCGTGGGGCATCTCGGCGACGAGCGGGATGTGGGTGTTGATCCAGACGCAGCCGAAGTCGAGGCGCTTCGCGAAGCGCATGGCCCGCCCGTGGTCCGTCGTCCAGACCGAGGAGGCGAGGGCGTATTCGACGCCGTTGGCCATGGCGAGAGCCTGAGCGTCGTCCGCGAACCTCTGCACCGTGATGACCGGACCGAAGATCTCCTGCTGGATGGCGTCGTCGTGTTGCTCGAGCCCTGTGACGATCGTCGCCTCGAGAAAGTAGCCGACACTGCCCTGGCGGCGTCCGCCCAGGACCACCGTCGCGTGGGAGGGGAGGTCGGCGATAACTTTCGAGACCCGGGCGAATTGGGAAGCGTTGTTGAGCGGCCCGAAGAGGATCCCGTCCTCGTCCGGCGCGCCCGTCCTGGCATTCTCGGTCGCCCAGGCGGTGAGCGCGGCGACGAATTCGTCGTGAACACTCTCGTGCACCAGCACCCGGGTAGCCGCGGTGCAGTCCTGGCCCGCGTTGAAGTACCCGGCGATCCCGATGCCCTCGGCCGCCGCGGCGATATCGGCGTCGGCGAAGACGACGACCGGCGCCTTGCCGCCGAGCTCGAGGTGCACCCGCTTGAGATCGTTCGCCGCCGACTTCGCGACCTCCATGCCCGCGCGCACCGATCCGGTGATCGACACCAGCTGGGGGGTTTTATGCGCGATCATCGCAGCGCCGGTGGAGCGGTCGCCGAGGATCACGTTCAGAACCCCGGCCGGGAGGAACTCCGCGGCGACCTCGGCGAGGAGGAGGGTCGACTGGGGGGTGGTGTCGCTGGGCTTCAGTACGGTGGTGTTCCCGGCCGCGACGGCAGGGGCGAACTTCCAGACCGCCATGTTCAGCGGGTAGTTCCACGGGGTGACCTGGCCGACGACCCCGATAGGCTCCCGCCGCACGAAGGAGGTGTGCCCGGCGAGGTACTCGCCTGCGGCGCGGCCCTCGAGGGAGCGGGCCGCCCCGGCGAAGAAACGGATCTGGTCGACCGAGAGGAGGATCTCGTCGGCGACGAGCGAGGCGCGTGGCTTGCCCGTGTCCTGGGACTCGAGGTCGGCGAACTCCTCCGCCCGGGCCTCGACGGCGTCGGCGATACGGAACAGCGCGAGTTGGCGCTCGGCCGGTGTCGTCTCCCCCCAGGTCTCGAACGCGGTCGCGGCCGCGCCGAAGGCGCCGTCGACATCCGCGGGGGTCGACACAGGCGACACCGCATAGGTGGACTCGATGGCCGGGTCGACGACATCGAACGTCGTTGTGGCGGAAGACGGCACGTACCGGCCGCCGATGAAATTCTGGAGCTCCCTGACTGTCATGGCTCCAACCTACCGATCGGCCCCCGTCATTCCTATCCCCGCCACTGAATCCGTCGAATAGCGCGACACACGCTGCGGATTCGCTTGCCGGGTGGGTGATTCACTGACACAATCAGGGTTATGACTCCTTTCGGCAAGTCCCCGCCTGCCAAACTCGACGTCGTCTCGAAGGCCATCATCGAGCAGCTGCAGTCAGACGGCCGCAGGTCGTACGCCGAGATCGGCAAGGCGGTCGGCCTCAGCGAGGCTGCGGTGCGCCAGCGCGTGCAGAAGCTCACTGAGTCCGGGGTGATGCAGGTCGTCGCCGTGACGGACCCGATGCAGCTCGGGTTCTTCCGCCAGGCCATGATCGGAGTGCGGGTCGCCGGGGACACCACGGTGGTCGCCGAGAAGCTCAGCGCGATCGCCGCCGTCGACTACGTGGTGCTGACCGCGGGAAGCTTCGACATCCTGGCGGAGGTCGTCTGCGAGGACGACGACCAGCTGATCGACCTCCTCAACAAGGAAATCCGAAAGATCGATGGCGTGCAGTCCACCGAGACCTTCGTTTATTTGAAACTGCAGAAACAGTTCTACAACTGGGGAACCAGATAATCATGACCATCAACACCGCCACCCACGCCCCCCTCCACAGCTCCTCTCCCGCAGCGGACGACGCAGCCGACAGCCACTCGATTCCCCCGGAGACCCAGAGTCCCGCCCTGCCCGCCGCTGTCGAAGCCGACCTGCAGCAGAAGGCCAAGGACCACCTCTGGATGCACTTCACCCGACAGTCGGGGATGGAGGACGGCCACGGCGTGCCCATCATCGTCAAGGGCGAGGGGCACCACATCTGGGACAGCCGTGGCAGGAAGTACCTCGACGGGCTGTCCGGGCTCTTCGTGGTGAACGCCGGCCACGGCCGTAGGAGCCTGGCGCAGGTCGCCGCGAAGCAGGCGGAGGAGCTCTCCTTCTTCCCGATCTGGTCCTACGCGCACCCCGCCGCGATCGAACTCGCCGACCGGCTCGCCGACTACGCGCCCGGCGACCTGAACCGGGTGTTCTTCTCGACCGGAGGCGGCGAGGCGGTCGAGACCGCGTTCAAGCTCGCGAAGTACTACTGGAAGCTGCAGGGGCGCCCGACCAAGCACAAGGTGATCTCCCGGGCGATCGCCTACCACGGCACCTCGCAGGGAGCTTTGGCCATCACCGGCATCCCGGCGATGAAGGAGATGTTCGAACCCGTCACCCCCGGCGGCTTCCGGGTGCCGAATACCAACTTCTACCGGGCGCCCGAGCACGCCGACGACCTCAACGCTTTCGGCCAGTGGTCGGCCAACCGCATCGAGGAGATGATCCTCTTCGAGGGGCCGGAGACGGTCGCCGCGGTGTTCCTCGAGCCGGTGCAGAACAGCGGCGGATGCTTCCCGCCGCCGCCCGGGTATTTCGAGCGGGTCAGGCAGATCTGCGACCAGTACGACGTGTTGCTCGTCGCCGACGAGGTCATCACGGCGTTCGGCCGGATCGGCAACATGTTCGCATCGACGACCTACGGCATCGAGCCGGATATGATCACCTGCGCGAAGGGGATGACCAGCGGATACTCGCCAATCGGCGCCACCATCGTCAGTGAGAAGATCTACGAGCCGTTCAAGCACGGCGACACTGCCTTCTATCACGGTTACACGTTCGGGGGGCACCCGGTGTCCGCCGCCGTCGCCCTCGCGAACCTCGATATCTTCGAGGAGGAGAAGCTGAATGAGAACGTGCGGGAGAACTCGCCCATCTTCCGCGCGACCCTCGAGAAGCTGCTCGACCTCCCCATTGTGGGAGACGTGCGCGGTGACGGGTACTTCTTCGGCATCGAGCTGGTCAAGGACAAGGTCACCAAGGAGACCTTCGACGATGACGAGTCCGAGCGGCTCCTGCGCGGATTCCTCTCGAAGGCGCTCTTCGAGGCCGGCCTCTACTGCCGGGCGGACGACCGGGGCGACCCCGTCATCCAGCTCGCCCCGCCGCTGACCACCGGACCGGCCGAGTTCGACGAGATCGAGGGAATCCTGCGGACCGTGCTGACGGAGGCCTGGACCCTCATCTGAGCTGACCCACCTGAGTCACTCCCCCGTCGCGAACGCCCATTCGGGCAGGCGGCCGGTGCCGAGCACCCCGAGCAGGAGGTGCGCGAACCGGTCGCCAGGGTTCACCTCGATCGCCCGCGCAGCGAGCCGGGCGGCGAGCGAACTTCTGCCGAGGGACCAATGGAGCCAGGCGAGCATCCCCAGCAGCGGTGCGACCGCCGACCGCGGGGAGCGCGCGGCCACCTGCCGGATGAGCCAGATGGCGACCTCGATGCGATCGGGATCGGGCCTGGGGCCGTTCCCCCAGACGAGACTGGCGATGTCCGGCCTGGGGTGCGGATCGTCGTAGGGTCCGAGCGGCGGTGTCTCGCGTGGGTCTCGGTCGCGTGGGTCTCGGTCGCGTGGGTCTCGGTCGCGTGGATCTCGGTCGCGAGGATCCCGGACCCACGGCTCGCCCGCGTCATCCTGATTCTCGTCTCCCGCCGGGTCGTCCCACGCCCGGTCGTCCCACGCCCGATCGTCCCACGCCCGATCGTCCCACGCCCGGTCGTCCCCCTGCTGATCATGCCACTCGCCATCGTCCCCGTCGGGGCCGTCCGGCGACGGCTCGCCCATCCATCGCCCGCCCGTGCGGTGGGTGGGCACCGGAGCGGCGGAACGCAGCCCGCCGTCCAGCGCCGCCTCCCCGATCATCCGGCCAAACGCCCACTGGAGCATGGCGGCCGTGCGCACGGCAGGCACCCCGGCGCACCAGATCAGCAACGCGGCCGTGAAGTCATCGAGCGACCACGTGCCGGTTGCGCCGGCCACGTTGGCATCAGATGCCCCGAATCCCGGATTCCCCGGTCTTCCGGCTCCGGCCGCGCCGTCGA
Source organism: Microbacteriaceae bacterium (assembly GCA_014378715.1). Lineage (GTDB taxonomy): Bacteria > Actinomycetota > Actinomycetes > Actinomycetales > Microbacteriaceae > Marisediminicola. The sequence goes on from JACMNE010000070.1 coordinate 58,072, forward strand.
GCACCTGTTCGAAGAACAGCGGAAGATCGCGGAGATGGTCGACACCGGCGAGGTGGTCCCCCGGCCGACGCCGGCCCTCCCGCTGATTCCAGTCGTCATCGTGATCGGCGCGGTCCCAGGGCGCGGTGACCAGCAGCGGCACACCGAACCCTCGCGGCGCCGGTGCGAAGGCGACCTCGAAGCGGACGAGGATCCTCGCAACGCGCTCCCTGACGGCGAGGTCAGCGGGAGGCAGCTCTGCCCCGTCGGCGATGAGGCCGAGGGGGCGCGACGGCACCTCGCGGTGGATCGGCGACGCGGTGATCTCGTCGAGGGGGCGCCGCATTCCCGACCCCGGCCGGTCCTGGTACGTCGCCCACCCGTCGACCCCGACGCAGAGCGCATCGCGGACAAGGAACCCCGACCTCTCCGCCCGCCGCACGATCTCGAGCATGAGGCCCGCGTAGGGCACGTGGTTCGAGCCGCCGAGGGCCCGGTCGGTGTAGATCACCGGGACGACCGCGTCGGCGGCCCGCACCTTGCAGAGGAAGCCGACCATCGTCGACGCGACCGGGCCGGTCGGCCCAGTGCCGGGGAGGTCGAACCGCAGCACGGCACATGTGCGGTTGCCGGTGAAGGCGACCAGCATGATGCTGTTCCTGGGCTGGTAGCCCGCGATCTGCGGGAGTAGTGCGAGGAAGTCCTGCGCCTCGCGCGCCTTCACAACCTTGGTCATCCCCCGAGCCTGACGACCCGAGACCGCCCGGCGGCCGGGGCGGTGCGATCGGTGGAGAACCGACTGGTGGGGATAACTCGGCGGGCGGATGGCTCCGCAGCAGACGGTTCCCGGGAGGACCGCTGAAGGAGCCCCGAGATCAGACCGTGTCGTCGACCGGCGCCGCGAATTGCGAGGTGAAGAGGTCGAAGTACGCTCCCCCGCGCTCCAGCAGCTCGGTGTGGGTCCCCTGCTCGACGATGCTTCCGGCCACCATCACGAGGATCAGGTCGGCGTCGCGGATCGTGGACAGGCGGTGCGCGATGACGAAGCTCGTGCGGTCGGACCGAAGAGCCGACATCGCCTTCTGCACGAGCACCTCCGTGCGGGTGTCGACCGAGCTGGTCGCCTCATCCAGGATGAGCACACTCGGCCTCGCGAGGAACGCGCGGGCGATCGTCAGCAGCTGCTTCTCGCCCGCGCTGACGTTCTCGGCGTTGTCGTCGAGCACGGTGTCGTAACCGTCGGCGGGGGCGTGCACGAAGCGATCAACGTAGGTCGCAGTCGCAGCGTCCATGATCTCCTCCTCGCTGGCCCCCGGACGACCGTAGGCGATGTTGTCGCGGATGGTGCCTCCGAACAGCCAGGTGTCCTGCAGCACCATTCCCATGCGCGAGCGCACCTCTCCTCTCGGCAGCGTCGCGATGTCGACGCCGTCAAGGGTGATCCGCCCGGAGTCGATCTCGTAGAACCGCTCCATCAGGCCGACGAGGGTGGTCTTGCCCGCCCCGGTCGGCCCGACGATGGCTACGGTCTGGCCCGGCTCCGCCACCAGCGACAGATTGTCGATGAGCGGCACGTCGGGTACGTACCGGAACGACACGTTCTCGAACACCAACCGGCCGCTGGAGATGCCGAGGGTCGGGAGCGTGTCGCGGGCGAGATCCGCCGTGGACGCAGCCGCATCATCCGCCGTCTGCTCGGTCGCATCGAGGAGTTCGAAGACCCGCTCGGAAGAAGCGACCCCGGACTGCAGGAGGTTGGCCATCGACCCGAGCTGGGTGAGCGGCTGAGTGAACTGCCGGGAGTACTGACGGACGACTCCGTCGACAGCACCTCGCTGATCCGGTCGGCGCAGACGGCGGCGCGCGGGATCAGCACCGCCATAAACGTGGACATCGTCACCGCCATCAGGATCTGCATCAGGTAGCTGAGGAACGCGGTGAGCGTGCCGATCTGCATCGACCCGCTGTCGACCCGGAACGCTCCGAACGAGATGACGGCGACACTGGACACGTTGAGTACAAGCAGCACCACCGGGAACATCAGCGCGAACAGCCGGCCGGCTCGGATCGACACATCCATCACCTCCTCGTTCGCGACGGCGAAGCGGCGCTCCTCGAGCCCCTCACGCACGAAGGCGCGGATGACGCGGATGCCGGCGAGCTGCTCCCGCAGCACCCGGTTCACGTTGTCGGTGCGCACCTGCATCGGGCGGAACAGGGGCACCATCCGCACGATGATGGCGCCGAGGGCGATGAGCAGCACGGGCACGCTCACCGCGAGCAGCCAGGACAGCTCGATGTCCTGTCGCAGCGCCATGATCACGCCGCCGATCGCGAGAATCGGCGCCGAGACGAGCAGGGTGCAGGTCATCAGCACGAGCATCTGCACCTGCTGTACGTCGTTTGTGGTGCGGGTGATCAGCGACGGTGCCCCGAACCTCGTCACCTCGCGCTCGCTGAAGGTGCCGACCCGGTGGAAGATCGCCGCACGCAGGTCGCATCCGACGCTCATTGCCGCGCGGGCCCCGAAGTAGACGGCGGCGACGGAGCAGATGACCTGGCAGAGCGTGATGGCGAGCATTGCTGTGCCGTCCTTCGGTCGGTTCCAGGCGAGCGGATGTCCCGGCGACGCCCCTGAGGACCATGTCCGTCAGTTCGGTGTCGGTCATCGGGTCGCCGTCGTTCAGCGGCGGCAGCGCCGAGGAGAACGCGAGGAACCGCACCACCTGGCCGACGCGCTGCGGGCTGCAGTTGAGCTCGTCTTCGTTCGACTCGAAGAGGGTCGCGTTCACCGCGGTGAACGCGAACCGGTCCGGCTTCTCGCGGGGGTGATGGAACTCGCCGAGCGAGGCGATCATGCCGAAGACGAGTTCAAAGTGGCCGCGCAGCAGCGCGATGACCGCCGCGACCTTCGTCTCGAGGGACAGGTCGGGGTCGATGCCGCCGAGCAATGAGAGGAGGGCAGCCGGGTCCAGGTGGCGCGTGCTCGCCGCGCTGATCAGGCTCTCCTTGTCGCCGAACGCGCGGAAGACCGTGCCCTCCGCGACGCCGGCCCGTTCGGCCACCTGCCTGGTCGTCACGTCACGCCCGTGGGCGATGATCAGTGGGATGGCCGCATCGAGATTCAGGGCCCGGCGGTCGTCGATCGAGAGGGGTTTCGCGCGCATGTCCCACGTCAACTCAGTGAGCGCTCACTCACTACGCTGTCACGCGAATATTTCGGAGATCTCCGCGATGTCGGCCTCGGACGCGTTCCAGGAGGTCGCGGCATCCGCATTCTGCACGATCTGCTCCGGACGGCTCGCCCCCGCGATGACGCTGGTGAGGCCGGGCTGGGCTAGGAGCCAGGCGAAGGTCGCCTCGAGCATACCGACGCCCCGCTCGGCGCAGAATTCGGCATAGCGGTCGACGGCGACCCACGGCACGGCCTCGAGTAGCTGAGGCTTGGTGTGCATGATGCGGCTGTCGGCCGGTCCGCCGTCGCGGGAGAACTTGCCGGTGAGGATGCCGTTGAAGAGCGGGAAGTACGGCAGGAAGCCGATGCCGAGGGCGCGGGTCGCTGGCAGCACCTCGTCCTCGACGCCGCGGACGATCAGGCTGTACTCGTCCTGAGCGGAGATGAACTTGGGGTGAGCGCCGAGCTGGGCCACGTATTCGGCCTGCGCGATCTGCCAACCCGGCAGGTTCGAGTGGCCGATGTAGCGCACCTTGCCCTCGGTGATGAGCTCGTCGAGGGCGGCGATGGTCTCCTCGATCGGCGTCACCGGGTCGGGTACGTGCAGCTGGTAGAGGTCGATCCAGTCGGTCTGCAGGCGGCGAAGGGAGTTCTCGACGGCGATGCGGATGTACCGGCGGGATCCCCGCGCACCCCAGTCGGGGCCGTTTGTCCCGGCCATGTCCATGCCGAATTTCGTGGCGAGCACGATGTCGGAGCGCCGCCCGCGCAGCGCGTTGCCCATCAGCGTCTCGCTGAGGCCGCGCGCCGAACCGTAGATGTCGGCGGTGTCGAACAGGGTGACGCCCGCGTCGATCGCCGCCGTGATCACGGCATCCGTGCCCTCCTGGGTCTGGGTGAACGTGCGGTCGCGCCCGAAGTTGTTGCAGCCCAGCCCGATCGTCGAGACGACCAGGCCAGAGGTTCCGAGCGTGCGGTAGTCGATGTCAGCCATGCTCCGAGGCTAGTGGACCGGTCCGGTCCTCCCCATGTGTCGAGGAGGACGCCGCCGTTCCCTGATGTCCGAAAACCGCGAGCCGGGGGTCCGTCGGACGGTTACGGTCGGAGCATGAGTACTTTGACAGCGGATGTCGCGACAGCCGTCATCGCCCCCCCGGATTCCTCGCCCTCGGCCATCCTGATCCGGCGCATCGACAGCCCGATCGGGCGCATCGAGATCCTCAGCGACGGGCACGCCATCACCTCGCTCGCGATCGAGCACGAGGGGCACCTCCCCCACGACGGTCTGCCCGACGACGGCTGCCCCGTTCTCGAGGCGGCGGCCGCGCAGCTCACCGAGTACTTCGCCGGCACCCGCACGACCTTCGAGCTGCCGGTCGTCCTGGTCGGCACCGCGTTCCAGCGTGCCGTCTGGCAGGAGCTGGTGGCGCTCCCCTGGGGCGCGACGAGCTCCTACGGCCAGATCGGCCTGGCCACGGGGCGTCCCACCGCCGGTCGCGCCGTGGGCGGTGCCGTCGGCGCGAATCCGGTGCCGATCATCATCGGCTGCCACCGCGTCCTCGCCGCGAACCGGCGCATCACCGGCTACAGCGCGGGCGCCGGCGTCCCCACGAAGGTGTGGTTGCTCGATCACGAGGGCATCGGGCACGCGTGAGCGCGCCTGTGGCCGGGGGCATGGGTGCGCCAGGTGGCACCTCGAATGCAGGTCCGTCGGGCGACGGCGCCCGGCCTCCCGCAGTGATCGTCGACGACGCCGGGGTAGGCCGCTGCGCCTGGTCCGCGAAGGATCCGGAATACCGCCGCTACCACGACGAGGAATGGGGCACCGAATTGCGCGGCGACCGCCCCCTGTTCGAGAAGCTGAGCCTCGAGGGCTTCCAGGCCGGCCTGTCCTGGATCACGATCCTGCGCCGTCGCCCCACCTTCCGCGCGGCGTTCGCTGACTTCGACATCCCCTCGGTCGCCTCCTTCACCGAAGCGGATGTCGCGCGCCTGATGCTCGACGCCGGCATCATCCGCAACCGGGCGAAGATCGAGGCGACCATCGCGAACGCGCGCATCACCGGTGACCTCACGCGCGAGGATCCGGGTGCGCTCGACCGCCTGCTCTGGGGCTTCGCACCCCCGCCCCGGGCATCACCGCCCACTGGAGCGGGCGACATCCCCGCCGTCACGGCTGAGTCCACCGCGATGAGCGTTGCCCTCCGTTCTCTGGGCTACCGGTTCGTCGGCCCCACCACGCTCTACGCGCTGATGCAGTCCAGCGGCATGGTCCACGATCACGTCGCGGGCTGCTGGCGCGCCGCCGCCTCGCGCTGACCGCGCCGGACCGCACCGGACCGCACACATCTGCCCTGGGCGGAACGGATGGGGCTCACCGACCCCCACCGACCCTCATCGGCCCTGACCGGGGCGGGGCTCTCTCTACCGGGCGCCACCGGACGCGCAGATCACGCCTGAGAAGCCCGCCGGACGCCAGCCACAATCGCGTCGACCGTCAGCTCCAGCTCACCCGGCGCACCGCGCACCAGCCGCACGCCGGTCGCCGACGCCCAGTCGAGCAGCGACTCGACACTGTCGTGGTCGATCGCGGCGTCCAGGAGCGCCCGCACGAACTCGCCCTTGCCCTTCTTGTTGAAGTGGTTGAGCGCGCGCGCGCGCCCGTCGGGCCCGATCGAGACCACACGCAGGAAGTAGGCGCCGTCTGGCACGGGTCCGAGGTGCGCGTACGCCTCGGAGCGCAGGTCGAGAACGAGGCCGGCGTGGTCTGCGAGCTCCCGGGAGATCGCCTCGCTCCAGTGCGCCCGCAGGCGGATGCCGGGGAGCCTCGAGTCGTGCGACACCCGGTAGGCGGGGATCGGGTCGAGGGCGCGGATCAGCCCGAACAGCGCAGAGTGGATGACCACGGTGCGCCCGGCGAACTCCCGCGCCCGTGAGCCGAGCGTCGAGGCGTCGAGCGCGTCATAGAGCACCCCCGTGTACCGGTCCAGGGCCGGCATCACTGGTGATGAGCGTATGCGGCGGTTGCGGAGCACCTCGAAGTGTTGGGCCGGTGACAGCTTCATGGCGGCGCTCATCGCCGCGACATCCGCTGAGAGATCCTTCGTCGCGGAGAGCGCCGCGACCCTAGCCGCACGCAGGCGCGGATAGCCGAGGAGCCTCAGGTTGAGGCGCGATGACTCGACGCCCCCGTCGCGTTTGGTCTCGGACGGGGGAAGCAGTACCAGCATCAGTCCGTCAGGAAGGCGAGTGCCGCCGCGACATTGGAGGCGACGCTGTGCGACGTGTCGAGCGTGATGCGTGCAACACCGGCGCTGGGGCCGGTCCACTGCGCGTAGTCCTCGAGGCTCTGCTCGACGGCGTGGTTCTCGACGGCGCCGGGCAGCCGGCGGGCGACGAGCCGGGTGCGGTGCAGGTCACCGTCGGAGCACATCGTCTCCACGAATTTCAACGGCACACCGTGGCGCTTCGCAAGTTCCACCCACTGCTCCCGCGCGGGACCCACCGCGTTGACGGCGTCGACGACGATCGTCTGTCCGGCGGAGAGCACCGACTCGGCGATCGTGCCCGCCACGAGATAGGCGGCGAGCCCGGTCGGCTGATCATCGTCGATGCCCGCGGTCAGGATGGCCGCCTCGATCGGATCGACCGAGACGACCGCGGCACGGAGCTGGGCACCGATCATGCCCGCGATCGTGCTCTTCCCCGTGCCGGGGAGTCCTGCCATGGCGATCAGCATGGGCTGGTGATCAGCTACTGACGAGTTCCGCGTTGCGCGCGACGATCGTCACGGTGTCCTGGGCGACGGAGAGGAATCCCCCGTCGGCCTGGGCGCGGATCGGAGCGCCGCCACCGGCAACCGTCACCCGCACCTCGCCCGTGGCCAGGATGGCCAGGAGGGGTTCGTGCCCCGGCAGGATGCCGATCTCGCCCTCGGTCGTGCGGGCGACGACCATCGACGCCCGGCCGGACCATATCTCCTGGTCGGCCGAGACGACGCTCACTGTGAGGTCGGCCACGATCAGCCGTTTTCCTTCTGGATCTGGGCCCACTTCTCTTCGACATCGGAGATCGACCCGACGTTGAAGAACGCCTGCTCGGCCACACTGTCGAACTCGCCCTTGACGATCGCGTCGAAGGATTCGATCGTGTCCTTGAGCGCCACGGTCGATCCCTCAACACCGGTGAACTTCTTCGCCATGTAGGTGTTCTGCGAGAGGAACTGCTGGATGCGGCGGGCGCGGGAGACGGTGACCTTGTCTTCTTCGGAGAGCTCGTCCACTCCGAGGATCGCGATGATCTCCTGGAGTTCTTTGTTCTTCTGGAGGATCGCCTTGACGCTGGTGGCGACGCGGTAGTGGTCGTTGCCCAGGTAGCGAGGGTGGAGGATGCGGCTCGTGGAGGTGAGCGGGTCGACGGCCGGGTAGAGGCCGCGCGAGGCGATCTCGCGGCTGAGCTCGGTCGTCGCGTCGAGGTGCGCGAACGTCGTCGCCGGTGCGGGGTCGGTGTAGTCGTCGGCAGGCACGTAGATGGCCTGGAGCGAAGTGATCGAGTGCCCACGGGTCGAGGTGATGCGCTCCTGGAGCACACCCATCTCGTCGGCGAGGTTCGGCTGGTAACCGACGGCGGACGGCATACGACCAAGGAGGGTCGACACCTCGGAACCGGCCTGGGTGAAGCGGAAGATGTTGTCGATGAAGAGCAACACGTCCTGCTTCTGCACATCGCGGAAGTACTCCGCCATGGTCAGAGCGGACAGGGCGACGCGAAGACGCGTGCCCGGCGGCTCGTCCATCTGGCCGAACACCAAGGCGGTCTTGTCGAGCACCCCGGCGTCCTCCATCTCGGCGATGAGGTCGTTACCCTCCCGGGTACGCTCGCCGACGCCGGCGAACACCGACACACCACCGTGGTCTTTGGCGACGCGCTGGATCATCTCCTGGATGAGCACGGTCTTGCCGACTCCGGCACCTCCGAACAAGCCGATCTTCCCACCCTGCACGTACGGCGTGAGGAGGTCGATGACCTTGATGCCGGTCTCGAAGAGCTCGGTCTTGGACTCGAGCTGGTCGAAGGGCGGCGGCTTGCGGTGGATGGGCCAGCGCTCGGTGATCTCGAAGGACTCACCGTTGACCTTGCCCTCGGCGTCCGCGTTGAGCACGTCACCGATGACGTTGAACACCTTGCCCTTGGTCACGTCCCCGACGGGGACGGAGATGGCAGCTCCGGTGTCGCGGACCTCCTGGCCGCGGACGAGTCCGTCGGTCGGGTTGAGCGCGATGGCGCGCACGAGGTCATCTCCGAGGTGCAGGGCGACCTCGAGGGTGATCACGGTCGACGAGTCCCCGATCACGATGGTGGTCTTCAGCGCGTTGTAGATCTCGGGGATCGAGTCGTGGGGGAACTCGATGTCGACGACCGGGCCGGTGACGCGGGCGATGCGCCCAACGCCGGCCGGCGTCCCGGTCGGGACCGGCGCGATTGCGGTGTCAGTCATGGCTTCTCTCTTCTGTCTACTTCTTGGCCGAGGCGAGGGCGTCTGCGCCGCCCACGATCTCGGAAATCTGCTGGGTGATCTCGGACTGGCGAGCGTTGTTCGCCAATCGGGTGTAGTCGTTGATGAGCTTGTCGGCGTTGTCGCTGGCCGATTTCATCGCCTTCTGCGTTGCGGCGTGCTTCGCGGCAGCCGACTGGAGCATCGCGTTGAAGATCCGGGACTCGATGTAGACGGGCAACAGTGCGTCGAGCACGTCGCCCACCTCGGGTTCGAACTCGTAGAGCGGGAACACCTCGTGGTCGCCGGGGGCGTCGACACCGTCGACCACCTCCAACGGGAGGAGCCGCACGACCTCGGGCACCTGGATCATCATGCTCACGAAGCGGTTATAGACGATGTGGATCTCGTCCACGCCGCCGTCGCCCGCGCTCTGGAGGAACTTCGCCACGACAGCGTCGCCGATCTCCTTGGCCGTCTCGAAGGTCGGGTTGTCCGTGCCCCCGACCCACTCGCGCTCGCTGGCGCGGCGGCGGAACTTGAAGTACCCGACCGACTTGCGGCCGACGAGGTAGTAGACGACGTCCTTGCCCTGCGTGCGCAGGAGCGTGGCGAGCTCTTCAGCCTCGCGCAGCACGTTCGAGTTGAACGCCCCGGCGAGTCCGCGGTCCGAGGAGAAGATGACGATCGCGGCGCGTTCGACCTTCTCTGGCTCGGTGGTGAGCACGTGGTCGACGTTGGAGTACGTCGCGACGGCCGACACCGCACGGGTGACGGCACGGGAGTAGGGACCTGAGGCCGCCACACGCTGCTGCGCCTTCTGGATGCGCGAGGCGGAGATGAGCTCCATCGCCTTCGTGATCTTCTTCGTCGTTTGGGCAGACTTGATCTTCTGCCGGTAGACGCGGACTTGCGATCCCATATCAGCGGCGACCCTTGACGATCTTCTCCTGGTTGACTTCCTCGGCGGGAAGCTCTCCGAAGACCTCGCGTCCAGCGGATGCGAGGGACTTGCCCTCACCCGTCTGGAACTCGAGCTTGAACTTGTCGATCTGCTCGGACATGGCCTCGACGGTCTCGTCGGAGAGCACGCTCGTCTCGCGGAGAACGGTGAGGATCTCGGTGTTGCGACCGAGGTAGTCGAGCAGTTCGCGCTCGAAGCGCAGGATGTCGGGAACCGGCACCTCGTCGAGCTTGCCGTTGGTTCCGGCCCAGATCGAGACGACCTGCTCCTCGACGGGGTACGGCGAATACTGCGGCTGGCGCAGCAGCTCGGTAAGGCGGGCGCCGCGAGCTAGCTGGCGACGGCTCGCCGGGTCCAGGTCGGACGCGAACATCGCGAACGCCTCGAGCGAGCGGTATTGGGCCAGCTCGAGCTTGAGCGTGCCGGACACCTTCTTGATCGACTTGATCTGGGCGTCACCTCCGACTCGCGAGACCGAGATTCCCACGTCGACCGCCGGACGCTGGTTGGCGTTGAAGAGGTCCGACTGGAGGAAGATCTGGCCGTCGGTGATCGAGATCACGTTGGTCGGGATGTAGGCCGCGACGTCGTTGGCCTTGGTCTCGATGATCGGCAGGCCGGTCATCGAGCCGGCACCCAGCTCGTCGGAGAGCTTGGCGCAACGCTCGAGCAGACGGGAGTGCAGGTAGAACACGTCACCCGGGTACGCCTCACGGCCCGGCGGCCGACGCAGGAGGAGGGAGACGGCGCGGTACGCCTCTGCCTGCTTGGACAGGTCGTCGAAGATGATGAGGACGTGCTTGCCCGCGTACATCCAGTGCTGGCCGATGGCCGATCCGGTGTAGGGGGCCAGGTACTTGAAGCCGGCGGGGTCGGAGGCGGGGCTCGCGACGATCGTCGTGTACTCCATGGCTCCGGCGTCCTCGAGCGCCGCCTTGATGCCGGCGATCGTCGACCCCTTCTGGCCGATGGCGACGTAGATGCACCGCACCTGCTTGTTGGTGTCGCCCGACTCCCAGTTCGCCTTCTGGTTGATGATCGTGTCGAGCGCGATCGCGGTCTTGCCGGTCTGACGGTCGCCGATGATCAGCTGGCGCTGGCCACGGCCGATCGGGATCATAGCGTCGATGGCCTTGATTCCGGTCTGCATGGGCTCGTGCACGCTCTTGCGCTGCATGACGCCGGGCGCCTGCAATTCGAGGGCGCGACGGCCCTCAGAGACGATCTCGCCGAGTCCGTCCATGGGCTCGCCGAGCGGGTCGACGACGCGGCCGAGGAACGCGTCCCCCACGGGGACGGAGAGCACCTCACCCGTGCGGGTGACCTCCATGCCCTCTTCGATTCCGGTGAACTCGCCGAGGACGACGACACCGATCTCGTTCTCGTCGAGGTTCTGGGCGAGGCCCAGGGTGCCGTCGGCGAACTTGATCAGTTCGTTCGCCATCACGCCGGGGAGTCCCTCGACATGCGCGATTCCATCGCCGGCATCCGTGACGTAGCCGACCTCGGTCGTCGACGCCTTGCTGGGGTCGTAGGCCTTGACGAAGTCCTTGAGGGCGTCGCGGATCTCGTCGGGGCTGATCGTTACTTCTGCCATCGTTCTTCCTGTCTGCTGACGAGACGTTTTCCGTCTCGAATTCTGTGAGTGGTGGTCACCCTGCGGTGACCCCGGGGGTTACCCCGTGAGCTGGAGTCGGAGTTCCGTGATTCTCGACGCGACGCTGCCGTCGATGACGTCGTCGCCGACCTGCACCCGGATTCCGCCGATGACAGAGGGATCGATGACGACGTTGATGCGCACCTGGGTTCCGTAGGTCTTCGAGAGACCCTTCTGGAGACGCACGAGCTGCTCGGCGGCGATCGGCTTCGCCGTGGTGACCGTCGCGACCGAGAGGCCGGACTGGTCGGCGACGATCGATGCCGCGTACCTCAGGAGGGCACCGATGCGGCGGCCGCGCGGCTGGCGCACGATCTGGCGCACGATGGCCATCGTCTGGAGTGACACCTTGCCCTCGAGAAGCGCGTTGACGAGCGAGATCTTCGACGACGCGTCGCCGAGCTTGCTTCCGACCGCGAGTTCGAGCTCGGGGTTCGAGCTCACCGCACGACCGAACGCGAAAAGTTCCGCCTCGATGTCCGCCTGGGGAGAAGCGGATGCTGCGGCCGCGCGGATTCCGATCTCCTCGATACCTCCGAGGAGGTCGCCGTCGGACGACCAACGACGACTCGACGCGGCAGCGAGGAGCTCGAGGGCCGTGGTGCCGAGCGTCGATCCGAAGACCGCCGTGATGGCGGCCTTCTTCACGGACGGCTCGGTAGAGGCATCGGCGAGGATCGCCCGCAGCTGCAGCGATCCGCCGATGGCCTGGACCGCGGCGAAGAGCTGCTCCGCGGTCGCCAGTTCGACATTGCCCCCGAGCGCGGACAGTTCCGCCCTTGACGCGGACAGTGCTTGCCTGGACGCAGAACCCATGGTTACCTGCTCACCTTCTCGGTGCCGGAGGAGTCCTGCTCGGACGCCTCGAGCTCCGCGAGGAACCGGTCGACGAGTGCGGCGGACCGCGCATCGTCGGAGAGGCTCTCGCCGATCACTCCGGAGGCGAGGTCGATCGCGAGCGATCCAACCTCACTGCGCAGCGAGACGAGCGCACTCTGGCGCTCCGCCTCGATCTGCGCGGAGGCGTTCGCGGTGATGCGGGCGGCCTCGATCGATGCCTGCGCCTTGAGGTCGTTGAGGATCTTCACGCCGTCGGCGCGAGCCGCCTCGCGAATCCTGCCGGCCTCGGCGCGAGCCTCGGACAACTGCTCGTTGTACTGCTGCAGTGCGGCGGCCGCCTCGGCCTGAGCGTTCTCGGCCTTCTGGATACCGCCCTCGATGACCTCGGCACGCGCATCCAGCGTCTTCTTGACGGCGGGAAGAACCTTCCACCAGAAGAACGCGAGGAGGATGACGAAACAGACGGCACCCCACACGAGGTCCGCGGTCGCCGGCAGAAGCGGGTTGAGCGTTGCGTGCTCTTCCGCAACTGTGACGATATGTGAACCGAAGATCATCTGCGTCGCCCTACTGGCCGGCGGTGAAGATGAAGTATGTCGCGATTCCGATGAACGCGAGCGCCTCGGTGAAGGCGATACCGATGTACATCAGAACCGTGAGGCGGCCCTGGAGTTCGGGCTGGCGCGCGACCGACTCGATCGTCTTTCCGACGACGATACCCACACCGATGGCGGGGCCGATGGCTGCGAGGCCGTAACCTACGGTCGCGATGTTTCCGCTGAGTTCAGCGACGATGGATGTTGCGTCCACGTTGTGTTTCCTTCCGTGAGGGCGATGCGGGGCGGACGCCCCGATCGATTAGTGCTCGTCAGCCAGCGCGAGCTGGATGTAGACCGTGGTCAGCAGGGTGAAGACATATGCCTGCAGCACGGCGACCAGGATCTCGAACAGGGTGAAGACAAATCCGAAGGCGAGGGTTCCGATGCCGAACAGCTGGGCTGGCCCCTCCACTTCGAAGAAGAAGAACTGCGTGGCCAGGAAGAACAGCACGAGCAGGAGGTGCCCGACGATCATGTTCATCAGGAGTCGCAGGGTGAGGGTGATCGGTCGGAGGATGAAGGTCGACACGAACTCGATGGGGGTCACGATGATGTACAGCGGCCACGGCACACCGGGTGGGAACAGCGAGTTCCGCAAGAACGTGCCCGGGTGCTTCTTGAGTCCCGCGTAGATGAACACGACGTAGGCGATGACCGCGAGCAGCATCGGGATGCCGATGAGCGACGTTCCCGCGATGTTCATCGCCGGAACCACACCGGTGAGGTTCATCCCCAGGATCAGGAAGAAGAAGGTGGTGAGCAGCGGCAGGAACCGGGTGCCGTCCTTCTTGCCCAGAAGGTCCTCGGCGATACTGACGCGCACGAGGTCGAGGCCCATCTCGGCCAGGCTCTGGGCGCGGGTCGGGACGAGGCGCATGCGTCGGGTGTTGACCCAGAAGAAGAGAACGATCGCGGCGACGACGATGAGTCGGATCACCATGATGCGGTTCAGCTCGAACGGGGTGCCCGCGAACGCGACGACCTCGGGGAAGAACTCACCGATCGAAGGACCAACGAATACTGCTTCGCCGCTGTCGCCGTCAGTGGCGAAGGGAAGGACATGGGTTAGAGCATTGAGTAGCAGCGCCAGCTCCAGAATCGGGGCGTGTAGTCACGCGACGAAAAAAAGGGGGGGTCGTTCATGCCAACTCTAGCAAGTAAGGGGGGCTGAGCCCAATCGTCAGCGCCCGCGTGGCGTGGTGGGCGTGTCCCCGGGGAGGCTGATGTCGCTCACATAGGGCAGACGCGATTTGGCGACGACCACCACGTCGACGACCAGGGTGCCGATGACGCCAGCCACAAGCGTGAGGAACATGACGGTGGGGTGGATCCACGACTGCTCGCGGAGGATCACCGCGAGGATCATGAAGACCACGAACTTGAGCAGCCAGGCGCCCATGACGATGGTGAAGAAGGCGAGGATGTCGTAGCGGCTGGCCAGCAGGATGCTGAGCGCGGTGATACCGAGGAACACCGCCGAGATGACCGCGCCGATAAGGGCGGACGGGATCCCACTGGGGCCCACCGTGAGGTACCCGACGACGGAGCCGACGATGGCCAGGGCGGCGGCGAACAGGCCGCCGTAGAGCAGGGCCTTCCGGAGGATGGGGATGGCGCTCATGCTGTGTCCTTTCTGGCGAGGGCGTCGAGCACGGCCTCGGCCACCTCGTCGCCCTCGGGGGAATCTGAACCGAGGGGGTCTGTCGACGCCTCATCGAGGGGGTCGTACCGTTCGGCGTTCGCTTCGTGGGCCTGGGAGGCACTGGCCCGCTGCACGGCCGATTCGACGACCTGCCGCTTCGTGAGGGGGGCGAGGGTGACCCACGCGCAGACGATCAGCCCGAGGGCGATGACGGCGACGGACCACCACGGGGGAATGAAGAGGAAGGAGAGGAATCCGACGGAGACGACAGTGGTCCAGGCGTAGAAGATCAGCACGGCGTGGAAGTGGCTGTGTCCCATGTCGAGCAGGCGGTGATGAAGGTGCTTGCGGTCGGCACTGAACGGCGACTTTCCGGCGCGCAACCGACGGAAAACGGCGAGTCCGAAGTCGAGCAGGGGCACGACGAGCACGGCGAGGGGCAGCAGGATCGGGATGAAGGCCGGTAGCAGCTGCCGTCCGGAGATCGCGACGCTCGTGTCGACCTGCCCCGTGACCGAGACAGCGGATGCCGCCATCAACAGTCCGACGAGGAGGGCGCCGGCATCCCCCATGAACATCTTCGCCGGGTGCCAGTTCAGCGGCAGGAAGCCGACGCACGCGCCGATCAGCACGGCGCTGATCAGCGAGGCGAGGTTGAAGTACTCGGAGGGGTTGATTTTGGTGGTGAGGATATAGCTGTAGATGAAGAAAACGGTGTTGGCGATGAGGACCACACCGGTCACGAGCCCGTCGAGGCCGTCGATGAAGTTGACGGCGTTCATCACCAGCACCACGGCGATGACCGTAAGGATGAGCCCGAGCACGGGCGGCACCACCGTCACTCCCCCGATCGGGAGCGTGACCAGCTGCACGCCCTGCCAGACCAGGATTCCGGCGGCGATCATCTGGCCGGCGAGCTTCGTCATCCAGTCGAGGTCCCACACATCATCCGCCACCCCGATGAGCACGATGATGAGGGAGGCGACGACGATGCCGATCACCGGACCCGGCCGGGTGAAGACGAGCGCGAACTGGGTCACCTGCGACGCGACCCAGAGCGCGGTGACGATGCCGATGAACATCGCGATCCCGCCAAGGCGGGGGGTGGGGCGGGTGTGCACGTCGCGGTCGCGGATCTTCGGGTAGAGCCGGAACCGCAGGCTCAGCTTGAGGATGACGATCGCGAGAGTGAAGGTGATGACCGCGGCGATCCCGGCGGCGAGCACGTAGTAGGTCAGGCTCATGGCCGCGGGCCCGGTTCGGCCGACAGGTCGGTCAGCCCGGGGCCGGTCGGCAGCTGGGACAGCGGGTCGGGCAGTGGAGCTGTGGGCCGGTCGGACATCGGGTCGGTCGACTGAGCGCCGGACGGGGTGTCAAGAGCGGCGGCCTCGGCGATCGCCGCGAAGATCGCCTCGGCCGGGATGACCCCCGACCGAACGATCTTCAGCTCGCCGCCGGCGCGGAGGAGACCGGTGGCGTCGACGATCGTCGACCCGGTTCCCGGGGTGTCGTAGTCGGTGCCCGACTCACCACCGTCGAGGTAGACGGAGACGCTGGAGCCCAGCATCCGCTCGGCATCGGCAGCGGTCGTCGCGGCCGGCTCCCCGGACAGGTTCGCCGAGGACACCGCGAGTGGGCCGGTCTCGGACAGCAGTTCGAGGGCGTAGGGGTTGGCCGGCATCCGCAGGGCGACGGTTCCGCCGGTCTCTCCGAGGTCCCACTGCAGGGAGTTGCGGGCGGGCAGGATGATCGTCAGAGCGCCGGGCCAGAACGTCGCGACGAGGGCGCGCACCTCGGGCGGCACCTCCTCCGCGAGCGCATCGAGGGTGGGGATGCCCGGGATGAGCACGGGAGGTGGCGCCTGCCTGGTGCGGCCCTTGGCGCCGAGCAGCCGCTGCACGGCGGCGGGGTCGAAGGCGTCGGCCGCGATGCCGTACACCGTGTCGGTGGGGAACACGACAAGTTCGCCACGGCCGAGTGCGGCCCTCGCGAGACGCATGCCAGTGAGGAGCCCGGAGCTGTCCGAGCAGTCGAAGATCGTCGCCATGTCGTGTCCCATCGTAGCCGTCGCTCCCCGGCGATCCCCCTAGGCTGGCAGCATCGTGAATCCCGCCTCCCCTCCCGCGCCTGCGCGCGGCCGCCGTTCCGGCCTCCGAGCACCCGTGGACGGTGCCTGATGCTCTTCATCTTCGACATGGACGAGGTGCTCTACCACTACGACTGGCAGGAGCGGATGCGCGGGATGGCGCTCCTCACCGGACTGAGCTTCGACGAGCTCCGTGCCAGGTGGTGGCACGAGACCGGCGAGCGAGCGGCCGAAGCCGGGGCGTTCGCGACCGGGGACGCGTACCTCGAGGCGTTCGAGGCCGCGGTCGGCTGCACGGTCGACGTCGCGGAGTGGGTGCGCCTGCGCGGCGATGCGATGACACCGTGGCCGGACTCGATCAACGCGGTGCGCCGGGCGGCCGAGCACGGGCAGATCACGTTGCTCACCAACAACAACGCACTGGCCGGCGAACACCTCGCCACCC
>JACMNE010000071.1 GCA_014378715.1 Microbacteriaceae bacterium
ACGAGATCCGCTTCGGCGACAACGACCGCCTCGCCGCCCTCGTCGCGCAGCTCGTGCAGGCCGACCTGTTGCTGCTTCTCTCGGACATCGACGCCCTCTACACGAAACCGCCCGGCACACCGGGTGCCAGCGCAATCCACCATGTGCCCTTCGGTGACCGGCTCGCCGGTGTGGAGTTCGGCGACGCCGGATTCACCGGGGTCGGCACGGGAGGCGCCGTCACCAAGGTCGCCGCGGCCCACCTCGCCGCGGCCTCCGGAACTCCCGTCCTGCTCGCCTCGACCC
Source organism: Microbacteriaceae bacterium (assembly GCA_014378715.1). Classification (GTDB taxonomy): domain Bacteria; phylum Actinomycetota; class Actinomycetes; order Actinomycetales; family Microbacteriaceae; genus Marisediminicola. Next base: position 286 of record JACMNE010000071.1, read on the forward strand.
CGCAGGTGGCATCCGCTCTCGCCGGTGACGACATCGGCACCTGGTTCGAGGCAGCCGGAGCCTGACCCGGCCCGAGCCGCGACCGCCCCTGCACGTACGATGTGGGGATGACCGACACCGCCACTGACTCTCCCGGGGTCGTCCCCGGTTCCACGGATGCTTCCGGGATCGCCGAGAAACTCGTCGCGGCCAGGGACTCCTCCGTGGTACTCGCGACAGCGACCGCGGACGTCAAGAACGCTGCGCTGGGGGCCATCGCCGAGGCCATCGTCTCGGGTGCGCATCGGATCGTCCCGGCGAATGACCTCGACCTGGCCAATGGACGCGACAACGGCCTGAGCGCGGGACTCCTGGACCGGCTGCGGCTCGACGCGCCGCGCATCGCGGACCTCGCCGCAGCCGTGCGCGAGATCGCCGCGCTCGGCGACCCGGTCGGCGAGGTCGTGCGTGGCAGCTCGCTCGCCAACGGCCTGCGGATCAGCCAGGTGCGGGTTCCGTTCGGTGTGGTCGGCGTCATCTATGAGGCGCGGCCCAACGTCACGGTCGACCTGGCGGCGCTCGCGCCCAAGAGCGGCAATGCCGTGCTGCTGCGCGGCGGGAGCGCCGCCGAGAACACGAACCGGGTGCTCGTCGCCCTGCTCCAGGAGGCCATCGAGTCGGTCGGGCTCCCCGCGCTCGCGGTGCAGACCATAGACGAGTTCGGCCGTGCGGGGGCCAGGGCAATGATGCGCGCCCGCGGCTTCGTGGACGTGCTCATCCCGCGCGGAAGCTCCGAGCTCATCCGGGCGGTCGTCGCCGAGTCACTGGTGCCCGTCATCGAGACCGGCGCCGGAGTGGTGCACGTGTTCCTCGACGCCACGGCCGACCCGGAGTGGGCGGTCGAGATCGTGCGCAACTCCAAGGTGCAGCGCCCGAGTGTCTGCAACGCGCTCGAGACGCTCCTGGTCCATGCCGACGCCGCGGAGCGTCTCCTCCCCGCGGTGCTGGCCGACCTGCGCGCCCACGGGGTGACGATCCACGCGGATGACGCGACCCTCGCGATCTTCGCCGACGCCGTGCCCGCGACCGACGCGGACTGGTCGACCGAACACATGTCCCTCGACCTGAACGTGCGTGTGGTCGCCGGACTGGATGAGGCGATCTCGCATATCCGCCGCCACTCGACTCACCACACCGAGTCGATCGTGACGAGCGACGTTCGGCAGTCCGACCGGTTCCTGGCTGAGGTGGACTCCGCCGTGGTGATGGTCAACGCGTCGACCCGGTTCACCGACGGAGGCGAGTTCGGGTTCGGTGCCGAGGTCGGGATCTCCACCCAGAAGCTCCATGCGCGCGGTCCCATGGGGCTCAGCGAACTCACAAGCACAAAGTGGGTTGTGCGTGGGTCGGGTCACGTGCGCCGGTAGGGCCAGCCCCCGGTACGCTGGGGAGGCGGCAGGTGCCGCCGAACGGAGATCGCCATGTCACTGCCCGAAGTCCTTGTCGCCGTCTCGGCCGCAGCTCCCGCCCACGCCGAGCTTCCCATCCCCGCCCTGGCCATCGCCGGGATCGTCGCATCCGTCTTCCTCGCCCTCGGCTTCGTGATGTGGAGCTTCCGCGACGTCGCGAACCGCCACAGCCACAAGACCTCCGGCTCGTCGGGCCACGGCACCGACCACTAGGCCCCGCCTTGGTCCAGGGCTCACCCGACAGCGGCACCCCACGGCCGAAGATCGGCGTCATGGGCGGAACATTCGACCCCATCCACCACGGACACCTCGTGGCGGCCAGTGAGGTCGCCAATCAGCTCGGACTCGACGAGGTCGTCTTCGTGCCGACCGGCCACCCATACCGCAAGCAGGACGTCACCTCGAGCGAACACCGCTACCTGATGTCGGTCATCGCGACGGCGTCGAACCCGATGTTCACGGTGAGCCGGGTCGACATCGATCGCGGCGGTCCCACCTACACGATCGACACCCTCCGCGACCTGCGCCGCCTGCGGCCGGATTCCGACCTGTACTTCATCTCGGGGGCGGACGCCGTCGCGCAGATCATCGATTGGAAGGACTCGGCCGAGCTCTTCTCCCTCGCCCACTTCGTCGCGGTCACCCGACCCGGCCACGTGCTCAGCGTTTCCGGTTTGCCGGTGCACAACGTAAGCTTGCTCGAGGTGCCCGCGCTGGCGATCTCTTCGACCGATTGTCGCAGCCGCGTCGGCCGGGGATTCCCGGTCTGGTATTTGGTCCCAGACGGTGTCGTTCAGTACATCTCCAAACACCATCTGTATCGGAGTATGTGATGTCAGTCTCGCGAGACCAGCCGCCCCTCAGTCGGCGCCAGGTGCGAAGCAACGCCCGGAGCGCGATGGGGTCCTCGGGGACCGCGGGCGTCGAAGCGACGCCCGACTCTCTCGAGGACGCGCCGTCCGCTCCCGACACCACCGCCGACAGCATCGGCGGTTCCGCCCCGATCTCCGCGCCCGCCGAGCGGCCCCGACGCAACCCCGCGGGCGGCGGCCGCCGGGTGCAGTGGGACCCGTCCGCGACATCCGCTCCCGTACCATCCGAGCCGCAGTCATCCGAGCCGCAGTTCGAGCAGGTCTCTGCCACACGCGACAACACGGAGCTGCGAAACACGGACCCGGCCCGGGATGACTCGCCCGGCGAGCAGGCGTCCGCGCCGTCCCACGGATCAGCGGGGCGCCGCTCCAGCTTCGTCTCCGCGCCTCCCGGCACCGAACCCCCGCGCGAACTGCGGGAGCCGGTCGCGGCAGGTCAGGCGCGCACCGCACGCACTCTGACCCGCCGGGAACTGCGCGCGCTGCGCGCCCAGGCGGAGGCCGCGGGGCAGCCGCTGCCCGAGGCGATCTTCACCGCCGACGGCTCGCTGATGCTGACCACGTCGATCCCCATCATCGTCGACGGGCCTGGTGCGCCTGCTGCTGCCGCCGAGACCGACATCTCGAGTGAGGCACCCACGGAACGACGCACCGTCTCCGGCGCGATCAGCGCCGCCGACGAGCGCACCGCCGCTGACGAGCGCACTGCCGACGACGAGCGCACTGCCGACGACGAGCGCACCGCCGACGCGCCTAGCGCCGAGCCGCACGAAGAGCACGTCATCGACGCCGAACCCGCGACCGGCCCCCTCGAGGTGAGCTCCTCGGGAACCTTGCTCGAGGTGCCGATCGACATCGAGCAGCAGCTGCAGGCCGCGGCGTCGGAGGCCGAGCCCGCAGCTCCTGCCGCACCGTCTGCAGCCGCGGACCGAACCGACGCCGACGTGCCAGCTGACGCCGAGGTGCCAGCGAACGCCGACGTGCTGGCTGGCTCGGAGGGCCACACTGACACCGAGGGGATCGTCGAGACCGATGGCGCGGGCGAGGCTGCTGAATCCTCGGCCGTCGTCCCGAAGCAGAAGGGCAAGTCGAAGTCCGGCTCCAAGTCCAAGTCGAAGACCGACCTGAAAGCGGACCCCACCGCGCACGACACCCCCGGTTCCACCCCGGAGCCGGCTGCGGCCCCGGGTGACGGCGCCGACGGTTCCCCCGCCGACAGCGCCCCCGACGGCGATGCTGTCGGCGACGCGACGTCCGCCCCCAGCATCCTGACGCCGTTCTCGGCCCAGTACTCCGGCGGGGCCACCGCCCAGCCGACAAGTAGCGAGCCGAGCACCGGGTCGGCTGCGGATCCTCGCGCTCGCACCGTCACCGACCCGCCCGAGTCCGCCGACCGCGGGATCGAGCCGGCCCAGGACGCCGCGAGCATCCCCTTCGGGCATTGGTCGACGCAGGCGGCGCTCGACGACGCATCGGAGACCAACGAGTCGATGCTGTCGCGCCACGTCGGCGTGACCACCGGCGCGATCACCACCCATGCCCTGGTGCTGCCGTCCTCCCCGGACTCCGGAGAGCAGCTCCTCAACTCGCTCAGCAGCACCGGCGAGATCATGATCACCGGATCGATCGACCTTCCGCGGTCGTTCGGGTCGACCGGGGCGCATCCCGCCCTGTTCGATCACCCCCGGGTCGACGCCCTCATCGACCAGAGCGACCGCGAGGACGCCATGGCCGACTCCGCCCCGGTGCGGGCCATCCGCGCCGTCAGCAGCAGCTCGTCCACCCGCGGCGTCATCGAGGCCCCGGCGCCGCGCCGGTCCCGCGCGCCTCTGGTCATCGCGATCACCTCGGGGGCTGTGCTCCTGCTTGTGATCGGCGCCGTCGTCACCGGCCTCATCTTCAATCTGTTCTAAGCATCTCCGGCACATCAGCTGCCGTCCCAACCCCGTTAGGAACCTGTGTCTGCAACACACCACGCCATCGAACTCCTCCAGCGCGCCGCCGCGGCAGCCGACTCCAAGCAGGCCGAGGACCTCGTCGCCCTCGACGTGTCCGGCCCGCTTCCGCTCACCGACGTGTTCCTCATCGTCACCGGGCGCAACGAGCGCAATGTCGTCGCGATCGCCAGCGAGATCGAGGACCAACTCATAGGGGCCGGCTCCAAGCCGCTTCGCCGCGAGGGCCGCGCCGAGGGCCGTTGGATCCTCCTCGACTTCGGCGACCTGATCGTGCATGTCTTCCACGAGGAGGACCGCGTCTTCTACTCTCTCGAGCGCCTCTGGAAGGACTGCCCGGTCATCCCCATCGTTCTGCCCGCCCCCGTCGACTCCACCGACGCCGACTAGGCCGACCGCCATGCCGCCCGTCCAGCTGCCCAGCTGGCGGGGCCAAGCGGATGATGCGTGCCGCACTCTTCGCGACGTGGATGCCTGGGCCGGGTCGCCGAGCATGACCGCGCTCGTCGCGGCGTTCGGCGGGTCCGTTGGTGCATTGCGCGGAGCGCCCCTCATCCGCTTTCTCGACGAATTCGCCGCAGATGTCTGGGACTTCCGAGCCGGCCGGGAACGCAATCTTGCGCCCGCCGCGACGCTGACCGCCGCGCAGGCGGCCTTGGTGCTGGACTCCGCCGTCGACCTGGGGTTCGCCGGGCAGGAGGCGCCGTCAGCCGACCACTATGACACGGTGTTGCTCACCGGCGGGATGGTGCGGGCCGGACTGGTGAAGCCCCGGTTCATGGCCGACCTTCTGGCCGCCGGCCTGTCGGTGTCGCACGTTGTTTTTCTCGGCGCCCATCGCCCGTTCGGCGGCGACGAGGCCGGTATCGCCCGCGCCCTCGGGGTCGAGGGAGAGGATGAGACGGACGCGATGCTCCATGGCCTGGAACGGGCCTTTGGGCCGCTCGGAGAGCCGACTTCGCGCGCCGCGTCAGACGACGGCGGAGAGGCGGCAGGCAACGCCTCCTGGCTCGATCTGCACTGGGCGGACGGCTCGCCCACGATCGGGGTCATCGCCGCACCGTCGTCGGCCCCGGAGCTGCGGCGGGCCCACACGAGGGACACCTACGAGCACTGGGCGGCGGGCAGGGGAGCCGGGGTGGGCTCGTCGACACTCGTGGTCACCACCGCCGTGTACGTGCCGTATCAGGCCGCTGGGGCCGTCGAGGTGCTGGGGCTCGGATACGGATTCGAGGTCGAGACGATCGGGGTGAGCGCGGCAGCGAACGATCTCGGCGGGCTCACCCAGGTATTCGGCCCACAGGAGCACCTGCAGGAGCTGCGATCAGCGATCCGGGGGATGCGATCCCTGCGGGATCGTCTCGCTGCGCCCCCGGGAATCCGGACCTGAACTCCGCAGGCAACCGTCGACCACGCGCTGATTCCGCCGGGGTGACAACGGGGCGGCCGGATGTGTAGTAATCTTACGGAGTTGCCTTCTCGGAGCTTCTATCCGGGAGGGCGACACAAATGGGTCCATGGCGCAGCCCGGTAGCGCACCTGCATGGCATGCAGGGGGTCAGGGGTTCGAATCCCCTTGGATCCACCAAAAGTACTGATCAGACGGCCATTCCGAAACCCGAACAAGGGAATTGGGATGGCCGTTCGACGTTTATTCGACACTTATTGGTTTCGTACTCACCACTTTCGAATGCCCTCGAGGTATTCCCGGTGGGGTTCGGGATCGCTCGCACACCTCACAGGTATGACCAGTGAAACCTCCCTCTCCAGCGACTTCGAGTCGGTCCTGTCCATCTCCGAACTGGCGGCACGTCTCGGCGTCCCGATCCAGACCATCTACGACCTGCGCCACCATGGTCGCGGTCCCCACGGCTTCCGCATCGGCCGGGAGTTGAAGTTCCGCGCGTCCGAAGTCGAGGCGTGGCTTCGTCGCTTGGAGGACGAAGACGAACGACGATCGCGGGTGGGGCGAGGGTAATGGCCGGCCGCCCTCACACGGCCATCGGCACGTACGGGCAGATCGGCGTTCG
>JACMNE010000072.1 GCA_014378715.1 Microbacteriaceae bacterium
ATCAGGTTGATCACCACCGGGTCGGCAGCGTGGGCCGGTGAGACGGCGAGGAGCGGTGCACCGAGAAGGGTCGCGGTGGCGGCCGCGAGAAGTCGGCGGGACAGGGTGTTCACGGATGGTTCCTCTCCGAACGTGGATCGGCGAGGAACCCCATGGATCATCCCCCGATGCCACACCTGAGGACTTCTCAGGAAGTCTTGCGGCATTAGGAAACCCTGAGACGGCGGCGATGTCAACGGCGTCGGGGCGACCCGAAGGTGACAACTCGGTGAACCTCCCGGATCAGGATCCGGATCAGCCTTCGAGATGGACGACGGAGCCTTCGGCGGACGCCCTGCGGGCCGCGTCACTCACCCGCCACGGAGCGACTCAGGCGACTCACCAGCGAACAGCTGCTCATCCTGCACGTCCAAGCCCTCGATCACGGGACCTCCGTGATCGCCGTTGAAATGAAAAACGGGGTCCTTCGGCGGCTGCGGCGAGGAAGGCGCCGGGGCCGAAGTGCTGACCCGACTGGTCGATCAGATGCGGGCCGAGGTCCACGAGGTTGCTGCCGCCCTCCGCGAAGTTCGACTGCATCGTCCACCCAGGGAGGACGGGACGGAAGCGTTCGATGCGTGACCAGAAACGCCGTACGGTCCACAGCTCGCCCAGGCGAGGAGCGGCTCGACCGTCAGGAAGTCTCCGTCCCCACGACGGTTCTGGTGGACCGAGAGCGTCCGGCCAACCTCGCGCGCGTGGTCGACCACGGCACCGGCCCGACGGGCGTCGAGCGCGAAAGCCTTGTCGACAAGCACGTGCAGCCGTGGCCGGCAGCGCGTTCACCTGTTCGCGGGCATCCGCGAGATGGTCTGCCGGCGTTCTCTCCCCCTCGCGACGTCCGAGCTGCGCATCGAGCGGAGCTCGCTCTGTCCCACCCGCGGGACTGGTCGGTCCTGCCCACCTCATCGGCGACTTATTCTTCTCCCCCGAGCAGATCGGGCGGCTGGTCTCGCCGACGGAAGGGTAGGCTCCGGTCGCATCGAGGCGAGGAGGAGCCGTGGTCAAGGGAGCCGGGGAGCTGCTCGGTCTCCTGCGCCACGGCAGGTCGCTGACCCGCGCCGAGATCGTCGCTGCGTCGGGCCTCGCCAGGGCAACAGTGACGCACCGCCTCGACGCACTGATGGACCACGGATTCGTTGCAGTCACTCCCGGGCGACACAGCACCGGGGGGCGTCCCGCCGAGGAGCTCGGCCTCAACCCCGCCCGAGGCGCCCTGCTGGTCGCCGACATCGGCAGTAGCCACCTGCGAGTCGGGATCGCCGACCTCGCCGGCGACCTGCTCGCGGTACGTGACCACGACGTCGAGGTCGCCGACGGGCCGGGGGACGTCCTCGCGCTGGTCCGCGACGACATGGCCGAACTCGTCGAGGAGGTCGGCGTGCGGCCCGATGCCGTGCTCGCGGCCGCGGTCGGTGTCCCCGGCCCGGTCGAGCACGCCACCGGGCGACTCGTCAGTCCGCCGACGATGCCCGGGTGGGACGGCTTCGACGTGCAGGAGTTCCTGCGCGAGTCGTTCAACGTGCCGGTCGTGGTGGACAAGGACGCCAACATCATGGCGCTCGGCGAGCAACGTGCCCTCCACGACCTCGTCGCCGATCTCCTGGTGCTCAAGATCGGCATGGGCATCGGGGCGGGCATCATCGCCCGCGGCGAGATCATGCGCGGTTCGCGCGGCGCCGCCGGCGACCTCGGGCACCTCCCCCGCGAGGGTGGCGCCCGGTGCCGTTGCGGCCAGTTCGGTTGTGCCGAGGCGACTGCCGGAGGCTGGGCGATTGCCGAGCACCTGCGCGCACATGGCCATCCCCACGTACGCACGAGCAGCGACATCGTCCGGCTTGCCCGCGAGGCCGACCCCTTGACGGTCGAGCTGCTCCAGGCGGCGGGCCGGCGGGTCGGCGAGGCTGTCGCTGACGCGGTCGGCCTGCTCAACCCGGCGATGGTCATCGTCGGCGGCAACCTCGCCGAGGCCGGCGCCCCGCTCGTCGACGGGATCCGCCAGCAGATCTTCGCGCGGTCGCACCCGCTGGCGACCGATGGCCTCGAGGTCGTGACATCCTCGCTCGGCGCGGACGCGGGCCTCGCCGGCGCCGCACAGCTCGCCGCGGACGCCGGACTCTCAACGGCACGGATCAGTGCGGTCATCGGCGCCAACATCACTTTTGACTAAGATTAGACAAAACTGAGTCCGAATCTCTATTGTCGGAGGTCGACGACTCTCCGAAGGGACCGACATGTCCGATCTGCCGAACGGATGGCGCAGCGAGCTCGACGAACTGCGGCTCGCCCGGACGTTCGGCTCCCGCACCCCGGGACATCCCGAGCTCGGCCACACGGCGGGTGTCGAGACGACGACCGGTCCGCTCGGCCAAGGTGTTGGCAACGCCGTCGGCATGGCAATGAACAGGTGCCACCACGCTGCGACGTTCGATCTCGGCACGGAGGCACGCGACTGCGTCGTCGGCCACCGCGTGTGGTGCTTCGCGTCCGACGGCGACCTCGAGGAGGGCCTGAGCCACGAGGCCTCGTCGCTCGCCGGCACGCTGGGCCTCGAAGGCCTCATCCTCGTGTGGGACGACAACCAGAACTCGATCGAGGGCGACACCGCGATCGCGTTCACCGCAGACGTCGCCGCACGCCACAGGGCATACGGCTGGGAGGTCGTCACGATCGACGATGCCGAGGACCCCGATACGATCCGCCGGGGTTACGCCGCCGTGGCCGCCCACGCGGGGACTCTGAGCGCCGATGAGGTTGCCGCGACCAAGACCATCCTCGGGATCGACCCGGACGCGTCCTTCCTCATGCCACAGACCACACTCGATGACGCGCGCCTGGTCGGCGAGCGAGGCGCCCGTCACCACGCGGAGTGGGACCAAAGCCTCGCCGTGTGGGCAGAGGCCAACCCGAGCGGGTCAGCGCTCCTCGAGGAGTTGGGCCGCACCGACCTCAGCGACGAGGCGCGGGCTGCCTTCGCCACGCTCCGTGTCGATCCGCAGCAAGCCGCCACCCGGTGCGCGAGCAGCTTCGCCCCCCAGGCACCCGACAGCGCCCAGTGGCCCGGCGGTGCGTCTTGCCGCGCTGATGTCGTTGCCCGTTGTCTACGTGTGGAGTCACGACTCGGTCGCGGTCGGCGAGGACGGACCCACCCACCAACCGATCGCCGTCGTGCTGGCCACCGGTCCGCATCGTGTCGGCGCCGTGCCTGGAATGGTTCGACGAGCAGGACCAGGACTACCGCGACTCCGTGCTGCCGCCGGCCCTCGAGGCACGCGTCAGCGTGGAGGCCGGGACAGGCCTTGGTCGGTAGCGCCATGTCGGCACGTACGGTGAA
>JACMNE010000073.1 GCA_014378715.1 Microbacteriaceae bacterium
GAGGTCGTCGAGGTTGGCCAGGAAGTCACCGTCGAGATCCTCGAGGTCGACCTCGAGCGCGAGCGCGTGTCGCTGTCGCTCAAGGCCACCCAGGAGGACCCGTGGCAGGTCTTCGCCCGCACCCACGCCATCGGCCAGGTCGCCCCGGGCAAGGTCACGAAGCTCGTCCCCTTCGGCGCGTTCGTTCGCGTCGCAGAGGGCATCGAGGGCCTCGTGCACATCTCCGAGCTGTCGGGCAAGCACGTCGAGCTCGCCGAGCAGGTCGTCTCGGTCGGCGACGAGGTGTTCGTCAAGGTCATCGACATCGACCTCGAGCGCCGCCGTATCTCCCTCTCGCTGAAGCAGGCGAACGATGGAGTCGACCCCGAGGGCACCGAGTTCGACCCGGCCCTCTATGGAATGCTCACCGAGTACGACGACGCCGGGAACTACAAGTACCCCGACGGCTTCGACCCGGAGACCAACGAGTGGAAGGAAGGCTTCGAGACCCAGCGCGAGAAGTGGGAGCAGGACTACGCTGCAGCCCAGGCTCGCTGGGAAGCCCACAAGAAGCAGGTTGCGACCGCCGCGACCGAGGTCCTCAACGCGCCAGCCGCCGCGGGTTCCTCGTTCTCGAGCGACTCCGACTCGGCCGGAACACTGGCCGACGACGAGGCCCTCGCCGCCCTGCGCGAGAAGCTCTCGAACAACTCCTGAGTCACCACGGAACGGCCGGCCCCCACGGGGGTCGGCCGTTCCGCCGTTAACGGGCCGGTCGGGCCGGGGCGCGGCGGCGGCGGCGCACGAAGCGGACAGCCCAGACGACCGCGAGCACAAGCGCCGGAATCGCCAGCACCACGAGCACTGGGACGAGGATCGCGGAGACGACCAGAGCCACACTCGCCGCGTCCTCGAGCAAGCTCGTGACGGGTGCCGCGATCCCCGCCGTCACCGCGTTCAGCACGGGCCGCACGGCCATCTTCGCCAAGTGCACCGCGAGCGCGATCAGCACTCCGGTGACCACGGAACCCCACCCCACGGAGTCGAGGAAGCGAGCGGGGTCGGTCACCGCCACCGTCTGGCTCGCCGACCCCGACCCAAACGCGAGTCCACCGGCCGAGGGCCGCACGATCGTCTGGATCCAGTCGTTGACCGTGTCGACCGCCGGGATCTTGTCGGCCACGAACTCGATGAGCAGCAGCACCCCGAGGATGCCCATCACCCAGCCGTTCTCCAGCCACGCCCACGCGGCTGGCAGTGTCAGCAGATCGCTGAACCTGGCGACAAGCCCGAGAGCCAGCAGCGGGATGTAGGCGTTGAGCCCAGCCGCCATCGCCAGCCCCGTGCCGGTCAGCAGCTCGAGCATCCGCTTCCTCCCCACATCCTTCCCCCGATCGTACGCGGCGGGTGCGCCGATAATATGAGCGGATGTATCTCATTGGCCTGACCGGTGGCATCGCCTCGGGCAAATCCCTCGTCAGCTCCCGTCTCGCCGAGCTGGGGGCCGTTGTCATCGACGCGGACAAGCTCGCCAGGGAGGTCGTCGAGCCGGGAACCGATGCGCTCGCGAGGATCGCGGAGGAGTTCGGTCCAGGAATCATGAGCCCCGAAGGCCGTCTCGACCGTGCCGCCCTCGGCGCGATCGTCTTCGCCCACCCGCAGAGGCTCGCCCGGCTCAATGCGATCACCCACCCGGCGGTCACGGCACTGGCCAGGTCGCGGATGGACGCGACATCCGCTGCCGACCCCGCCGCCATCATCGTCTACGACGTCGCCCTGCTCGTCGAGGCGAGCGTCACCCACCCCTACGACCTCGTCGTGGTTGTCGAGGCGGGGGAGGAGCAACGACTGCGTCGGATGCTCGAGAACCGGGGGATGACCCGCGAGGACGCGCTGCGTCGCCTGCGCTCCCAGTCGACCGACGCCGAGCGCCGCGCCGCCGCCGACGTGGTCATCGACAACTCCGGCAGCATCGAGGACACCCTCACCAGGGTCGATGCGCTCTGGGCCGGTATTCCCGGTTCCGCTGCTGGCAAACACTGAGCCCAGTGTCGGTGGTGCTGCCTAAGCTGGAGTCATGGAACCAACGCGCTCTGTGCGCCCATTCGAGGTCATCAGCGACTACACGCCCGGAGGCGACCAGCCGGCCGCGATCGCCGAGCTGACGGCGCGAATCAATGCCGGCGAAACGGATGTTGTGCTGCTGGGCGCCACCGGAACGGGCAAGTCCGCGACGACCGCCTGGCTCATCGAGCAGGTGCAGCGCCCCACCCTCGTTCTCGCCCACAACAAGACCCTCGCCGCCCAGCTCGCCAACGAGTTCCGCGAGCTCCTGCCCAACAACGCCGTCGAGTACTTCGTGTCCTACTACGACTACTACCAGCCGGAGGCCTACGTTCCGCAGACCGACACCTTCATCGAGAAGGACAGCTCGGTCAACGCCGAGGTCGAGCGCCTGCGGCACTCCACCACGAACTCGCTGCTCAGCCGGCGCGACGTCGTCGTCGTCTCCACCGTCTCCTGCATCTACGGGCTCGGCAGTTCCGAGGAGTACCTCGACGCGATGATCGCCCTGCAGGTGGGGATGCGTATCAACCGCGATGTGCTCATCCGCAAGTTCGTGTCGATGCAGTACCAGCGCAACGACGTCGACTTCTCCCGGGGCAACTTCCGGGTGCGCGGAGACACGATCGAGATCATCCCGATGTACGAGGAGCTCGCGATCCGCATCGAGATGTTCGGCGACGAGATCGAGGCGCTGTACTCCCTGCATCCGCTCACCGGCGACGTGGTGAAGAAGATGGACGCGGTGTCGGTGTTCCCCGGCTCGCACTACGTGGCGGGCGACGAGGCCATGCAGCGCGCGACCGTGACGATCAAGGAAGAGCTCGCCGAGCGCCTCGGCCAGCTCGAGCGCGAGGGCAAGCTCCTCGAGGCGCAGCGCCTGCGCATGCGCACGACCTTCGACCTCGAGATGATGGAGCAGATCGGCTTCTGCAGCGGGATCGAGAACTACTCCCGCCACATCGACCAGCGCGCGCCCGGCGAGGCGCCGCACTGCCTGATCGACTACTTCCCCGATGATCTCCTCGTCGTCATCGACGAGTCGCACGTCACCATCCCGCAGATCGGCGCGATGTACGAGGGCGACGCCTCACGCAAGCGCACGCTCGTCGAGCACGGCTTCCGGCTGCCGAGCGCGATGGACAACCGCCCGCTGAAGTTCAACGAGTTCCTCGACCGCGTCGGGCAGAAGGTCTACCTCTCTGCCACCCCGGGCAAGTACGAGATGGGCATCACCGACTCGGTCGTCGAGCAGATCATCCGCCCGACCGGCCTCGTCGACCCACAGATCGTGGTCAAGCCAACCAAGGGCCAGATCGACGATCTCCTCGAGGAGATCCGCGTGCGCGCGGCCAAGGACGAGCGCGTGCTCGTCACGACCCTCACGAAGAAGATGGCCGAAGAGCTCACCGACTACCTCGGAGAGGCCGGGGTGCGGGTGCGCTATCTGCACTCCGACGTCGACACTCTCCGCCGCGTCGAGCTGCTCACCGAGCTGCGGGCCGGGGTCTACGACGTGCTCGTGGGCATCAACCTCCTGAGGGAGGGTCTCGACCTGCCCGAGGTGTCGCTCGTGGCGATCCTCGATGCCGACAAGGAGGGGTTCCTGCGCTCGGCGACCTCGCTCATCCAGACGATCGGCCGCGCGGCGCGGAACGTCTCCGGGGCGGTGCACATGTACGCCGACGTGCTCACCGACTCCATGAAGAAGGCGATCGAGGAGACCACGCGTCGCCGGGAGATCCAGGTGGCCTACAACCTCGAGCGCGGTGTCGACCCCCAGCCGCTGCGCAAGCGCATCGCCGACATCACCGACATCCTCAACCGCGAGCAGGCCGACACCCAAGCCCTGCTGGCCGGGCGGGAGGGCAGGCGACGGTCGCCGACCCCGGGGCTTCGCCGCGAGGGCCTCGCCGCCGCGGGCGCCGGAGACCTCGAGACGATCATCCGCGACCTCAACGACCAGATGCTGCAGGCCGCGGGGGAACTCAAATTCGAGCTCGCCGCGCGCCTGCGGGACGAGGTCTCCGACCTCAAGAAGGAATTGCGCCAGATGGAAGCCGCCGGGCACCTCGTGTGAGCGGCCTCCGTTTCTCCCGGCCGCTCTCGGCCGCCTGTCAGTCTGCCCCCGACCGCCTACGTAGGATGTAAAGAGTGTCTATTTCGAACGTCGAGTCCGATGCGCGCCTGAGCGTGCGTGGGGCCAGGGTCCACAATCTCCGCAACGTCGACCTCGAGATCCCGAGGGACTCGCTGGTCGTTTTCACCGGCCTCTCCGGGTCAGGAAAATCGTCCCTCGCGTTCGACACGATCTTCGCGGAGGGCCAACGCCGCTACGTCGAATCGTTGTCCGCCTACGCGCGGCAGTTCCTCGGGCAGGTCGACCGGCCAGACGTCGACTTCATCGAGGGGCTGAGCCCCGCGGTGTCGATCGACCAGAAGTCGACGAACCGCAACCCGCGGTCGACCGTCGGCACCATCACCGAGATCTACGACTACATGCGCCTGCTCTGGGCGCGGATCGGCATCCCGCACTGCGCCATCTGCGGCGAGGTCATCGAGAAGCAGACCGTGCAGCAGATCGCCGACCAGCTGATGACGCTGGAGGCCGGCATCCGCTACCAGGTGGTCAGCCCGGTCGTCTCGCAGAAGAAGGGCGAGTTCGTCGATCTGTTCCGCGAGCTCGCCGCGACCGGCTACTCCCGCGCGATCGTCGACGGAGCGCAGATCCAGCTGAGCGAGCCGCCCACGCTGAAGAAGCAGGTCAAGCACGACATCTCCGTCGTCGTCGACCGCCTGGTCGCCGCCGACGACATCCTGTCCCGCCTCACCGACTCCCTCGAGACAGCGCTGCGGCTCACCGACGGGCTCGTCTCCATCAACTTCATCGACGAGGAGGGCGACGCCGCCTGGCGCAACTATTCGGAGAAGCTCTCCTGCCCGAACAACCACCCGGTGCAGCTCACCGAGATCGAACCGCGCACCTTCTCGTTCAATGCCCCGTTCGGCGCGTGCCCCGAGTGCTCCGGCCTGGGAACGCGCATGTCGGTGGATTCCGAGCTCCTTCTCGGCGACCCCCAGCTGAGCCTCGCGGAGGGCGTCATCCTGCCCTGGACACAGGCGGGCAAGGGCCTGTTCAACTACTTCCAGCGGCTGCTCGAGGGCCTCGCCGCCGACCTCGACTTCTCGCTGAAGACGCCGTGGCAGGACCTCCACAGCGACGTGCGCGACGCCATCCTCGAGGGCAACAACTTCGAGGTCACCGTCAAGTGGAAGAACCGCTACGGACGCGAGATGAAGTACTCGACCGGATTCGAGGGCGTGATGCCCTACATCGAGCGCAAGTTCCTCGAGGCCGAGACCGACTCAGCGCGCCAGCGCTACTCCAGCTACCTGCGCGAGATCCCCTGTCCGGTGTGCGACGGCAACCGCCTCAGGCCCGAGGTCCTCGCCGTCACGGTCCATGATCACAACATCGCGGATGTCACGGCCCTCAGTCTCGGCGATGCCTTCGCATTCATGCGTGACCTGGTCCTCACTCCCCGCGAGGCGCAGATCGCGGCGGCCGTGCTGCGCGAGATCCGCGCCCGGCTCGAGTTCCTCATCGAGGTGGGGCTGAACTACCTCAACCTCGCCCGCTCGGCCGGCTCGCTCAGCGGCGGGGAGGCGCAGCGCATCCGCCTCGCCACCCAGATCGGATCCGGCCTCACCGGGGTGCTCTATGTGCTCGACGAGCCGAGCATCGGCCTGCACCAGCGCGACAACCGCCGCCTCATCGAGACGCTCGTCAAGCTCAAGAACCTCGGCAACACCCTGATTGTCGTCGAGCACGACGAGGACACCATCCGCACCGCGGACTGGATCGTCGACATCGGTCCCGGTGCCGGGGAGCACGGTGGGGAGGTGGTGCACTCGGGCTCCTACGAAGCGCTCCTGGCCAACACCCGCTCGGTCACCGGCGACTACCTCGCCGGACGCCGCTCGATTCAGACCCCGACCACCCGCCGCCCGGTCGACCCCGCCCGGCTGCTGACCGTCGAAGGGGCACGCGCCAACAACCTGCGGAGCGTCACCGTCGACTTCCCGCTCGGCCTTCTCGTCGCCGTCACCGGGGTGAGCGGTTCTGGCAAGTCCTCGCTCATCAACGACATCCTGTACAAGGTGCTCGCCAACGAACTCAACGGCGCGAAGCAGATTCCCGGCAAGCACACCCGGGTCACCGGGCTCGACAACCTCGACAAGGTCGTCCACGTCGACCAAGCGCCCATCGGCCGAACCCCGCGCTCCAACCCCGCCACGTACACCGGCGTCTTCGACAAGATCCGCAACCTCTTCGCCGAGACGCAGGAGGCCAAGGCCCGCGGGTACCTCACCGGCCGTTTCAGTTTCAACGTCAAGGGCGGGCGCTGCGAGAACTGCTCGGGCGACGGCACTATCAAGATCGAGATGAACTTCCTCCCCGACGTCTACGTCATCTGCGAGGTGTGCAACGGCGCCAGGTACAACCGCGACACCCTGTCGGTGCACTACAAGGGCAAGAACATCGCCGAGGTGCTCGACATGCCCATCAGCGAGGCAGCCGAGTTCTTCGAGGCCATCAGTTCGATCAGCCGTTTCCTCAGCACCCTCGTCGACGTCGGCCTCGGCTACGTGCGCCTCGGGCAAAGCGCCACGACTCTCTCCGGGGGCGAGGCGCAGCGGGTCAAGCTCGCCACTGAGCTGCAGAAGCGGTCGAACGGGCGCAGCATCTATGTGCTCGACGAGCCGACGACCGGACTTCACTTCGAGGACGTGCGCAAGCTGCTCCTGGTGCTCAACGGCCTCGTGGACAAGGGCAACACGGTGATCGTCATCGAGCACAACCTCGACGTGATCAAGTCCTCGGACTGGCTGATCGACCTGGGTCCCGAGGGCGGCTCCGGCGGCGGTCAGGTGCTCGCCGTCGGCACCCCGGAGCAGCTGGTCAGGGTGAAGAAGAGCTACACAGGGGTCTTCCTCAAGGAGGTCCTCGACAAGGAGGCCTTCGAGCGCAAGGCGCGCGACCGGAAGGCGCCCCGCGCCCGCCCCGCCACCGCAGCGGCGGCCGCGAAGACGGCCACCCAACGAACAGCGCCGAAGACCCCCACCGCGTCGCGGTAGCCATGTCCACCACCGTCCATTACCGCCCGAGGGCGGGGGAGATCCCGACCGACCCTGGCGTCTACCGCTTCCGCGACGAGACCGGCCGGGTGCTCTACGTCGGTAAGGCCAACAGCCTCCGGGCGCGGCTGAGCAACTATTTCGCCCCCCTGCCGAGCCTGCACGAGCGCACCAGGCGGATGGTGCTCAGCGCCGACTCCGTGGAGTGGACGGTCGTCGGCAGCGAGTTCGAGGCGCTTCAGCTCGAGTACACCTGGATCAAGGAGTACGACCCGCCGTTCAACGTCAAGTTCCGCGACGACAAGACCTACCCCTACCTCGCCATCACCCTGGGTGATCCGGTGCCGCGGGTGTTCATCACCCGCAACCGCAAACTGACGGGGGCGAGGTACTTCGGGCCGTACACAAAGGTCTGGGCGATCCGCGAGACGGTCGACCAGATGCTCAAGGCCTTCCCGATGCGCAGCTGCACCGACTCCACCTACAAGCGCGCGGAGCAGACCGGCCGGCCCTGCCTGCTCGGCGACATCGGCAAGTGCGTCGCCCCCTGTGTGAAGCGGGTGACGAAGGAGGAGCACAAGTCGGTGGCCCTCGACTTCGCGTCGTTCATGGGCGGCAATGACTCCCGTTACCTGGCCGACCTGACGGCGAAGATGAAGGCCGCGGCGGCCTCAACGGACTATGAGTCGGCGGCGAAGTACCGCGATCAGCTCGGCGCCCTCGAGGGGGCCCTCTCCAAGAGCACGATCGTGCTCCACGACGACGTCGACGTCGACATCTTCGGCATCGCCCACGATGAGCTCGCCGCCGCCGTGCAACAGTTCATCGTGCGTGGCGGGCGCATCCGCGGTGTGCGCGGCTGGGTCGTCGACAAGGAGCTCGACCTCGATCTGGGCAGCCTCGTCGACACCGTCTTGCAGAACGCCTATGACGATGCCACACCCCCGCGGGAAATCCTCGTCCCGGAACTGCCGTCGGACGCCACGGCACTCGAGTCGCTCCTCACCGGCATCCGCGCCTCCCGTGGATCCACCGGCCGGGTGGGTCTTCACACCGCCCAGCGCGGGGATAAAGCGGCGCTCGCTCTGACCGTGCGCACCAACGCCCACAACGCGCTGGTGCTGTACAAGTCCCGACGCAGTGGGGACTTTGTCGCCAGATCGAAGGCCCTCGCCGACATCCAGGCCGCCCTCGGTATGCCGGACGCCCCGCTCCGGATGGAGTGCTACGACGTCTCCCACCTGAGCGGCACCAACATCGTGGCCTCGATGGTCGTCTTCGAGGACGGCCTGCCGAAGAAGGACCAGTACCGCCGGTTCAGCATCCCCGAGTCCACCGACGACACCCAGTCGATCTACCTGACCCTCGCCCGGCGGGTTGCGAACATCGACCAGGAGACGACCAGGGCCGCCGACGACGACACCGCGACCAAGAAGTTCGCCTACCGTCCGAACCTGCTGATCGTCGACGGCGGCCAGCCGCAGGTGGCCGCCGCGAAACGCGCGCTCGACGAGGCGGGAGTCACCGGAATCCAGCTCTGCGGCATCGCCAAACGGCTCGAGGAGATCTGGCTGCCCGACTCCGACTACCCCGTCATCCTGCCGCGCAACAGCGATGCCCTATTCCTCTTCCAGCGAATCCGGGACGAGGCCCACCGGTTCGCGATCACCTATCAGCGCCAGAAGCGTAAGAAGGATGTCTCCTCGGCTCTCGAGGACATCCCGGGCCTCGGCCCCGCCCGCATCCGCGAGCTTCTCAGGCAGTTCGGCTCCGTGCGGCAAATCAAGGCGGCCGACCCTGCCGCGATCGCCGGGGTCAAGGGCATCGGCGCCGCCCTGGCCGCCGCGATCTCCGCCGCCCTGCGCGAATGACCGCGTCCCGTGAACTCGGGCGCCCGAGTCCATACGCCACGCATCGATAGGCTGGAAGAGACCATCCGACAGATCCACCAGGAAGCGGCGCAGCATCAATGAACGACGATTCCCCGCAGCAGGAGATCCTCATCGTGACCGGAATGTCGGGGGCTGGCCGATCGACGGTCGGGAACGCGCTCGAGGACCTCGGCTGGTACGTCGTCGACAACCTCCCCCCGCAGATGCTCAGGCCCCTCGTCGAGCTCGTGGAACGGGCGGGGACCACCCTTCCCCAGATCGCCGCCGTCGTCGACGTGCGCGGCGGACACCTGTTCTCCGACCTCAAGGACATCGTTGAGTCCCTCCGCGAGGGGACCCAGATCCGGGTGCTCTTCCTCGAGGCAACGGATGCTGCGCTCGTGCGCCGCTTCGAACAGGTACGCCGACCCCATCCCCTCCAGGAGGACGGGACGATCCTCGACGGCATCCGCGCAGAGCGGGCGAGGATGCTCGACATGCGAGAGCTCAGTGACCTCATCATCGACACGTCCGACCTGAA
This sequence comes from Microbacteriaceae bacterium, assembly GCA_014378715.1. Classification (GTDB taxonomy): domain Bacteria; phylum Actinomycetota; class Actinomycetes; order Actinomycetales; family Microbacteriaceae; genus Marisediminicola. The sequence goes on from JACMNE010000073.1 coordinate 9,595, forward strand.
TATCCATCAGCTCTCCACGACCGTCGCCGACAGCTTCTCGGGGGCCGACACGCCCGGGCTGCAGGTCACGGTGCTCAGCTTCGGTTTCAAGTACGGGCTTCCGACCGACGCTGACCTCGTGGCCGACATGCGGTTCCTGCCCAATCCCTTCTGGGTTCCCGAGCTACGCCCCTTCACCGGCCTCGACCCCGAGGTGAGGGAGTTCGTGCTGGCGCAGGAAGGGGCGACCGAATTCGTGACAAACTACCTTGCGGCCATCACCCCCGTGCTCGCCGGGTACCAGCGCGAGAACAAGAGACACGCTACGATCGCCATTGGATGCACCGGGGGGAAGCATCGATCCGTTGCTGTCGCTGAAGAATTCGCAGCACGACTTCGGGGCGTGCCCGGTGTGGCCGTGAGCGTCAAACACCGCGACCTCGGGCGCGAGTGAGACCGGCCGGGCGTACCCGGAACCGGCTCCCGACGACACAATCAGCAAAGGATTTCTTTTAAGTGGCACTCACCGCCGACGTCAAAGACGAACTAGCGAGAATCGATATATCCAAGACGACGGTGCGCGCAGCCGAACTCGCCACGATCCTCCGATTCTCCGGGGGACTGCATCTCATCTCCGGTCGCATCGCGGTCGAATCGGAACTCGACACCGCGCAGCTGGCGCGCCGGGTGCGCAAGGACCTGGCTGAGCTCTACGGCGTACGCAGCGAGATCTCGGTGATCTCGGCCTCTGGCCTGCGCCGTACCAGCCACTACCTGGTGCGGGTACTCGACGGCGGGGAGACCCTCGCCAGACAGACCGGACTCCTCGACGCCCGGCGCCGCCCCATCCGCGGCCTCCCGAATCGGCTGACCACCGGCAGTCGCGAGGAGATCGCCGCCGTCTGGCGCGGGGCCTTCCTCGCCCACGGCTCCCTCACCGACCCCGGCCGCTCCGCCGCACTCGAGATCACCTGCCCCGGCAACGAGTCCGCGATGGCCCTCGTGGGCGCGGCCGGCCGCCTCAAGGTCGCCGCGAAGGCCCGCGAGGTGCGCGGCGTGCACCGGGTGGTCATCCGCGACGGCGACGCTATCAGCGCCATGCTCGTGCACATGGGCGCTCATGCGACGGTGTTGCACTGGGAGGAGCTGCGCCAGCGACGGGAAGTGCGAGCCACGGCCAACCGGCTGGTCAACTTCGACGACGCCAACCTCCGCCGCTCCGCCCAGGCGGCCGTCGCGGCATGCGCCCGGGTCGAGCGTGCGCTCGAGATCCTCGACGGCGATGTGCCGAAGCATCTCAGGTACGCGGGGGAGCTGCGCCTGAGCTTCCGCGACTCGAGCCTGGACGAGCTCGGGCACCACGCCGATCCCCCCATGACGAAGGACGCCGTCGCGGGCCGGATCCGCCGGCTGCTCGCCATGGCCGACAAGCGCGCCGTCGACCTGGGCATCCCCGGCACCGACGCAAACCTGCCCCCCGACTACGATGACGCCTGATCGGGACTATCCCGGCGTTACCCACAACCCGTAACTAGAATAAAACGGCTGTCCACCACCCGCATGAGCAGGTGGATCTCAACCCAAGGAGACTTCGAATGGCTGACTACACCCTTCCCGAACTGCCGTACGACTACGCGGCCCTCGAGCCGAGCATCTCCGGCACGATCATGGAGTTGCACCACGGCAAGCACCACCAGGCCTACGTGACCGGCGCGAACACCGCGCTGGCTCAACTCGCCGAGGCCCGCGACAGCGGCAACCTCGTCAACGTCAACAAGCTGGAGAAGGACCTCGCGTTCAACCTCGGCGGACACGTGAACCACTCCGTGTTCTGGACCAACCTCTCGCCCGACGGCGGCGACAAGCCGACCGGCGAGCTCGCGGCGGCCCTCGACGACAACTTCGGGTCCTTCGACAAGTTCACCGCGCACTTCACGGCGGCCGCGCTCGGCGTGCAGGGCTCCGGCTGGGCCGCGCTCGTCTGGGACTCGATCGGCCAGCGCCTCATCGTGCAGCAGTTCTTCGATCAGCAGAGCAACTTCGCCGCTGGCACGGTTCCCGTGCTGCTCCTCGATGTCTGGGAGCACGCCTATTACATCGACTACAAGAACGTGCGCGCGGACTACGTGAAGGCGTTCTGGAACATCGCGAACTGGGAGAACGTGCAGAAGCGCTTCGAAACAGCTCGTGAAAAGACGAACGGCCTGCTGATACTGTCGTAGCGGAAAAGTGCCCGGGGCGACCCGGGCACGTCCCGTCTGCCGCGTCCCCATCCGTCCGCGTCACCGCACTGCCCGAACACCAGGAGATCAATTGACCGTCAAGATCGGCATCAACGGCTTCGGCCGCATCGGCCGCAACTACTTCCGCGCCGCCCTCGCGAAGGGCAGCGAACTTGAAATCGTCGCGGTCAACGACCTCACCGACAACAAGTCGCTCGCCCATCTCCTCAAGTACGACTCCACCAACGGGCGTCTTGACGCGACCGTCGAACTCGACGGTGACAAGATCATCGTCAACGGCAAGCCCATCATCGTCTTCGCCGAGCGCGACCCCGCCAACATCCCCTGGGGCGACCTCGGAGTCGACATCGTCATCGAGTCGACCGGGTTCTTCACCAAGGCAGCGGACGCCCGCAAGCACATCGCCAGCGGAGCCAAGAAGGTTCTCGTCTCCGCGCCCGCGACCGGCGACAACGTCGCCACGATCGTGCTCGGTGTGAACGAGGACACCTACGACGCCGACGTGCACGATGTCATCTCGAACGCCTCCTGCACCACGAACTGCCTCGCGCCGCTCGCCAAGGTGCTGCTGGACAACTTCGGAATCGAACGCGGACTCATGACCACGGTCCATGCGTACACCGCCGACCAGAACCTCCAGGACGGCCCGCACAGCGACCTGCGACGTGCCCGCGCCGCTGCGCTCAACATCATCCCCACCTCGACGGGCGCCGCCAAGGCGCTCGGCCTCGTGATCCCCGAGCTCGTCGGCAAGCTCGACGGCTACGCCCTGCGCGTGCCGGTGCCGACCGGCTCCATCACCGACCTGACGGTCGAGGTCTCCTCGAACGTCACTGTCGAACAGGTGAACGCCGCGTACAAGGCCGCTGCGGAAGGCCCCCTCAAGGGCATCCTCAGCTACACCGAGGACCCGATCGTGTCGAGCGACATCGTCGGCGACCCGCACTCCTCGATCTTCGACTCCGGCCTCACGAAGGTGCTCGGCTCGCAGGTCAAGGTCGCGTCGTGGTACGACAACGAGTGGGGTTACTCCAACCGGCTGGTCGACCTGACCGAGTACGTCGCCGCGCGACTTCCCTGATCGCCGGGACGAGTTTCGTGGCGCTGCGCACCATCGAGTCCCTAGGGTCACTCACCGGCAAGAAGGTCATCGTCCGCTGCGACCTGAACGTGCCGTTGAAGGACGGCGCGATCACCGACGACGGGCGCATCCGCGCATCGTTACCGACTCTCCGTCTGCTCATGGCGGCCGGGGCGCGTGTCATCGTGATCTCGCACCTCGGCCGCCCCGACGGGGTATCCGACGACCGGTACAGTCTCGCGCCGGTCGCCACCCGCCTCAGCGAGCTGCTCGAGGTCGACGTGACGTTCGCGAACGACACGGTCGGCACCGCCGCCGCCGACGCCACGTTCGCCCTCGCGGACGGCGAGGTCGCTGTGCTCGAGAACCTCAGATTCAATCCGGGCGAGACCTCGAGCTCCGCCGAGGAGCGGAACGCCTTCGCCTCCGTGCTCGCGGGCTTCGGTGACGCCCTCGTCTCCGACGGGTTCGGGGTCGTACACCGCAAGCAGGCGAGCGTCTACGAACTCGCCGAGCTGCTCCCGAGCGCCGCAGGCACCCTCATCGCTGACGAGCTCGCCGTGCTCGACCGGCTCACCGCGTCGCCCACGAAGCCCTACACCGTGGTGCTCGGCGGCTCGAAGGTCTCCGACAAGCTCGGCGTCATAGCGCACCTGCTTCCCCGGGTCGACTCCCTGCTCATCGGCGGCGGAATGGTCTTCACCTTCCTCGCCGCGCAGGGCCACCGAGTGGGCGCCAGCCTGCTCGAGACCGACCAGCTCGACGTTGTGCGCGGATACCTCGCCGAGGCCGACCGCCTCGGTGTGAAGATCGTGCTCCCGACCGACATCGTGGTCGCCTCCAGCTTCGGGGCGGACGCCGAGCACGTGATCAGCCCCGCCGACTCCATCGAGGAGACGGCGTTCGGCCCCTCGGGGCTGGGCCTCGACATCGGGCCCGAGTCCGCTGCGCGCTTCGCTGACATCATCCGCTCGTCGAAGACGGTCTTCTGGAACGGCCCGATGGGTGTCTTCGAACTCCCCGCATTCGCCGCGGGGACGAAGACCGTCGCGCAGGCGCTCACCGAGATCGACGGGCTGTCTGTCGTCGGAGGGGGCGACTCGGCGGCCGCGGTTCGAGCGCTCGGATTCACCGACGAGCAATTTGGACATATTTCAACGGGCGGCGGTGCCAGCCTCGAATTCCTCGAGGGTGCCTTGCTCCCAGGACTGGAGATACTCGGATGGCACGCGTGACCACCACCGGAGCACGGACGCCCTTCATCGCGGGCAACTGGAAGCTCAACCTCGACCACCTGCAGTCGATTGCCTTCGTGCAGAAGCTTGCCTGGAGCCTCAAGGACGCCCGGCTCGACTTCAACGAGGTCGAGGTGGCGGTCTTCCCGCCGTTCACCGATCTGCGCTCCGTGCAGACGCTGATCTCGGCTGACAAACTGCCCCTGAAATTCGGCGCACAGGACCTCTCAGAGCACGACTCCGGCGCATACACGGGCGAGATCTCCGGCGCCTTCCTCAAGGCACTCGACTGCCAGTACGTGATCATCGGGCACTCGGAGCGCCGCACCCTCCACAACGAGGGTGACGACGTGGTCGCGGCGAAGACCGCCGCCGCCGTCAGGCACGGGCTCGTGCCGGTGGTCTGCGTCGGCGAGACCGCCGAGGACCTCGAGAAGCACGGCCCGAGCGCGGTCCCCGTCGCCCAGCTGAAGGCGGCCATCGCCGGCCTCACCGCCGGCACCGATATCGTCGTGGCCTATGAGCCCGTCTGGGCCATCGGATCGGGCCAGGCCGCCACCCCCGAGCAGGCCGAGCAGGTCGCGGTGCAGTTGCGCGCCGTCGTCGCCGACCTCCTCGGACAGGAGGCGGCGGACGCCACACGGATCCTCTACGGCGGCTCAGTGAAGTCCGGCAACATCGCGGGATTCATGCGCGAACCCAACGTCGACGGGGCCCTGGTCGGTGGCGCAAGCCTCGACATCCCCGAATTCTCAAGCATTATTCGTTTTCAGAAGCATGTCGGCGTCTAACCTCCGGATATACTGATAAACGGTTTAACGCAGCTTTGAAAGGCAATTCGTGGAAATTCTCCAGGTCATCCTGCAGGTGTTGCTCGGTCTCACGAGCCTCCTGCTGACCTTGCTCATCCTGTTGCATCGTGGTCGCGGTGGCGGGCTCTCTGACATGTTCGGCGGGGGAGTGACTTCGAACCTGGGAGCATCCGGCGTCGCCGAGCGCAACCTCAATCGCATCACGGTGTTTCTCGGGCTGTTGTGGATTACCTGCATCGTGGTCCTAGGACTCATCACCAAGTTCAGCGGCAGTTAGGACACGAGATGGCATCTGGCGGAAGTGCAATTCGTGGCTCGCGGGTGGGCTCCGGCCCCATGGGCGAGCAGGACCGCGGTTACCACGCGGAGCGTATCGCTGTGTCGTACTGGGATGCACTCGGCAACGAGACGGTGCGCCACTTCTCGGCGGCGCTGCCCGACGACGAAATCCCCGAGACGATCGACTCCCCGCAGTCTGGCCTGCCCGCCGGTCGGGACAAGGCGAACCCGCCGAGCCTCGTCAAGCTCGAGCCCTACAAGACGCACCTGGCGTACGTGAAGGAGCGCCGCACCGAAGAGGAAGCGGCAGAACTCCTGAACGAGGCGCTAGTGCAGCTTCGCTCGCGGCGTGGCAAGGTCAGCCCCCAGTAGCCCGCTGGGAACTGATCGGTCAGTATTCCTGGCCGATCAGTTCGTCGGGAACCTCGGCTGCCGCCGCGCTGTCGACGAAGAACACCGTTCGCTTGATGCCGCGAGCCCCGGCGGCGGGTACCTGCGAGGTGCGGGCGCCAGCGAGAGCCAGCCCAAGCGCGGATGCCTTGTCCGCGCCGGCCAGGGCGAGCCAGATGCGGTCGGAGCTGTTGAGGGCTCCGAGCGTCAGGCTGAGGCGCTCGGGCGGGGGCTTCGGCGCGTTGCGCACCGCGATCACCGACCCCTCAGTCACCTCGATGCCCTCGGCGTCGGGGAAGAGCGACGCGATGTGGCCGTCCGGCCCGATACCGAGGAACGTGATGTCGAAGACGGGCCACTCGGCGCCCTCTGCGGCATGGGCGGCGAGGGCGCTCGCGTGAGCGAGAGCCGCGGTGTCGAGGTCATCCGCTTCTCCCGCCGCTGGGAAGGCGTGGACGTGCTCGGGCAGCAGGGCGACGTGGTCGAGCAGGGCCGAGGCAGCCTGGAAGTCGTTGCGTTCGGCATCCCCCCGGGGGAGCCAGCGCTCGTCGCCCCACCACACGTGCACCCGCGCCCAGTCGATGGAGTCGCGGGCGCCGGACTCGTTGATGGCCCGGAGGATCCCGGTGCCGACGCCGCCTCCGGTGAGCACCACGTGCACCTCGGGCTTGTCGTCGAGCAGATCGATCACCTTGGTGATGAATCGCGCGGCGACGGACCCGGTCAGCGAGGGGATGTCAGGATGCACCAGCACCCGGCGCTGGGTCGTCATCGTGCGTCCGCCTCTGGCGCGTGGAAGTCGCGCAGACCTGTGGTGACGACGTCGCCGTAGAGCTCGTCGGGGCTCAGCCTGCGCAGCTCCTCGGCGAGGCAGTCGCGCATGCTGCGACGCGGGAGCGAGATGTCGTGCGTCGGCTGTTCCGGCTGCACGAGAGTCACGATGTTCACCTGTGACCGCTCGAGCTCGATCGTGCCCGAGGCACGCACGAGCTTCACCCCGTGAATGCCGCTCGATCCGGGGATCGACGGGGTGACCTCGTGCATCACCGGCAGCTCGAGCTGGAGCTGGAGCCAGGCGGCGAGCAGGGTGGTCGACGGTGAGTCGGCCGCCCCGTGCACCTCGGCCGCGGTGATCGGCTCGAACGGGGGCTGGTCGAGCACGGCGGCGAGCTGGGCACGCCACAGGGTCAGGCGGGTCCAGGCGAAGTCGGTGTCGCCCGGGGCGTAGGTGGTGGCGAGGTGCTCGAGGAACCCGCGGGGGTTGCTCTGCGCCGCGGCGTCCGTGATCCGCCGCTGGGCGATGCGGCCCAGTGGCGACGTCGAGGCGACCTCGGGGGCAGCCCCTGGCCACCAGACCACCACGGGCGCGTCGGGGAGGAGGAGCCCGGTGACAAGCCCCTCCTCGTCCTCGTCCATCTCGCCGTAGGCCTTGAGTACGATGACCTCACTCGCGCCGGCGTCGCCGCCGACCCGGATCTGCGCGTCGAGGCGCGTCACGTCGCGATCGTAGGAGTCGCGGGCCGCGGTGGAGATCACGATGACCCGCATCGGGTGCTCGCGGGAGGCGTCGTTGGCCGCCTCAATGGCGTCCTCCTCGTGCCCCAGCGTCGTCGAGATGATGAGGGTGAGCACCCGGCCGAGGGCGACGGCTCCACCGTCCTCACGGATCGTGACCAGGGTCTTGGAGATCCGGCTTGTGGTGGTGTCGGGCAGGTCGACGATCATGGGCGTCTCCAGGTTCGGCCGTCGCGGGCCAGCAGGTCGTCGGCGGATTTCGGGCCCCAGGTGCCGGGGCGGTACTGCTCGGGCTGGCCGAGGGTCGCCCAGTACTCCTCGATCGGGTCGAGAATCTTCCAGCTGAGCTCCACCTCCTGGTGGCGGGGGAACAGCGGCGGGTCGCCGAGCAGCACGTCGAGGATGAGTCGCTCGTAGGCCTCGGGGCTCGCCTCGGTGAAAGCGTGCCCGTACCCGAAGTCCATGGTCACGTCGCGCACCTGCATCACCGCTCCTGGCACCTTCGACCCGAAGCGGATCGTCACCCCCTCGTCGGGCTGCACCCGGATGACGAGCGCATTCTGACCGAGAGCGGATGTCTGGCTCTCCGCGAAGAGCTGCTGCGGGGCGCGCTTGAACACGACGGCGATCTCGGTGACCCGGCGACCGAGCCGCTTACCCGCCCGCAGGTAGAAGGGCACGCCCGACCAGCGGCGGGTCCCGATGTCGAGGCGCATGGCGGCGAAGGTCTCGGTGAGGGACTCAGGGTTCATCCCGTCCTCCTCGAGGAATCCGAGCACCTTCTCGCCACCCTGCCAGCCGGCCGAGTACTGACCGCGGGCGGTGGCGGTGGAGAGGTCCTTCGGCAGGCGGACGGCGGAGAGCACCTTCTCCTTCTCGGCGCGGAGGTCCGCGGCGTCGAAGGAGATCGGCTCCTCCATCGCCGTGAGGGCGAGGAGCTGGAGCAGGTGGTTCTGGATCACGTCGCGGGCCGCGCCGATACCGTCGTAGTACCCGGCCCGCCCGCCGACCCCGATGTCCTCGGCCATGGTGATCTGCACGTGGTCGACGTAGTTCGAGTTCCAGATGGGCTCGTACAGCTGGTTGGCGAAGCGCAGCGCGAGGATGTTCTGCACTGTCTCTTTGCCCAGGTAGTGGTCGATGCGGAACACGGAGTCGGGCGGGAACACCGATTCGACGACGTCGTTCAGCTCGCGCGCGGTCTTGAGGTCGCTGCCGAACGGCTTCTCGATCACCACCCGGCGCCACTGGCCGTCCTTCTGCTCGGCCAGGCCGGAGCGGCGCAGCTGCTCGGTGACGGCGGGGAACGACTTGGGCGGGATCGACAGGTAGAACGCGTGGTTCCCCATCGTGCCGCGGTGCTCGTCGAGCTCCTCGACGGTCTCCTTCAGGCGCGCGAACGCGTCGTCGTCATCGAAGTTGCCCTGTACGAAGCGGATGCCCTGGGCGAGCTGCTTCCACACGTCGTCGTCGAAGGGGGTCCTGGCATACTGCTTCACGGCGTCGTAAACGACCCGTTCGAAGTCCTGGGTCTCCCAGTCGCGGCGGGCGAACCCGACCAGTGCGAAGCCGGGCGGCAGGAGCCCCCGGTTCGCCAGGTCGTACACCGCCGGCATCAGCTTCTTGCGCGACAGGTCGCCCGTCACCCCGAAGATGATCAGGCCGCTCGGACCGGCAATGCGGTTGAGACGTCGATCGGTCGGCAATCTGAGGGGATTGAACTCCGGGGTGATTTCCACCGGGGGCATACGGCTCCTTGGTTGTTCTTCGTACGGGATGCGTGGTGCGAGGGTCAGGCGGTCGAGCTCATCACGCGATCGAGCTCAACAGCGCGGACACCGTGTTCGCGGGGTCGAGCAGGGTGAGGGTCAGCACGGGGCGGCCCTTCCCGGCGAGCACGCTCGCGTCCCCGGCGGCCTGCGCCTGGATGAGCTGCCCGAAGGTGAACGGACGGTCGGGGATGTCCAGGTCGACGCTCTCCTGAGTGGTGATCTGCAGGAAGACGCCGGTGGCCGGACCACCCTTGTGGAACTGACCGGTCGAGTGCAAGAACCGGGGTCCCCAGCCGAAGGTCACCGGGCGCTTCGCGCGCTCGGCGAGCATCGACCGCAGTTCCGCCAGCTGAGGGTAGGCGACGCGGTCGACGTAGGCCTGTACCGAGAGGTAGTCGTCCGGTCCGAGCCGCGCCAGGAGCGCATCGACGACCGTACGGATGGAATCGGCGCCGTCGACGACATCCGCTGTTCCCCGCACCTCGATGCCGTCATCGGTGAAGACCGGGGCGGCAGGCTCGGGGCGGCTGTCGAGCAGACCGCGGGTGGCGATCTTCGCCGACTCCACGTCGGGCTGGTCGAACGGGTTGATGCCGAGAAGGCGTCCCGCGACGGCAGTGGCGAACTCCCACACGAGGATCTGGGCGCCGATGGTCCCGCTGATCTCGATCTCGCCCTCGGTGACCTCCTCCGTCGCACGGCGGTTGTGCACGAGCCGCACGATCTGCAAGTCGGGCAGGCCAGCGCCGATCTCGGGGGAGTCGACCTCGAGGACGACGGGCAGCAGGCCCCGGCCGAGCTTGCCGGTGGACTCGGCAATGAGCTGCTCGGCCCAGTCGGCGAATCCGACGATGTAGGTGCCGTCGGAGACGATGCCGAGCTTGTCCTTCAGCGGGCGGGTGGCGGCGATGGCGGCTCCGAGGATCAGGCCCGGGTTGTCCGGGGTGTCCAGGGCGAGCTGGAGAGAGATCGAGGCCGCGTCGTCGAGCAGGTGGCGGATGTCGACTCCCGCCAGTCCCGACGGGACGAGGCCGAACGCGGTGAGCGCCGAGTAGCGGCCGCCGACGTTGGGGTCAGCATTGAAGACGCGGTAGCCGTCGGCACGGGCGGCGACGTCGAGCGGGGAGCCCGGGTCGGTGACGATGACGATGCGGTCGATCGGGTCGATGCCGGCCTCCCGGAAGGCCCGCTCGTAGACGCGCTTCTGGCTGTCGGTCTCGACGGTGGACCCGGACTTCGACGAAATGACCAGGGCGGTCGTCTCGAGGCGGTCACGCAGCGCGGAGAGCACCTGGCCCGGGTCCGTGGAGTCGAGCACGGTGAGGTCCACGCCGGCCGTCTGGGTGATGAGCTCGGGGGCGAGCGATGATCCGCCCATCCCGCCGAGGACGATGTGGTCGACGCCGTCGGCGCGCAGCTTCTCGCGCAATGCAACGATGTCGTCGACCAGGGCGTCGGAGATGGCGACCGCCTCGACCCAGCCGAGCCGCTTCGCCGACTCCTCCTCGGCGTCGGGGCCCCAGAGGCTCGCGTCCTGCGTGGTGATGCCGGAGGCGACCATGTCGGAGACCAGCTGCGGCACGACGCGGTCGACCGCCTCGGCCGCCGCGCCGGTCACGGCGATGTCGAAGCTCACTTGGTCGAACCCGTGGTGATGGCGGCGGACTCGAGAGCCGCGGTGACGGTGTCGAGCAGTTCGTTCCAGGAGACAACGAACTTGTCGACGCCCTCGCGCTCCAGCAGCGCGGTGACTTCGTCATAGGAGATCCCCAGGGCGTCGAGCTCGTCGAGCACGGCGTTGGCCGCGGCGTAGGAGCCGGTGACGGCATCGCCGGTGACCTCTGCGTGGTCGAACGTCGCATCGAGGGTCTTCTCCGGCATCGTGTTGACAACGTCGGCGACGGCGAGCTCCGTCACGTAGAGGGTGTCGGGCAGCGTGGGGTCCTTGACCCCTGTGGAGGCCCACAGCGGGCGCTGCTTGTTCGCTCCAGCGGCGAGGAGGGTGGTGGCGCGTTCGGTGGAGAACGCCTGCTCGAACGCCTGGTAGGCGAGCTGGGCGTTGGCGATCCCGGCCTTGCTCTTCAGGGCGATGGCCTCGTCGGAGCCGATGGCCTCGAGGCGGGTGTTGATCTCGCTGTCGACGCGGGAGACGAAGAACGAGGCGACCGAGTGGATGGTCGAGAGGTCGATCCCGGCGGCCCTGGCGGTCTCAAGACCGGTCAGGTAGGCGTTGATGACCTCGCGGTAGCGCTCGAGGCTGAAGATGAGGGTCACGTTGACGCTGATGCCCTCGCCGATGGTCCTGGCGATGGCGTCGAGTCCCTCGACGGTCGCGGGGATCTTGATCATCGCATTCGGGCGGTCGACCTTGGCCCAGAGCCGCTTGGCCTCCTCGCACGTGCCGGCCGCGTCGTGGGCGAGTCCCGGCTCGACCTCGATCGACACGCGCCCGTCGAAGCCGGCCGTGGTGTCGTAGACGTGCCGGAAGATGTCGCAGGCGGCGGCGACATCGTCGGTCGTGATCTCGAACACGGCGTCGGTGACACCGGTGCCGACAGCGGCGAGCTCCGCGACCTGCGCGTCGTATGCCTCGCCCTTGGCGAGGGCGCTGGCAAAGATCGTCGGGTTGGTGGTGATACCGACGACGTTCTTCTCGGCGATCAGCTTTTGCAGCCCACCGGAGTTGATTCGTTCACGGGAGAGGTCATCGAGCCAGATGCTGACGCCGGTGGCGGTGAGTGCTGCGGTGGGGGAGAGGTTCTCAGTCATTGCGGTCTTCCTTCTTGCTCGTGCGTCAGTGGGAGGCCGAGGCGGCGGCGATGGTGTCCTTCGCCGCGGCGACCACGTGCTCGGTGGTCATGCCGAATTCGCGGTAGAGCGTCTCGTAGTCGGCGGAGGCGCCGAAGTGCTCGATCGAGACGCTGCGGCCGGCGTCGCCGACCCACTCGCGCCAGCCGAGGGAGATCCCGGCCTCGACGGAGACGCGGGCGCGGATGCCGGCGGGGAGCACCGACTCGCGGTAGTCCGCGTCCTGGGCCGCGAACCACTCCAGGCTCGGGGCGGAGACCACACGGGCGTTGATGCCGTCGGCGGCGAGGGCGGTGCGCGCCTCGACTGCGAACTGCACCTCGGAGCCGGTCGCGATCAGGATCACGTCGGGGGTTCCGTTCGGCGCCTCGGCGAGCACATACGCGCCCCGGGCGACGTGGGACGCCGAGGCGAAGACCTCGCCGCTCGCGTCGCCATCTCCGCGCGCGAACACGGGGAGGTTCTGCCGGGACAGCACGATGCCGGCCGGGCCCTCGCGGCGCGAGAGGATCTCGACCCAGGCGTGGGCGGTCTCGTTGGCGTCGGCCGGGCGCACGATGTCGAGGCCGGGGATCGCCCGGAGTGCGGCGAGCTGCTCGACCGGTTGGTGGGTCGGGCCGTCGGCACCGAGCGCGACGGAGTCGTGGGTCCAGACGTAGATCGCCGGAGCCTTCATCAGGGCGGCGAGCCGCACAGCCGGGCGCATGTAGTCGCTGAAGATCAGGAAGGTCCCGCCGAACGGACGCGTGTTGCCGTGCAGGACGATGCCGTTGAGGATCGCGCCCATGGCGTGCTCGCGGATGCCGAAGTGCAGCACCCGTCCGTACTCGTTACCGGTCCACTCCCCGGTCGAGCGCTCGGCCGGCACGAAGGACGCCGATGCCTCGAGGGTGGTGTTGTTGGACTCCGCGAGGTCCGCGGAGCCGCCCCACAGCTCGGGGATGACCGGTCCGAGCGCATTGAGCACCTTGCCGGATGCGGCGCGAGTCGACACGTCCTTGCCTGCTTCGAAGACGGGCAGGGCCTCGGTGACGCCGTGCGGCAGGTCGCCGGCGAGAACGCGCTCGAGCAGGGCCTTCTTCTCCGGGTTCGCCGCGGCCCACGCGTCGAACTGCACGGTCCACTCGGCGTGCACGGCCTGGCCGCGCTCGACGGCCTTGCGGGTGTGGGCCAGAACCTCGTCCTCGACCTGGAAGTTCTGCCCCGGGTCGAAGCCGAGGATCGTCTTGACGGCGGCAAGTTCCTCGGCGCCGAGCGCCGAGCCGTGGATCTTGCCCGTGTTTTGCTTCTTCGGGGCCGGCCATCCGATGATGGTGCGCAGGATGATCAGGGAGGGCTTGCCTGTCTCGTTCTTGGCCGCCTCGAGGGCGTCGTTCAGTTCGGCGATGTCCTCGTGGTAGTCGCCGGTCTTCTTCCAGTCGACCACCTGGACGTGCCAGTGGTAGGCCTCGTAGCGGGCCTTCACGTCTTCGGTGAAGGCGATATTCGTGTCGTCCTCGATGGAGATCTGGTTGCTGTCGTAGATCGCGATCAGGTTGCCGAGTTCCTGGTGGCCGGCCAGCGAGGACGCCTCGCTGGTGATGCCCTCCTGCAGGTCGCCGTCGCCCGCGATCACGTAGACGTGGTGGTCGAACGGGCTCATGCCCGCCGCGGCATCCGCGTCGAAGAGCCCGCGCTCGAAGCGCGACGCGTAGGCGAAGCCGACGGCGGAGGCGAGGCCCTGGCCGAGCGGGCCGGTGGTGATCTCGACACCGTCGGTGTGGCCGTACTCCGGGTGGCCGGGGGTCTTGGAGCCCCAGGTGCGCAGGGCCTTGAGATCGTCGAGCTCGAGGCCGTAGCCGCCGAGGTAGAACTGCACGTACTGAGTGAGCGAGCTGTGGCCGACCGAGAGGATGAAGCGGTCGCGCCCGATCCAGGTGCTGTCGCTGGGGTCGCGGCGCATGACCTTCTGGAACAGGAGGTAGGCGGCGGGAGCGAGGCTCATCGCGGTTCCCGGGTGTCCGTTCCCGACCTTCTCGACCGCGTCGGCGGCGAGGATTCGTGCGGTGTCGACCGCGCGGTTGTCGATCGGATCCCACTGGAGAGCTGGCACGTTGTTGGTGACCCTTCGTTCGCGGTGGGGCCGCACTGCGCGGCGCCCACTCATGAGGAATGCTTGCCGAGGACGGCGACGGCGCTGCCGTGACGCGGCTCCGGACCACACGGCTCGGAGAAGGGATGCTCACGGCTGGCAAGCATGACCAGTATAGATAAACCGCGCTGTCCTGCGCCTCTCATCGCGCCGCGCACTGGGAGAGGCCACCCAGACCGATCATCTACACTCGGAGGGTTACGAATCGTGTTAGAGGAGCAATGGACTCACACCTGGACACGCGCCCCGCGCGTGACGCACCGGGGCTTTCCCGCAAGGTCCGCGCGTACGTCGCACTGACGAAGCCGCGGGTGATCGAGCTCCTCTTGGTCACGACCGCACCGGTCATGGTCCTGGCCCAGAACGGCATCCCCAACCTGTGGCTCGTCCTCGCGACGCTTGTCGGAGGCTCGCTCAGCGCCGGCTCGGCTGGCGCGTTCAACTGCTACATCGACCGCGACATCGACCGCGTGATGGAACGCACCAAGGACCGTCCCCTCGTCACCGGGGAACTGAGCGACCGCCAGGCGCTGATCTTCGCCTGGATCGTGGGCGTCGCGTCCATCGTCTGGCTCGCCGCCACCACCAACCTGCTCGCCGCTCTCCTGTCGGCCGCCGCGATCTTCTTCTACGTGGTCGTCTACACGCTGTGGCTCAAGCGCCGCACGGCACAGAACATCATCTGGGGCGGGATCGCCGGCTGTTTCCCCGTGCTCATCGGCTGGGCGGCAGTCACCGGCTCGCTCACCTGGGCCCCGGTCATCCTCTTCGCCGTGGTGTTCCTCTGGTCGCCACCGCACTACTGGCCCTTGTCGATGAAGTACCGCGGGGACTACGCGGCCGTCGGCGTGCCGATGCTCGCCGTCGTCCGCGGACGCACCCTCGTCGGCCTGCAGGTCGTCCTGTACGCCTGGGCGACGGTGGCCTGCTCCCTGCTGCTCATCCCCGTCGCGTCGATGGGCATCCTCTACTCGGTCGTCGCGGTGGCCGCCGGTGGCTGGTTCATCATCGAGGCCCACCACCTCTACGGCACGGCGATCCGCCGGGCCGAGGTCAAGCCCATGCGCGTTTTCCACAGCTCGATCTCGTACCTGACGCTCCTCTTCATCGCCGTCGGCATCGACCCTCTGCTCCCCTTCTGACACCTGCCCCCGCACGCCATCTCGGGATACGGCAGCCCCGGTCATCATTCAGGAGTTCGGCGCTCCCGGCCGTCCGCGCGACGTTCTTCATTCAGGAGCCCCGGCGGCAGTGCGACGATTTCTTGCGTCATGGTGAGCGGATGTGGCGGATCGAGCCACCACTCCGCTCCGAGACGCACGATGCACGCATGATGCCGTCCCGCATCATCCGCTTCTCCTGAATGTTGAGCGCGGCTGGCGGCCCGGACTCCTGAATGATGACCAGACCACGCCGGGCGGGGAGGCCGTGCTAGCGGATGGCGGCCACCGGGCGTTCGGCCGCGACCGCCGGCACCGGCGCCGCCACCGGCGACCTCAGGCTCAGCACGAGGGCGGTCATGACGGCCACGACGACACAGGCGAGCACCATGTGGATCCCCACCAGGAGCTCGGGCAGGCCGAGGCGCGACTGGATGATCCCGACGGCGACCTGGACTGCCTCCACGGCCAGCAGGCCGACGGCGAAGGAGCGGATGCGGCGTGCCCGCAGTGCGATCGCCGCGGAGACGAGCACCGCGGTGAGTCCGACCGCGATGTACCCGGGGTAACTGTGCAGATGCTGCAGCACCTCCGAGTTGAGCCCGTTCCGGGGGGTGTTCGCGTCTCCGGCGTGCGGGCCGGATCCCGTGGTGAGCACGCCCATGACGATCGACAGGGCGACGAACAGGGAGGCCAGGTGGGCCGTCGCCACGACCCAGACCGGGACGACCCTCACCCGGGAGCGGGGGCCGTAGTAGGCGCGGAACACGAAGATCGCGGACAGGGCGACGATGACGATCGACACGATGAAGTGGGCGCCGACCACGTAGGGGTTCAGCCCGGTGCGCACCGTGATCCCGCCGAGCACGGCCTGCGCCGGGATGCCGGCGCCGATCGCGATCGCGAGCCCGAAGAGGTCACGCCGGTTGCGGCGCAGTCTCACAACGAACAGGAACGCGAGGATCGCCACGATCACGAGCACGAAGGTGAGGAGCCGGTTGCCGAATTCGATGACGCCGTGGATGCCCTGCTCGGGCAGCGCGACGAAGGAATCGGCGGTGCATCGCGGCCAGGTCGGGCAGCCGAGCCCGGAGCCGGTGAGGCGAACGGCGCCGCCCGTTCCGACGATGAGGATCTGCACGGCGAGGGTGACCCACACGATCACGCGCACCCGACGGTCGACGCTCACGGGGAGCCAAGAGTAGAGACCCGCGACGAGGGACCGCAGGGGTGATAACAGGGCCTTCACAGCCGTCCTTTCCCACAATGCCCAGCGACGCCCGTGTAGACTCAAAAAGTCCGGAAATACGGCTCGTGCCGGGGTAGGACGCAGGTTTTCCACAACGTGGATGATGCGTCTGAGACCAGTCTAGGCAGGTGCGATGGGGTTCCCGACGAAGCTGGGAGTTAGCCCTCTGACCGCACGGACGGAGGGAATACCAGTGCAATCACCTCGGTTGTTGAAGGTGGAAAGAGGTAGCCATGTCTGACGTGCTAATCGAACGACCCGAGCTAGATGGGCTCGGTACCTACGAGTTCGGATGGGCGGATTCCGACGTGGCCGGGGCGTCTGCTCGCCGCGGGATCTCGCCGGAGGTAGTCGCCGACATCTCCGCGCTCAAAAGCGAACCCGAATGGATGCTCAAGAAGCGTCTCAAGGGCCTCGCCCTGTTCGAGAAGAAGCCGATGCCCACCTGGGGAGCAGACCTCTCCGGCATCGATTTCGACAACATCAAGTACTTCGTGCGCTCGACTGAGAAGCAGGCGCAGACCTGGGAGGACCTCCCGGAGGACATCCGCAACACGTACGAGAAGCTCGGCATCCCGGAGGCGGAGCGCCAGCGCCTCGTCTCAGGCGTCGCGGCCCAGTACGAGTCCGAGGTGGTGTTCCACTCCATCAACGCCGAGCTCGAGGCGCAGGGCGTTATTTTCATGGACACCGACACCGCACTCAAGGAGCACCCCGAGTTCTTCACGGAGTACTTCGGTTCCGTCATCCCCGAGGGCGACAACAAGTTCGCGGCGCTCAACACAGCGGTATGGTCGGGCGGATCCTTCGTCTACGTGCCCCCCGGCGTGCATGTCGAGATCCCCCTTCAGGCGTATTTTCGCATCAACACCGAGAACATGGGCCAGTTCGAGCGGACCCTGATCATCGCCGACGAGGGCTCCTACGTCCACTACATCGAGGGCTGCACCGCGCCGATCTACAAGTCGGACTCGCTGCACTCGGCGGTCGTCGAGATCATCGTGAAAAAGGACGCCCGCGTGCGCTACACCACGATCCAGAACTGGTCGAACAACGTCTACAACCTCGTGACCAAGCGTGCGATCGCGCACGAGGGCGCGACGATGGAGTGGATCGACGGCAACATCGGCTCCAAGGTCACGATGAAGTACCCGTCCATCTACCTGGTCGGCGAGCGGGCCAAGGGCGAGACCCTGTCCGTGGCATTCGCCGGGCCGGGGCAGCACCAGGACGCCGGCGCGAAGATGATCCACATGGCGCCGTACACCCAGTCGTCGATCGTCTCCAAGTCGATCGCCCGGGGCGGTGGCCGCACCGGCTATCGAGGTGAGGTACGGATCCCCGAAGGCCCGCACCACTCCGCGAACACTGTGCGGTGCGACGCGCTCCTTGTCGACACGATCTCCCGCTCGGACACCTACCCCACCACGGACATTCGCGAGGACGACGTGCAGATGGGCCACGAGGCGACCGTGTCGCGTGTGAGTGCCGAGCAGCTGTTCTACCTCCAGAGCCGCGGCATGCCGGAGGATGAGGCCATGGCGATGATCGTGCGTGGGTTCATCGAACCGATCGCCCGCGAACTCCCCATGGAGTACGCACTCGAACTCAACAAGCTCATTGAAATGGGCATGGAAGGATCCGTCGGCTAGATGTCAGCTCCTGCAGGCTCCATCAACCTCAGCGAAGGCGCCGCACCGCAGGCAGGCCTCGACCACGCGAAGCACGGCACTCTGCCGCGCTCCGACGGTGGCTCGAGCTATGTCCCGGTGCAGACGCGTTCGGCCAGGTTCGCTTCGGCGGACGTCACCGCTTTCCCCGCCGTCACCGGCCTCGAGCTCCCCTGGAAGAACAGTCCGGTCGCCAAGCTGCGCCCGCTCATCGACGGCGAGCTCGTCGGCGGCGAATGGCCCTACGAGGCCACCGCCACCCCGGGGATCACCCTCGAGTGGATCGCAGCGGACGATGCGCGCATCGGGTCGGCCGGCACCCCGGAGGAGCGTGCGTCCGCGAACGCCTGGTCGTCAGCCGGCACTGCTCTCGCCATCACCGTCACGGGAGAGAACACCGAGGACCTCCTCCTCGTCCGCTCCGAGCTGGGCTCGGCACCTCGCTCGGCGCACACGGTCATCACCGCCAAGCGCCACAGCCGCGGCCACATCGTTCTGCGCAACAGCGGCGCGACGACCCTCAGCGAGAACGTCGAGATCGTCGTCGAGGACGGCGCCCAGCTCACGGTCGTGAGCGTGCAGCAGTGGGACGACGACGCCATCCACCTGGCCAGCCACTTCGCCCGCGTCGGTCGGGATGCCCTGCTCCGCCACATCCTCGTCTCGCTCGACGGCGACGTCGTGCGCATCAATCCGTCCGTGCACCTGGACAGCGAGGGCGGCGACGTCGAGCTCTACGGGGCCTACTTCGCGACCGCCGCCCAGCACATCGAACAGCAGGTGTTCGTCGACCACGACGCTCCGAAGACCCGCTCGCGGGTGACCTACAAGGGAGCCCTCCAGGGTCGCGGTGCCCGCACCGTCTGGATCGGTGATGTGCTCATCCGCCAGAGTGCCCCCGGCACCGACAGCTACGAGCAGAACCGCAACCTGCTGCTCACCGACGGGGCACGCGCCGACTCGGTGCCGAACCTCGAGATCGAGACCGGCGACATCGCGGGAGCCGGCCACGCCAGCGCCTCCGGTCGCTTCGACGACGAGCAGCTGTTCTACCTGCAGGCCCGCGGGATCACCGAGGAGGAGGCCCGCCGCCTCGTCGTGCGCGGCTTCCTTGCCGAGATTGTGCAGAAGATCGGGTCTCCTGATCTGGAGTCCCTGCTCGAGTCCGCCATCGAGGCGGCCCTTGTTCCGGAGGTGGCTGGAGTATGACCGCAGTCAAAGTGTGCTCGGAGTCCGACCTCGACGTCGGCGCCGCCGTGCGCGTGGTGATCGACGGATTGCCGATCGCGCTTGTGCGCGACTCGGCCGGCGCCGTGCACGCGATCGGCGACACCTGCACCCACGGCGACATATCCCTCTCCGAGGGCTTCGTCGAGGACCAGACCCTCGAGTGTTGGGCCCACGGGTCCAAGTTCTCCCTCGAGACGGGCAAGCCGCTCAGCCTCCCGGCCTACGAGCCGGTCCCCGTCTACACCGTCACCATCGTCGCGGGCGAGGTCTTCATCGACCCCACCGCGATCGTCTCAGCTTAAGAGGAACGTAAAACATGTCAGTTCTCGAGATCCACGACCTGCACGTCAGCGTCGACACCGACCAGGGGACCACGCGGATCCTCAAGGGGGTCAACCTCACGATCAACGAGGGGGAGATCCACGCGATCATGGGGCCGAACGGCTCCGGCAAGTCGACGCTCGCCTATACGATCGCCGGCCACCCGAAGTACCACGTCGACGGCGGCTCCGTGAAGCTCGACGGCGTCGAGATGCTCGGCCTCCCCGTCGACGAGCGGGCCAGGGCCGGACTCTTCCTTGCGATGCAGTACCCGGTCGAGATCCCCGGGGTCACGGTGCAGAACTTCCTCCGCACCGCCAAGACCGCCCTCGCCGGCGAGGCCCCCGCCCTGCGCCCCTGGCTCAAGGAGGTCCGCGAGTCGATGACGAACCTGCGGATGGACAAGACCTTCGCTGAGCGCAACGTCAACGAGGGGTTCTCCGGCGGCGAGAAGAAGCGCCACGAGATCCTCCAGCTGGAGCTGCTCAAACCCAAGTTCGCGATCCTCGACGAAACCGATTCCGGCCTCGATGTCGACGCGCTGAAGATCGTGTCGGAGGGCGTCAACCGGGCCAAGGACACCACGGGACTGGGCCTGCTCCTGATCACCCACTACACCCGCATCCTGCGCTACATCACGCCCGACTTCGTGCATGTGTTCGTCGACGGCCGGGTAGCAGAGGAGGGCGGCCCCGAGCTCGCCGATCGCCTCGAGGACGAGGGCTACGATCGATTTCTCACCGAGTCGAACGTAGGCTAGGGACCATGGCAGTCGCACTCGCACCCGCACTCTTCGACCAGGTCGAGGAGGCGCTCAAGGAGGTCATGGATCCCGAGCTGGGCATCAACATCGTCGACCTCGGACTGATCTACGATCTGACCTGGGACGACGAGAACGATGCCCTCATCATCAGTATGACGCTGACCTCCGCCGGGTGCCCCCTGACGGACGTTCTTGAGGAGCAGACCGCAGAATCCCTCGACGGCGTCGTCGACCAGTTCCGTATCAATTGGGTGTGGATGCCGCCGTGGGGCCCGGAGAAGATCACTGACGATGGTCGCGACATGATGCGGGCGCTCGGCTTCTCGATCTGACAGTAACTCGAGGTATTCTCTTTTAGATGGGGAGATTATCGACTGACACCGCTCCGGCACTGGACCTGCGCGGCGACCGGCTGAGCCGGTCTGTCGCCCAGAGCCAGCTGTTCACCTCAGCCGGCGTGCTGCTCATCGCGGGGATTGCGCTGGTGGTGTCGCCGGGGGTGTTCCAGGTGCCCGCCTTCCTGATCGGGCTCGCACTGGTCTTCGGGTTGACCTTCCTCGCGCTGGCCGTGCGCTGGTCACGAAGTCGTTGGGTCGTGATCCTCCCGATCCTCGACATCGTCGCCATCGTCGCCATCCGCGATGGGTCGCCCGAACTCCAGGCGGGGGTCTTCCTCGTCTTCCCGATCATCTGGATGGCCAGGAACTTCGGTCTCGTCGGCGCGATCTCCAGCGTCGCGCTGTCGACCGCACTGCTCTGGATGTCGACCGTGATGCCCGACGGGGTGGTGCCCCTGTCCGCACTGCCCGCATTGGTGCTGCTGCCCCTCGCGCTCGCCTTCATCGCCACCACCACCTTCGTCACGATGCGCCGGACGAACGGGCAGCGCAGCCTCCTGCGCGAGCAAGCGGCAATCATCGAAGCGGCCTTCCAGCGCACCAGGAGTCAGGAGCGCCTCCTCGACGAGGTGCTCAACGCGGTCGAGTTCCAGGTGCTCGCCTTCGACCGCGCCGGCACGGTGACCCTGACGAACAACGCGCTGCGCCACTCGCTCAGCGAGTTCGGGGTGACCGACTCCTACCGGCATCCGGTGGTCTACCAGGCCGACCGCACCACCCCGCACCCGGAGTCCACCCGACCGATTGCTCGGGCCCTCGCCGGCCAGGAGTTCGACAACATCACGATCTGGGTCGGCGAGCCGGGGTCCCGCCGCGCCGCCTTCTCGGTGACCGCCCGCCGACTGGTCACCGACGCGGGGGAGCCCGACGGCTGCGTGCTCGTACTGCGGGACATCACCCGGGAGCTGATGGCGATCACGGCGCAGGACGATCTGGTGGCATCCGTCTCCCACGAGCTCCGCACCCCGCTCACCTCGTCCCTCGGCTATCTCGAGCTGGTGCTCGAGGACACCACCCTCGCCCCAGCCACCCGGGGAATGGTCCAGACGGCGCTGCGCAACTCGGAGCGCCTGCTCGAGATTGTCTCCGACGTACTCCTCGCGGCCAGCAACGCCGACAGCCAGCTGCCGATCAGGATCGTGCGGTGCGATCTGGCGCCGATCGTGACCGAGGCAGTGAACGCGCTCCAGGACTCGGCCCACCGCCGCAACCTCACGATGACCAGCGACCTCCCCGTGCACGCGGTCACGATGGCCGATCCCCTGCGCATCCGGCAGGTCATGGACAACCTGATCAGCAACGCGATCAAGTACAACAGCGAGGACGGCTCGATCCGGGTCGAGCTGCGACTGCACGGCCCCGACATTGAGGTGAGTGTGCGGGACACGGGGGCCGGCCTCTCCGCCTCGGACGCCTCGATGCTGTTCGAACGGTACTACCGCACCGAATCCGCGAAGCGGTCCAGCGTGCACGGGGCGGGGCTCGGGCTCAGCATCACCCGCGAGATCATGCTGCGGCACGGGGGCGACCTCCGGGTCACCAGCGAGCCGGGGGTGGGCAGCGATTTCACCCTGACCCTGCCGTCGCTCGGCTTGAGCGTGGCTGCCCCCCTCGTCGCCCACGGGCGGTCCTGACATGCAGCTCGACGCGGCCACTCTCCTCGCCGCCAACGGCGCCGTCGTCACCGTCTCAGCCGTGGCGTTCATCCTCAACACGATGCTCGTGCGCGGGGACGCGGCGGGACGCGCCTGGAGCGTCGCCTTCCTGGCCGGGATCCTCACCACCGTCTGCTACGCCGTCTGGGGATTCGCGGCGTCCGCCTGGTGGGCGGTGGCCATCGGCAACGGCGCGCTGGTGATGTCCATCGCCATGATGTGGAGCGGATGTCGGTTGTGCAACGGGCGCCGCCCGGTGGGCTGGGTCGCCCTCCTGGCCGGGGCGGCCGCATCGGCATCCGCTCTCGCGGCGGGTCCCGACGGCGGCGCCTGGGCCGGGGCGATCGCGATGTTCCTCGCCCTCGCCCTCTTCAGCGCCCTCGCCGGGTTCGAGACGGTGCGCGGGACGCTCGGGGTGAACTCCAGCGCCCGTGTCCTCACGGTCGCCTTCTGGGTGGTCTCCCTCTACTACGTCGCCCGCACGATCGTGTTCGTCGGCGGGGGGCCGACCGGAGTCGTCTTCACCACCTGGTTCGGCACCGTGACGACCACCATCGTCACGGTGATCCTGGTGATCATCAGCGCGATCTCCCTGTCGGTGATCCAGGCGGGACGGCTCGCCCCCGACCTGGCCGGGCAACACCCCGAGTCGGGCACGCTGCCGGGGGTCCTCACCGCCGCGGAGTTCGACGCCTGCGCCGAGGACTGGCTGCGCCGCGGCCGGCGGGACCGCGACGCGATGGTCTGGGTGCTGATCGAGGTCGACAACCTCGAGCACATCAACACGGCCTACGGTCGGGAACACGGGGACCAGGTCATCCGCGAGGTCGCCAGGATCACCCGCACGGCGGCCCCGTCCGCGGCCCTCATCGGACGGCTCGGGTCGCGGCGGTTCGCCGTCCTCACCCCGGCACCCGGCGTCGGGTCGGCGGTCGGCGTCGCAGAGAGGCTGCACACCGCACTGGTCGAGACGCCGATCCCGCAGATCGACTCGCTCCGGGCCGTCGCCACCTGCGGCCTGGCCACGACCGATCGCGAGGGCCACAGCATCGCGCGGCTGCGGGCCGCGGCCGAGGAGGCGCTGGCGATCGCGGGCGGCCGCGGGCCGGGCTCGATCCACCTCGCTGGCACGGTCGCGAGGTGACGGAAGGTCGCGAGGCGACGGGAGGTCAGGAGGCGACGGGAGGTCAGGGTGCGGCGATCGCGATCGTCAGCAGATCGGTCGCCGTCTGCTTCGCGTACTGCGTGGACGTCGGTGTGGTCTGAAGGAGCAGCTCGTAGGTGAAGCTCAGTGCGATCGAGGTCGCCGCCGCGTCGACGGCCGGGAGGATGAAGGTCTGGCTGTAGGTGTACGGCGACTTCACCAGGTAACCCGGGGTGATGGTCGTCTGGTCGGTCAGCGGCGCCGGGGCGGGCAGGGGCCCGTCTGGGCCGGTCACCGCCATAGCCACCGTGACCCGCGACAGGTAGATCCCCTGGCCCTCGTCCCCAACGAGGGAGCCGAGCAGGGAGAACGTCAGCGGCTTGTTGGCCGCCGCCGTCCACTGGTCCATGGCCAGGGTCGAGTAGTAATCCGCCGAGAGGCCGATGTTGCCGACGGTCAGCTCGCGGGTGGTACTCCCGGCCGCGAGGTCATTGACGATCGCCACGATCGCGCTCGGCGACGGGGATGCGCTCGCCACGGGCGCCGCCAGACCCCACGTGCCGCTGCATCCCGCGAGCCCGGCGACCATCGCAGCCACCAGGATTCCTCGTCCCACCCGTGCGGACATCCCGTCGATCCTCATGCCACATCCCCCTGCGCCAATCCTGAGCCAATCCATCGGACAACCTTGAGTGAAATTCAAGCCCTCCCTGAGGATGCTATTGCAGACTCGCTGAGGATCACGACACAGTGTCCGACCCGGGGGAGGACCAGCAGAATGAGTACGTCAGAGAACACCCGCCAGCGGCTGGCCGGCACTCCCGACTGGACGGCCGACGACGACCGCTTCCTGCCGCCGATCGAGGATGCCGGCGACTACCGGCCCACGATCGGCTGCGTCATCCCGGCCTACAACGAGGCGGACTCGATCGCCGCGGTGCTCGAGTCGCTGCTCGCCCAGACGCGACTGCCCGACGTCATCCACCTGATCGTCAACAACAGCACCGACGACACCGTGCGCATCGCGAGCGACTTCGCCGGGCCCCACTCCCGCGAGGTCGACGGCGTGGTGCAATTCACCGAGATCTACGTGCACGACATCGGGCTCAACCGGGACAAGAAGGTGGGGGCGCTCAACTACGGCTTCAGCCTGGTCGAGGGCTGCGACTACCTCCTCGGCGTCGACGGAGACACGACCTCCGATCCCGATGCGATCGCCGCCCTCGAGGCCGAGATCGTCTCCGACACCCGCATCGGCGGCATCTCCGCGATCTTCAGCATCGACGACAGCGTGTTCGGCGGGCTGGTCACCCCGTTCCTCATCGCCGGACAGCGCACCCAGTTCGCGGCCTTCAACATGCAGAACATGCTCCGCGGCCGCAACATGGCCGTGCTCGGCGGCCAGTTCTCGATCTTCTCGATGGAGGCGCTGCACCAGGCGATGACGGAGAACCACCAATCGACCCCCTGGGTCAAGGACAGCGAGGTGGAGGACTCCCTGCTCTCGCTGCAGATCAAGAGCGCGGGCTACCTGACGAAGATCAGTGCGCAGGCGAGAGCGGATGTCGGGGGAATGACGACACTCCGGTCGCTGGACGCCCAGCAGGTCAAATGGAACTTCGGGGCGATCGAGCTCATGTGGCCGGGGCAGCGCGGGGACACCAAGGGTCAGCCGCTCCACCCGAACCTGCGGCTCCGCTGGCTGGAGAACTTCTCGATGGCCGTCAATGCGGCCACCCGCGTGATGTTCCTGGTGCTGCTGGTCTCGTCCCTGTCGATCGGCGCCTTCGTGTTCAGTCCGATCTGGCTCGTGCCCTCCATCGTGGCTGTCCTCCTGAACGTGAGGATCACTCTCTCGATGAAGCACCGGAACTGGCGCGACTTCCTCTTCTCGATGACCATCGTGCCCGCTGAGGTGTACATGTGGATCCGGCTCGGGCACTTCTTCCGCGCCTGGACGAAATTCCTCAGCCGCAAGCAGGTGGACAACTGGGCGGCGCAGGCCAAGGCCGAGCGCGGATCGGGCAACGCCTACCTGATTCCGGTGCTCGTGGTGCTGATCGCGGCAGCCGCGATCGTGTTCGGTTGGTTCCAACTCAGCGCCGCGGCCCAGTCCGACATCCTCTGGGTCGGCTGGCCGATCCTCGGAGCGATCACCACACTGCAGACCATCGGGATGGTCGTCAAGCTGGCGCGGCGCCAGCGCGGCTACCGCGTGTGACACGGACAGCCGTCCGGTCAGGAACTCTCCGGCACGGTCAGCCGGTACCCGACCCCTCGCACGGTCTCGATGAACCTCGGGGCGGCCACGCTGTCAGCGAGCTTCTTGCGGAGGTTGCCCATGTGCACCTCGACGGCGCGTTTGTCGGCGTCGCTGATGTAGTGGCCCGTGACGTAGCCCTCACCACGGAGCATCAGCACCAGGTCGGGCTTGGTGCGCACCCGCCTGTGTGACTGCAGCATCGAGGCCAGGAGGTCGAATTCGCTCCGGGTGAGCGCGATCTCCTGGCCGTCGAGGTTCACGATGTGCGTCTCGATGTTGAGCCAGAGGCCGTTGTGCTCGAGCCAGCCCTCGCCCCCGGGCAGGGACGCGGCCGCGGGAGTCGGCGGCCGCGGCGGCGTCGGCGTCGGGGAGGGAGGGGCGGACGGGACGGTCGGAACGGTCGGGACGGTCGGCGGCGGCGCGGCGAACACGGGTGCCGGCATGGCGGCGAACACGGGTGCCGGCATGGCGGCGAACACGGGCGCCGGCACCACCATCGCGGCGAGCGTGGACGCAGAGAGGGTGGGCGCAGAGAGGGTGGGCGCAGAGGGGGTGGGCGACGTCATGGCGGCGGGCGCGACATCCGCTGTCCCGTCAGCTCCCAGTGAAGTTGCCATCGCCGACGACCCAGCCGAGGACCCACCCGGGCCCTGGCGCAGAAGGGCGGCGGCGGTCTCGACGACCATACGGGGACGGCGCAGCATCGCCTCGATCCTGGCGCGCAGCTCGCGCGGGCGGAACGGCTTGGTGAGGAAATCGTCGGCTCCGGCGTCGAGCCCGCGCAGGGTGTCGATCTCGTCGTTGAGCGCGGTGAGCATGATGATGTAGGTCGAGCTGAATGCGCGCACACGCCGGGCGACCTCGAACCCGTCCATGCCCGGCATGTTGACGTCGAGGGTGACCACGACGGGGTCGAAGCGGCGCACGGCGTCGATGCCGTCCTGGCCGTTGCCGCACGCGATCACCTGGAAGCCGCCCTGGGTCAGGATCGTCTCGAGGAGCTGGCGGATGTCAGCATCGTCCTCCACGATCACTGCGACGCGTTCTCCAGCCATGCCTGCCCCCACACCGTGGATGCCAGCAGCCTCCACCCGGCTGTTGATCTTTGCTCAGTCTACTGCGGGCGGGAGGATCACCCCGCGACGAGGTCGAGGGCGCGGCTCGCCCACCACCCGCCCGCGGCCGGACCGCCGTTGCAGGTGCCGTCGCTCTCCCCGGGGTTCTTGATCCACAGGGTGGCGTCCTCGGGGGTGCCGTCGTCGATGGGGGAGGGCAGCTGGCCTATCGCGCGGCCGGGCGGGTTGCACCAACTGCCGTCGGAGCCGTTCCCATTGCGGGATGAGTCGATCACGAAGTGCGCTCCGCCGGTCAGCGCACTGACCTCCTCGGCGTAGACACGCTCGTCGTCGCTGGGGTTGTAGTTCGACACGTTCGTGGCGAATCCGCGCACTCCGGAGATGCCGGCCCGCTCGAGGACGGCGGCCATCGCGGAGGGGGACCGCCAGTCCGAGTGGCCGCCGTCGAGGTAAATGCTCGTGCCGGTGTGGGTGAGTGCCGAGGCGGCGGTGCGCACCGCGGAGATTCTCGATGCGGGGTCCGGGCAGTCGGGGGCCTGCGCCAGCGAGTCCGGCTCGAGGATCACCACGGCATCCCGTCCGGCAATCCCGCCGGCGATCGCCTCGATCCATCGCGGGTACTCGTCGGGCGACAGGCCGCCGGCCGAGAGGCTGCCGCAGTCGCGGTCGGGAAGGCCGTACACGACGAAGACCGGCAGAGCGTCCTGGCGCGACGCGGACGTCATGACGGCGTGCACTGCGTCGTCGACGTCGTCGATCGGGTACACCTCGGGCAAGAGCCAGATCGCCGACGGGGTCGAGGCAAGCAGGCCGAAGGCCGCCGTGCCGGGCGACGAGGCGGCCGCGGTGGCCGCGGCGGAGTCGGGGGACACATAGAGGGACCGCGCCGCGAACGGGTTGTCGGCGGGTGGGGCGATCGAGACCACGGCACCGGCGCCGACGATCGCGGCGACGACCAGGGCGGAGACGGCCAGTGACACCGCGGCGACACGGGAGGGGCGCGTCGTACGCGGGGAGGCGTGCATCGTCATCCCCCGCTTCCCCTGCTCCGAGCGCGCCCGCACACAGCTGCGCAGACGCCCGGAGGTGATCGAAGTAGACTAGCGGGCATTCCCCCAGTTTCCGTGTTGTTGCAACGCGCCCAAAGATTTGGATTTTCACTGTGCTCAGCGTGCAAGACCTCGAACTCCGCGTCGGCGCGCGCACGCTGATGCAGGGTGTGTCCTTCCGGGTCGACCGCGGGGACAAGATCGGGCTCGTGGGCCGCAACGGCGCAGGCAAGACCACGCTCACGAAGATCCTCGCCGGCGAGGGCCTGCCGACCGACGGTCGCATCGACCGCTCCGGCGAGGTCGGCTACCTGCCGCAGGACCCCCGCTCCGGCAACCCGGAGGACCTCGCCCGCACCCGCATCCTCGATGCGCGCGGCCTGGGCCAGCTGCTCCTCGGGATGGAGTCCTCCGCCATCGAGATGGGCAGCAGCGACGCGGCGACGAGTGAACGCGCAATGAAGAAGTACGGAACCCTGCAGGACAACTTCCTCGCCCTGGGCGGGTACGCCGCCGAGGCGGAGGCCGCCTCGATCGCCAGCAACCTGAGCCTCCCCGACCGGATCCTCGACCAGCCGCTGTCGACCCTGTCCGGCGGACAGCGCCGGCGTATCGAGCTCGCGCGCATTCTCTTCTCCGGTGCCGACACAATGCTGCTCGACGAACCGACCAACCACCTCGACGCCGACTCGGTCGTCTGGCTCCGTGACTACCTGAAGTCCTTCCAGGGCGGCCTGATCGTGATCAGCCACGACATAGAGCTGGTCGAGGAAACCGTCAACCGCGTCTTCTACCTCGACGCGAACCGCACGGTCATCGACATCTACAACATGGGCTGGAAGCACTACCAGCGCCAGCGTGCAGCCGACGAGGAGCGCCGCAAAAAGGAGCGGGTCAACGTCGAGAAGAAGGCGTCAGTGCTGCAGCTACAGGCCGCGAAGTTCGGTGCCAAGGCGTCCAAGGCCGCTGCCGCCCACCAGATGGTGCGCCGCGCCGAGAAGATGCTCTCCGGCCTCGACGAGGTGCGCACCGCCGACCGCGTCGCCAAGCTGCGCTTCCCGGAGCCCGCCCCCTGCGGTCGCACACCCCTCATGGCCTCCAACCTCAGCAAGAGCTACGGCTCCCTCGAGATCTTCACCGCCGTCGACCTCGCGATCGACCGCGGCTCCAAGGTCGTCATCCTCGGGTTCAACGGGGCCGGCAAGACGACGCTCCTTCGGATGCTCGCCGGGGTCGACGAGCCGGACACCGGCCAGATCGAACCTGGCCACGGACTGCGCATCGGCTACTACGCGCAGGAGCACGAGACGATCGACGTCAAGCGCAGCGTGCTCGAGAATATGGTGTCGTCGTCACCGTCGATCACGGAGATGGAGGCGCGGAGGGTGCTCGGCTCCTTCCTGTTCACCGGTGACGACTCCCACAAGTCGGCGAGTGTGCTCTCGGGTGGAGAGAAGACCCGCCTCGCCCTGGCGATGATCGTGGTGTCCGGCGCGAACGTGCTGCTGCTCGACGAGCCCACCAACAACCTCGACCCGGCGAGCCGCGAGGAGATCCTCGACGCCCTCGCGAACTACTCCGGCGCTGTGGTGCTCGTGAGCCACGACGAGGGTGCCGTCGAGGCCCTCAATCCGGAGCGCGTCCTCATCCTGCCCGACGGCACGGAGGACTTCTGGAACAAGGACTACGCGGACCTCATCAGCCTGGCCTGATCAGCCTGGCCTGATCAGCGCCGCTCGGCCGAGTCGAGCAGCGCGTCCTCGGACTCGTCGTCGGTCGGATCCTTCGCCGCCCTGCGACGCGCGCGCTCATCCGCGCGGTCCCTCTCCTCGGGATCGTCGGCATTGATGTCGCGGTACTCCTGGCGCAGCGCCCAGCCGAGCCCGAAGAACCCGATGATCGCGAAGACGAACCACTGCAGGGCGTAGGACAGGTGGGGACCCTCGTCGAGGGTCGGGCGGGGCGACTCGGTGGGGAGGTCGGTCGGCACGGCGCCGGGGGAGAAGATGAGGCCGTAGGCCCCGGTGTAGGTCGGTTCCCCGACCACGTCGGCAAGCTGCGGCAGGTTGACCGTGGCGATCTGGCCGGAGCCGGCGATGGTGGTGCGTCCGGCGAGTTCCGGCTCGCCCTGCTTGAGGCGCACGGTGACCGTCACGGTGCCCTCCGGCGCGGGCGGCACCACATCGGGTGCGTCCTGGGCGGAACCGGTCGGCAGCCAGCCGCGGTCGACGATGAACACGGTGCCGCTGTCGAGCCGGAGCGGGGTGAGCACCTCGAATCCGGGGCGACCGCTCAGCGGCCGGTTGCGCACGAGCTGCTCGTCGGCACTGAGGTAGGTGCCGGTCAGCTCGACGGGAAGCCACTTCTGGTCCTGGGCGAACGCATCGAGGCTCGGGAGGGCCTCGGCTACCGGGACGGGGTCGCGGTCGTAGTTCGCCTCGATCTTCGAGATCTCCGCCTGCGCCTCCGCCCGCCGGGCGAACTGCCACATGCCGAGCGCCGCGCAGGCGATCGCGAAGGCGATCGTGAGGGCGAGGTAGCCGGCCCAGCGCCGGGTGAGCGCGAAGCGCCAGCCCTTCACGGTGCACCGACCGAGGAGACGACGGTGCCGAGCTCGGTCACCACAACAGGAAAACCGCGGGTGTCCAGATAGTCACGCAGGAAGTCGCGGTGCTCGTCACAGGCCAGCCACACCTTCACCCTGTCGATGCCGTGGATGCGAGGGTTGCGCCAGTTGATGTTCCACGCCGCGGCACCGCCGCACTGCGCACGCGAGCAGGTGGGTCCCCGCTCGTCACCCGCAGTCCCGGAAGTTCCGATCACCCGCGAGCTCCGGGGTCCGCCGGGCTCTCTGTGCTGGGTGCATCCCACGAGCCGGCCGGCACGATCGAACCGGGGCGCAGAACGGTCGCGCCCTCCTTGTACCCGACATTCGCGAGCACGACCGCGAAGTAGGGCAGCACCACGGCTCCGACCGCGAAGACCGCGAGCCACCACCCCGTCACGAAGAAGCACATGGCGATGCAGATGATCCTGATCCCCATCGCAATGAGGTATTTCGTCATCCGGCTGCGCCGGTCGTCCTGGGGGGACTTCGGGAGTGCTGTGATCGAGGAGATCACCTGTTGTTTCGCCATGAACCACTGTTTCTGAAGAGTTGTGAACCAGCTCCGACCCCATAACCCTACGTCTATGCTTGTGGGAGTTTGCCGGGAGGCGCACGTCTTCCGGCGGGAATGAGGAATACCGGATGACTGTGCCACGCACCGTACTCGTCACGGGAGGAAACCGCGGAATCGGGTTCGCCATCGCGGAGGAATTTGTGGCCCTCGGCCACCGGGTGGCGGTCACGGCTCGCTCCGGATCCGGACCCGACGGGTCGATGACAGTGAGCGCGGATGTGACGGACGCGGCCTCCATCGACGCTGCATTCACCCTCATCGAGGCGGCCCTCGGGCCCGTCGAGGTGGTGGTCGCCAACGCGGGGATCACGCGTGACGTGCTCCTGATGCGGATGTCGGACGACGACTTCACCCAGGTGGTGGACACCAACCTCTCCGGCGCCTTCCGGGTGGTCAAGCGCGCGTCGAAGGGCATGCTCAAGGCGCGGTTCGGGCGCATCATCCTCGTGTCCAGCGTGGTCGGGTTGCTCGGCTCCGCCGGGCAGGTGAACTACTCCGCATCGAAGAGCGGTCTGGTCGGACTCGCCCGCTCGGTGACACGCGAGCTCGGCTCACGCGGCATCACCGCGAACGTGGTCGCGCCGGGCTTCATCGAGACCGACATGACCTCGGAGCTGCCGGAGGCGCAGCAGGCCGACTACCGCAAGTCGATCCCGGCCGGGCGCTTCGCGACACCGACCGAGGTCGCCAGGGTGATCACCTGGCTCGCGGGCGACGACGCCGCCTACATCTCCGGTGCGGTCATCCCAGTCGACGGCGGACTCGGAATGGGCCACTAGGGTCGGGCCAGCCCGAGCAGCGGCAGCACCTGGCCGAGGTCGCGCACGTCCATGATGACGTCGGCCTCGTCGCGCACAGGAGCCTTCGCGTCGAATCCGACCGAGAGGCCGGTGATCGCCATCATCGCCAGGTCGTTCGCGCCGTCGCCGACGGCGACGGTCTGGCGCAGAGGGATGCCGAAGTCCGCTGCCCACTCCCTCAGGGTCGTGGCCTTGGCGTCCGCGTCGATGACGGGGCCGGCCAGCTCGCCGGTGAGGCGGCCGTCAGCGACCCCGAGGCGGTTCGCCCGCCAGTAGTCGAGGCCGAGGGACTCGGCGAGCGGGTCCACCAACTCGTGGAACCCGCCGGAGACCACGCCGATCCGTCCGCCCGCGCTGTGCACGCCGGCGATCAGCTCCGCGGCCCCCGCGGTGACGGTGATCCGGGCCGCGACGGTGTCGAAGGCCGAGACGGGCAGGCCGGCGAGCGTCGCTACCCTCGCGCGCAGGCTCTCCTCGAAGTCGATCTCCCCGTTCATGGCGCGGGTGGTGATGTGCGCCACCTCGGACAGCGAGCCCGCGACATCCGCCAGCAGCTCGATCACCTCGTTCTCGATGATGGTCGAGTCGACGTCGAGGACAACGAGGAATCCGGTCATGCTGGCACATCCTTGGGTCGGTCTTGCGACCCCGGTGTTCAGCGGATGTGGGGTCTCAGAGCGGTGAGACGACGTGAACGCCTTTGCCCACAACGGTGATTCCGGTCTCGGTCACGGTGAAACCGCGAGCCCGGTCGAGATCAGCGTCGAACCCGAGGGTCGCGCCGGCGTCGACCACGACCTCCTTGTCCAGAATAGCGCGGCGGATGTGCGCCCCCGGACCGATGTGCACCCGGTCGAAGATGATCGAGTCGACGACGCTGGCCCCGCCCTCGATGACGGCCCAGGGGCCCAGCACACTCCGCTCGATGTGCGCGCCGGAGAGCAGCGAGCCGAGGGAGACGATCGAGTCGATTGTGGTGCCGAGGTTGCCGCTGGAGTCTCGAACGAACTTCGCCGGAGGTGAGTTGAGCTGCTGGCTGAAGATCGGCCACTGGCTGTTGTAGAGGTTGAAGATCGGCAGGGCCGAGATGAGGTCCTGGTGGGCGTCGAAGAACGACTCGATCGTGCCGACGTCCCGCCAGTAGTAGCGGTCGCGATCAGTGGCCCCTGGCACCTCGTTGCGGTTGAGGTCGTAGACCGCCGCGTCGTTCTGCGAGACGAACCAGGGAACGATGTCGCCGCCCATGTCGTGGTTGGAGTCGGGCACCTCTCCGTCGCGGATGACGGCGTCCATGAGTACGTCGGCGTCGAAGATGTAGTTGCCCATCGAGGCAAGCACCTCGCCGGGGGAGTCGGCGAGGCCGACGGCGTCCTCGGGCTTCTCGCGGAAGGCCTTGATCCTGGTCGGGTCGTCGGCGCTGACCTCGATCACGCCAAACTGGTTGGCGAGCGAGATCGGCTGGCGGATCGCGGCGACCGTGACGCCGGCGCCCGACTCGATGTGGGCCGCGACCATCTGGCTGAAGTCCATGCGGTAGACATGGTCGGCACCGACGACCACCACGATGTCGGGCTTCTCGTCGCGCAGCAGGTTGAGGCTCTGCAGGATCGCGTCGGCCGAGCCGGCGAACCAGCGTTTGCCGAGCCGCTGTTGGGCGGGCACGGAGGCGACGTAGGAGTTCGTGAGCCCTGACAGGCGCCAGGTCTGCGACACGTGACGGTCGAGGCTGTGGGACTTGTACTGGGTCAGCACCACGATCTGCCGCAGTCCCGAGTTGATCAAATTGGAGAGGGCGAAGTCGATGAGGCGATAGTTGCCGCCGAACGGCACCCCGGGCTTGGCGCGGTCGGCGGTGAGGGGCATCAGGCGCTTGCCTTCCCCGCCGGCGAGGACAATTCCGAAGATCTTCTTTGATGGCATTCCCCCACAGTAGAGGCAAGGTCCGACGTGTACTAGCGTTCAGTGCGTGAGAGTCGATCTAATATCACGTGAGTATCCGCCCGAGGTCTACGGGGGCGCGGGGGTGCACGTCGCCGAGCTCGTCACAGCCCTCCGCCCATCTCTCGAGGTGGTGGTTCGCTGCTTCGGGGCCCCCCGCGAGGAGGCCGGTGTGCACTCCTACGGGGTGCCGACCGAGCTCGCCGGCGCGAACCCCGCCCTGACCACCCTCGGCGTCGACCTGCGAATCGCCCAGGACGTCGGGGGAGCGGATGTTGTGCACTCCCACACCTGGTACGCGAACGGGGCCGGTCACATCGCCTCCCTGCTGCACGGGATCCCGCACGTGGTGACCGCGCACAGCCTCGAGCCCCTGCGTCCGTGGAAGGCCGAGCAGCTCGGCGGCGGCTACCGCGTGTCGAGCTGGATCGAGAAGACCGCCTTCGAGGCCGCCGACGCCGTCATCGCGGTGAGCGGGGGGATGCGCCGTGACATCCTCCGCGCCTATCCGTCGCTCGACCCCGACCGGGTGTCCGTCGTCTACAACGGCATCGACCTGGACCGCTGGAAAAGCGTCGACGACGCCGACCTGGTGCGCTCCCTCGGCATCGACCCCGACCGCCCCTCTGTGGTGTTCGTCGGACGCATCACCCGCCAGAAAGGACTGCCCTACCTGCTGCGCGCCGCGCGGCAGCTCCCGCCCGAGGTTCAGCTCGTGCTGTGCGCCGGCGCCCCGGACACCCCCGAGATCCTCGCCGAGGTGGAGGCCGGGGTCGCCGCCCTCGCTCAGGAGCGGTCCGGGGTGGTGTGGATCGACCGCCTCCTCAGCCAGCACGACCTCTCGGCCGTGCTCAGCATCGCGACGACCTTCGTCTGCCCGTCGATCTACGAGCCGCTCGGCATCGTCAACCTCGAGGCCATGGCCTGCGGGGCGGCGGTCGTCGGAACCGCGACGGGCGGGATCCCCGAGGTCGTCGACGACGGCGTGACCGGTCGGCTGGTGCCGATCGAGCAGGCGCAGGACGGCACGGGCACCCCGCTCGACCCCGACAGGTTCGTGGACGACCTCGCCGCGACCCTCATGGAGGTCACCTCGGATCCGGACATGGCGCGGCGCTACGGTGCCGCCGGGCGGGTGCGGGCCGAGAAGGAATTCGGCTGGGACCGCATCGCGGTCGAGACCCGCCGCATCTACGACTCGCTGGTGTAGCCGGATCGGATTCCGGCGGGCCGACGGTGCCCTAGGGTTGACGCATGGCTCGTGTTCTCCAGCTCACTGACGTCTCCGTCGTACGCGGGGGCAAGGCGATTCTCGACTCGGTCTCCTGGATCGTCGACGACTCGGAGCGGTGGGTGATCCTCGGGCCGAACGGCGCGGGAAAGACCACCCTCCTGCAGATCGCCGCCGCCCTGCTGCACCCCAGCTCCGGAGTCGCCAGGGTGCTCGATGACACCCTCGGCAAGACCGACCTCTTCGAGCTGCGCCCGCGCATCGGCTTCGCCTCGACAGCGCTCGCCCGCCGCATCCCGGCGAACGAGACGGTCCTCAATGTTGTGCTCACCGCCGCCTACGCGGTCACCGGGCGCTGGAACGAGACCTACGACGAGATCGATACCCGCCGCGCGCTCCGCGTGCTCGCGGAGTGGAACCTCGAGAATCTCGCCGAACGCAAGTTCGGCGGTCTCAGCGACGGCGAGCAGAAGCGCGTGCAGATCGCCAGGTCGATCATGACCGATCCAGAGCTCCTGCTGCTCGACGAGCCGGCCGCGAGCCTCGACCTCGGCGCGCGCGAGAGCCTGGTGCAGATACTCGGAGGTTTCGCCAGCTCGGAGACCGCCCCGGCGATCATCATGGTCACGCACCATGTCGAGGAGATCCCGCTCGGCTTCAGCCACGCCCTCATCCTCGGCGATGGCCGGATCCAGGCAGCCGGGCCCCTCGCCGAAGTGATCACCGCTGACGTGCTCAGCGCTGCGTTCGGCCTTCCGCTGATCGTCGAGGAACACGACGGACGCTATACCGCACGCTCTGCCTGACCCCACCATCTGGTAGCATCGGTGGCTGGCCCTCTTGCCGCCGATCTTGCCCGTTTTCGCCACATCCGCTGAAGAATCCCAAGGAAATACCATGAAGTCTGACATCCACCCCGCATACGCCCCCGTCGTGTTCCGCGACCTCGCATCCGGAGCCACCTTCCTCACGCGCTCCACCGTGGGCAGCGCGAAGACGATCGAGTGGGAAGACGGCAACACGTACCCCGTGATCGACGTCGAGATTTCCTCCGAGTCGCACCCGTTCTACACGGGCAAGCAGCGCATCATGGACTCCGCCGGCCGCGTGGAGAAGTTCAACACACGCTACAAGGGCTTCGGCTCCTAACCAGCTTCGCTCACCTGGCGGCCTCGGCTCCAGGAGCATGGGAGATGTGGCGATCGGCCGGGGGAAACCCCTAGCCGGTCGCCTTTCTTCGGTTAACCGGAGGCCTCAGCGGACCGGCCAGCCGCCGTGGCTCACGAACTGCGGGTCGGTCTTGCGTTTGAAGGACTGGAAGCTCGCGGCGTGGTCGGCGCACCACTGGGTCTGCTTGGAGTGGAGCTCCGGCAGGTCGGTGCCGAGCTGTCCGGCGTACTTGCGGCCGATCGCCTGGGCGACCCGCCCGGCGGCCACGGCATCCGCTGTCGCATCGTGGGCGTCGAGAAGGTCGACCCCGTAGATGCCCGCGGCCACCTCGAGGGTGCGCTTGCCCTTGCGGTAGGTGTCCATCGCCTTGTCGAGCACCAGGGGGTCGATGATGGGCGTCGGCGACTCGAGCGGCTCGATGCCGTACCTCGCCGCCTCACGGTTCAGCAGGGTGAGATCGTAGGGCGCGTTGTAGATCGTCACCGGCACACGCTGGGCCAGCAGCGACCGCAGCACGGCGATGATCTCGGCAACGACCTCCGCTGCGGGTCGGCCCTCGGTCCTGGCACGCTCGGTCGAGATGCCGTGCACGGCGGTGGCCCCGGCGGGGATCTCCACTCCGGGGTCGGCGAGCCAGGACTGGCCGGCCGGATGCGGGTTGCCGTCGGCGTCGATCACACCGACGTAGGCCGACACGATGCGGCTCGTCTCGACGTCGATCCCGGTCGTCTCGAGGTCGAAGACCCCGAGCCTGTCGTACCATTCCCCAGTCATGACCCCAGCCTACGGGCGACCACCGTCATGACCCGGCGTGCCCAGGTGCAGCCAGTAGAAGCTCTGCGTGCCCAGGGTGAGGTTGATGGTCCCGTCCTCCGCCACCGGCGGGAAACCACCGCCGCCGAACAGATCCCACGTGGCCGAGCCTGCGAACTCCGGGGCCTGGATCGTGACCGACACCGGATTGTGGGCGAAGCTGAAGACACAGAGCACATCCTCGCGCGAGTCGCCGAACTGGGTGCCCGACCCCTCGTAGCTGCGGACGAAGGCGAGAACCGACTCGTGCGAGGTCTCGAGCACCCTGAGGGTGCCGAGCCCGAAGGTCGGGTGCGCCTTGCGCACGTGGATGACGTTGCGCACCCAGTGCAGGAGGGAGCGCGACTGCGCCAGCTGCGACTCCACGTTCACGAGGTTGTAGTTGTAGACGAGGGACTGCACGACCGGCAGGAACAGCTTGCCGGGGTCGGCGGTGGAGAAGCCGGCGTTGCGGTCGGGCGTCCACTGCATGGGGGTTCGGGAGGCGTCGCGGTCCGGCAGCCAGATGTTGTCGCCCATGCCGATCTCGTCGCCGTAGTAGAGGAACGGGCTCCCCGGGAGCGAGAACAGCAGCGCGTGGGCGAGCTCGAGCTCCGCGCGGGAGTTGTCGAGCAGCGGGGCGAGGCGGCGGCGGATGCCGATGTTCGACCGCATCCGCGGGTCGTAGGCGTACCAACCGTACATGGCCTGCCGGTACTCCTCCGAGACCATCTCGAGCGTCAGCTCGTCGTGATTGCGCAGGAACACGCCCCAGCCGGCGCCCTCCGGGATGTCGAGGGTCTCTGAGAGGACCGCGATCAGCTCCCCGGCCTGCTGCGACCGGAGAGAGTAGAAGATGCGCGGCATCACCGGGAAGTCGAACGCCATGTGGCACTCCGGCTCCTCCTCGGTGCCGAAGAACGCCGCGACCTCGCGCGGCCACTGGTTCGCCTCCGCGATGAGGATGCGGCCCGGGTACTCCCGGTCGACCATCTCGCGCAGCTCTTTCGTGAAGTCGTGGGTGGGCGGCTCGCCCTCCCCGTTGCCCTCGTCGGACTCGAAGAGGTACGGGATCGCGTCGAGGCGCATACCGTCGACGCCGAGGTCCATCCAGAAACGCACCGTGTCGAACACGGCGGTGCGCACGGCCTCGTTCTCGAAGTTCAGGTCGGGCTGGTGCGAGAAGAAGCGGTGGAAGAAGAACTGCCGCCGGATCGGGTCGAAGGTCCAGTTCGACTCCTCGGTGTCGACGAAGATGATGCGGATGTTCTCGTACTTCTTGTCGGTGTCGCTCCAGACGTAGAAGTCGCCGTAGGGCCCGTCCGGGTCGGAGCGGGACTGCTGGAACCAGTCGTGCTGGTCGGAGGTGTGGTTCAGCGG
Organism: Microbacteriaceae bacterium; assembly: GCA_014378715.1. Lineage (GTDB taxonomy): Bacteria > Actinomycetota > Actinomycetes > Actinomycetales > Microbacteriaceae > Marisediminicola. Next base: position 48,311 of record JACMNE010000073.1, read on the forward strand.
GTAGTCGATGACGATGCGCATGTTGCGCTCGTGCGCCTTGGTGACGAGGTCCGTGAACTCGTCCAGGGTTCCGAACTCGGGCAGGATCGCCCGGAAGTCGGACACGTCGTAGCCACCGTCACGCAGGGGCGACTGGTAGAACGGCGGCAGCCAGAGGGCGTCGATGCCCAGCCACTGCAGATAGTCGAGCTTTCCGATCAGACCCTGCAGGTCTCCGGCACCGTCGCCGTTGCTGTCGACGAAGGAGCGCACCATCACCTCGTAGAAGACCGCGCGTCGGTACCACCGCGGGTCGAGGGTCAGTCCTGGCAATTGGATAGGGGCGGTGAAGCTCACGTGGGTCCTCCAGACCGAATGGCCGTCGAGAAAGTTGGGGTGTCTCGAGTCTAGGAGGCGACCCCCGCAGATGCGCTCCCGCCACGTCCCTATGCTTGTGCTGATGAGCATCGATTCGCCCTACGCCGCCCGCCTCGCCGGGATCGACACCCGCCGTGACGAGGTCGCCGTTCTCGGCAGCCTGACGCGGTACTGGACCTACGGGCCAGCGGATGCCGCGACGACCGTGGTCATCGCGCACGGCTACCGCGGCGAGCATCACGGCATCGAGCCGATCATCGCGCAGCTTCCCCACATCCGCTTCGTGAGCCCCGACCTTCCCGGGTTCGGGGAGTCGACGCCGATGACCGCCGCCGGTCACACGGTCGACGGGTACTCGGCCTGGTTCACCGCCTTCATCGAAGCCGTCGGCCTCGCCCCCACCGCCCTCGTGCTCGGCCACTCCTTCGGGTCGATCGTGGTCGCGAGCGCCGTGGCGAACGGCCTCGACACAGCCGCGGTGATCCTGGTCAACCCGATCGCGATCTCCGGGCTCGCCGGCCCCCGCAAGGTCGCCACGAAAGTGACCGTCGCCTTCTACGACCTCGCCGGACGTGTGCCGGCCCGCCTGGGGCACCGCCTGCTCAACAGCTGGGTCGTGGTGCAGCTGATGAGCTCGACCATGGCCAAGACGAAGGACCGGGCACTGCGCCGCTGGATCCACCGGGAGCACCACACCTTCTTCAGCCGTTACGCGAACCGGGACGTGGTGGTCGACGGCTTCCGCGCCTCCGTGAGCACCGATGTGAGCGCGTTCGCCCCGCGCATCGCGGCTCCCGTGCTGCTGATCGCGGCCCGGCTCGACGACATCACGCCCATCTCGGCGCAGTTCGACCTCCAGCGCCTCCTGCCCGACGCGACCCTCAGCGTGCTCGAGGACGTCGGCCACCTCATCCATTACGAGAAGCCCCGCGAGGCAGCCGAGGCGATCGTCGACTTCCTCGCCCGGCGCGGCCTGGACACCCCCGCGCCGTGAAGGTGCTCTTCGACTGCCGGTACACCCGCCTGGTGCGCCATGACGGAATCAGCCGCTACAGCGCGGGACTCGTCGGCGCGTTCGCGAAGCTGCACCCGGTGACGATGCTGATCAGCGACGAGCGGCAGCTCGCGATGCTGCCCGACCTGCCCTGGGTGCGGATCCCGGCCGGCACGAGCGCGCTCGAGCCGTGGATCGCGCTCTGGATCAACCGGGAAAAACCCGATGTGGTGTTCAGCCCGATGCACACCATGGGGTCGGCCCATCGCAGGTACCGCCTCATCCTCACCCTGCACGACCTCGTGTTCTATCGGATCCACACCCCGCCCCGGGACTACAGCTGGTACGTGCGCCTGATCTGGTGGGCGTACCACCTGTCGTACGTGCCGGGGCGGCTCGTCCTCGACCGGGCCGAGGCCATCGTCACCGGCTCGCACAACTGCGCGGACGAGATGAGCGCCGTGCGCCTCACCCGGCGCCCCGTGACGGTCGTGCACCCCGGTGTCGACTCCTCCGGGCTGCCCGCCCGCGTGCACAGCGCCGCGAGGACCCTCATCTACATGGGCACGTTCCTGCCGAACAAGAACGTCGAGACGCTCGTGCGGGCGATGCACCTGCTGCCCGGGTACCGGCTCCACCTGCTGAGCCGGATCGACGACGAGACACGGGCACGGCTCTCCGCGGCCGCCCCGGCCGACTCGCTCGTCTTCGAGAACGGGGTCAGCGACGAGCGCTACCTCGAGCTGCTGCGCACGTGCACGGCGATGGTGTCGGCATGCCGCGACGAGGGCTTCGGCATCCCCCTGATCGAGGCGCTCGCCTCGGCCACCCCTCTCGTGATCAGCGACATCCCCGTGTTCCGCGAGGTCGGCGGCACCGCGGCAACCTACTTCGCGCCGGATGATGCGGAACAGTTCGCCCGGTCGGTGCTCGCCATCGATACCGCCGAGGTGTGGGATGCGCTCAGCGCCGCCTCGCTCGTGCAGGCGGCCGCCTTCACGTGGGAGGAGTCCGCGACGGAGCTGCTGAGACTCGTGCAGACTCTTCCTCCGCGGAACCGGCCGCGGTGGCATACGCTTCGATCTGGTCGTCGAACAGCACAAGGTCGAGCGCTCCCTCGACAAAGCTGAAGCTGTGCACCGAGCCGTTCGTGATCGGCACCCCCGCAAGATGCACGAGGCCCGGTGCGACGGCCCTGAGCACGGTGCGGATCACCCCGCCGTGCGTCACCACCACGATGCTGCGCCCGATGTTCTCCCTGGCGAGCTCGTGGAGGGCGGGGAGCACGCGGGCAGCGACCTGGTCCCGGCTCTCCCGGCCGGGGACCACGGATCCCCGGGGGAACCGCGTGTGCAGGGTGAGGTAGTCGAGTCCTTCGGCCTCACCGTAGCGCCGCTCGACGATCGCTTCGACCCGGCGCGGCTCCGGCAGGGCCAGCTCGCTCGCGATGATCCGCGCGGTCTCGGCGGCGCGGGACAGGGGGCTGGAGACCACGAGGTCCCATTTGCGCGTCGCGAGCAGCCGCCCGGTGCGCCTGGCCTGCTCACGGCCGATGTCGTTAAGAGGGATGTCGGTGCTGCCCTGGATCCGGCGGGCCGCATTCCAGTCCGTCTCGCCGTGCCTCACCAGGTAGAGGTGGGTCATCGCAGCCGCTCGGCCAGTTCGGTGAGCATCTCTGAGGTTCCTCCGTCGACCTTCACGGTCGCGCGGAGGTCACCCCGGGTCACCCCGCGGTTGACGATGACGATCGGCAGCTTGCGCTTAGCCGCCTGGTCGAGCAGGCGGATGCCGGAGTTGACCACCAGGGACGAACCGGCGATCAGCAGCGCGTCGGCCGACTGCATCAGCGCGGTCGCCTCGGCGAACTTCTCGACCGGGATGAACTCTCCGAAGAAGACGATGTCGGGCTTGAGAACGCCACCGCAGACGGTGCACTCCGGGGTGGCGAACCGATCGATGTTGCCGACCTCGACGTCGCCGTCCGGGGCCAGCTGCACCGCGCTCGGCTCGTCGAGCCAGGGGTTGCCCGAGGTGATGCGCTCGGCGATGTCTGCGCGGGCGAAGGTCTGACCGCAGTTCAGGCAGCGCACGCGGTCCATCGTGCCGTGCAGGTCGACCACGCGGCGGGACCCTGCGCGCAGGTGGAGCCCGTCGACGTTCTGGGTCATGACCCCGTTCACTCTGCCGGTCAGCTCGAGGGCGGCGATCGCCCGGTGCCCGTCGTTGGGCTTCGCACCGTCGAAACGGCGCCAGCCGAGGTGACTGCCCGCCCAGTAGCGCTTGCGGTAGTCGGGGTCCTTGATGAACTGCTGGAAGGTCATCGGATTACGGGGGAGCGCCCCAGCCCCGCGGTAGTCGGGGATCCCGGAGTCGGTGCTGACCCCTGCGCCGGTGAGCACGGCGACGGTGCGACCGGTCAGGGCGGTCACGGCCCGCTCGAGCGAGGCCGCCAGGGCGTCCGCGACGACCTGGCCGCTGCCCGCTGCATCCGCTGCCGTCACGTAGCCTCCCTCACCCCCGGAAATCAGGTCCGGGTCACCTCCTGGAGCCCGACCTGCGCCCTCCTACAGGATAGACAACTGCGTGGTCGGATAGGTTCGTGGGGTGCGCCGGATTGCCGGCGCCGAAGGACGGGGGAGCGCGATGCACATCGTGCCGATCACCACGCTCGACGAGCCGGGGCTCGCCGACTTCGCCAGGCTCACGGATGTCGCGCTACGGCGCGTGACGGAGCCGGCCGGTGGTCTCTACATCGCCGAGTCCGCGAAGGTCATCTCTCGGGCGATCGCCGCGGGCCACCGCCCGCGCTCTGTGCTGCTGCAGGAGCAGTGGCTCGACGCCCTCCGCCCGCTGCTCGACCCCTTCGATATCCCCGTGTTCGTCGGGGCGCCCGACGTGCTCGAATCGCTCACCGGCTACAACCTGCACCGCGGCGCCCTCGCGGCGATGCACCGGCCAGAGCTCGGCCCGGTGGCGGAGCTGCTCAGGGATGCCACCCTGGTCGTGGTGCTCGAGGACATCGTCGACCACACGAACGTGGGGGCGATCTTCCGCTCGGTGGCCGGCCTCGGTGCCGATCTCGTGCTCGTCACCCCGCGCTGCGCCGATCCCCTCTACCGCCGGAGTGTGCGGGTGAGTATGGGCACCGTGCTGCAGGTGCCGTGGACCCGCCTGCCCGAGTGGCCGGAGGGCGCAGACCTGCTCAAGGCCGCCGGCTTCCACATCGCGGCCCTCGCCCTCTCCGACGACGCCGTCAGCCTCGATGAGTTCGCGGGGGACGCCCCCGAGCGGGTCGCCCTGCTTCTCGGCTCGGAGGGCGACGGGCTCACCCGCGACGCCCTCTCCCACGCTGACACCGTCGTGACGATCCCCATGGGGCACGGCGTCGACTCGCTCAACGTCGCCGCCGCCAGCGCCGTGGCGCTCTGGGCTCTGCGCACTCGCTGATCAGGCCCTCGCCTCCCGCGCCCTCGCCTCACCTCGAGCGCTCGCCTCACCTCGAGCGCTCGCCTCACCTCGAGCGCTAGGGCCGGGCGGGTGCCCCAGTCGCCTAGCATGGGGACCGTGCCGCCCACCCGACGACAGATCCTCCGCCGCCGCCGCGTCGCCGCTGGCGCGGTGCTCGCCGTGGTGCTCGGCACCGGCGCCTACGTGCCCGTCACCCTCCTCGCACCCGTCGGATCCGCGGTCGCGAGCGTCGCGCCCGCCGACGTGCCCGACCTCCCCGTCTCGGTGCCCGCGTTCCCCGACTTCGGCGCGAGTGCCATCGGCGCCATCGGCTTCGACGGGGTGCTGGCCGCGGGCGGCAGCGCCGACCCGCGACCCATCGCGAGCATCAGCAAGATCGTCACCGCCCTGATGGTCCTCGAGGAGCATCCGCTGGCGGCCGGCGAGGACGGCCCGTCCATCACCTTCACCTCGGCGGATGTCGCGCTCTACGCCAAGTACGCCGCGGTCGGCGGCAAGGTGGAGCCGGTCACCGCCGGACTCACCCTGACCCAGCGTGAGGCGCTCGAGGTCGTGCTGGTGTCGTCGGCGAACAACTACGCGGAGTCGATGGCCGACTGGGCTTTCGGCTCGACGTCGGGCTTCACCTCGGCCGCGGACACCTGGCTCACGAGCCAGGGCCTCACCCAGACGCGGCTGGTCGAGCCGACCGGTATGTCGCCGCTCAACGTGAGCTCGACCGCCGATCTCGTCGGCATCGCCAAGCTGGCCCTCGCCAACGAGACCATCGCGGGCATCGTCAGGTCGAGCACAGCCGATGTGCCGTTCATCGGTGCCATCGAGAACAGCAACACCATCCTCGGCATAGACGGGATCGATGGCATCAAGACGGGCACCCTCGACGAGGCCGGCTCCTGCCTGCTCTTCTCCGCCGACGTAGCGGTCGGGTCGGCGACCGTCACCGTGGTCGGGGTGGTGCTCGGCGCCGTCGACCGCACCAGCGTCAACGACGCGGTGCGCTCGCTGCTCGACTCCGCCGCAGCCGGGTTCCACGAGGTGTCCCTCACCGTGGAGGGCGAGGAGTTCGCCAGCTACGCGACCGAGTGGGACCAGCGGGCGACCGCCGTTGCCGCGTCCGCGACGTCGGTCGTCGTCTGGTCGGACACGCCCGTCACCGAGGAGGTCGACGCGCTCGACGTGGCCTCGGGCGCCTCCGGCGACCCCGTCGGCCAGGTGCGGTTCCGCATCGGCGACGCCGTCATCGAGGTGCCCCTGGTGCTGTCCGGCGAGATCGGCGACCCGGGCGTGTGGTGGCGCCTGTCACATCCGCTCAACCTCATTTCCTGAGAGCAATTCGACAAGTTATCACCCGATATCCACGCGTTTCCCAGTGGAAGACCATATGATCTAAAAATCCGCGAGAGCACCTGCTCGTCTTTTCGACTGGGAAGTCACCAGCCGGAACGAGGCTCCACACTTGAGCGGTCCATCCATCACGTCTCCCGTCGTCACCTTCACGAAGACGAAGCCGGGAGGCAATCGGGGCAACCCCACGACCGAGTACTCCGCGCTGCTTCGGACCGTGCGTGACGCTGGACTCCTACGTCGTCGCACCGGCTTCTATTACATGATGTTCGGCATCCTGACGGCCGCCCTCGGCGGCGTCATCACCGGATTCATCCTGTTGGGCGACTCCTGGTTCCAGCTTCTCATGGCCGGCGCCCTCGGGATCATCCTCACCCAGTACGCCTTCCTCGCCCACGAGGCCTCGCACCGCCAGGTGTTCGAGTCGGGGCGCGCCAACGACTTCGCCGGGCGTATGCTCGCGAACCTCTTCGTGGGCATCAGCTACTCCTGGTGGATGACCAAGCACAGCCGCCACCACGCCAACCCGAACATCATCGGCAAGGACCCCGACATCGAACGCGACTTCATCTCATTCGTTGAGACGGATGCCGCGAAGTCCACGGGGCTCTACGCCTGGGCGACCAAGCGCCAAGGCTACCTGTTCTTCCCCGTCCTCCTGCTCGAGGGACTCAACCTGCATATCCACGGCCTGCGCACCGTGTTCGGGCGCGGCAAGGTGGACAAGCGCTGGGTCGAGATCACGATGATCGTCTCCCGCCTCTCTGCCTACGCGGCCGTCATCTTCCTGATGCTCCCGCTCGGAATGGCCTTCGCCTTCATCGGGGTGCAGCTCGGGGTCTTCGGCCTCTACATGGGCGCATCGTTCGCCCCCAATCACAAGGGCATGCCGATCCTGGCGCACGACTCCAAGGTGGACTTCCTGCGTCGCCAGGTGCTCACCTCACGCAACATCAAGGGCAGCTGGGTCATGGACACCTTCATGGGTGGCTTGAACTACCAGATCGAGCACCACCTGTTCCCGAACATGCCCCGCCCGCACCTCAAGAAGGCGCAGGAGATCGCGAAGGAATACTGCACGAGCCACACGATCCCGTACACCGAAACCACGCTGACCCAGTCGTATGGCATCGTCATCCAGTACCTGAACCGCGTGGGACTGGCAGCGGGCGGCGACCCGTTCGACTGCCCCGCCTCGGCCTCGATGGGCCGCTGAGCCGGCGCACCATCGCTCGGTTCTCCAGCCCGCCCCACCGCCCGGGGTGTCGCGTCACTCGTCCGAAAGGTCGAAGGCGCCGACGCTCCCGGCGGTGGGGCGTTTTGCGCTGATGTTGTCCCCTGAGGACTGGTGGCGCACCCGGCGCAACACCCACGGCACGAGGTATTCCCTGGCCCAGCCGAAGTCCTCGACCCTTGCCTGCCGCCACGGGCGGTGGGGCAGGTGCTCCGGCGCGTACGGCTCGAGGCCGTTGACCACCCCGAGCGAGTCCAGAACCATCCGCGCGATCGTGTTGTGCCCGATGGGCGAGAAGTGCAACCGGTCTGGCGCCCACATGCGGGGGTCGGCGAGCTCGGTCATCGCCCACATGTCGGCCACGATCGCGTCGTGCCGCACCGAGATCGCCCTGAGGTTCTCGTTGAAGATGGCGACCTTGCCACGAGAGCGATTGAGCACGGGCGTCCCGCCGATGTCCGGGCCGGTGAACACGACAACGGTAGCGCCCTGGGAGCGGAGGCTGCCGATGCCGCAGTCGAGTCGCGAGGCGATGTCGTCGGGATCGGTGTTGGGGCGGATCAGGTCGTTGCCGCCGGCGGAAATCGTGACCAGGTCGGGCCGCAGCTCGAGCGCCGGCTCCACCTGCTCGTCGAGGATCTGCTGCAGCAGCCGCCCGCGGATCGCCAGGTTCGCGTAGGCGAAGTCGTCGGTCTTCGTCGCGAGCACCTCCGCGACGCGGTCTGCCCAACCGCGATTGCCGCCCATGGAGCGCGGCTCCGGGTCTCCGATGCCCTCGGTGAACGAATCTCCCAGCGCGACGTACCTGGACCACGGGTGGAGCTGAGTCATCGTCCCAGACTGCCCCATCCCGCCCGTGCAACCAACCCTCGTGCCAAATGGGTCGCTTTTAGGCGATTTCCGCAGATTGTCAACCCACTGATCCCCCCGTTCGGGGGAGGTAATATTTCTGCGCGCCCAGACACGGCGCAGCACCACGCTGTGTCGGTCCTCGACGCAGCGCAACACCGTGCCACAACCCGACACGGCAACATCATCGACTGGGAGGTCGTTATGGGAATCATTGGATGGATCGTACTTGGACTGCTCGCTGGGGCAATCGCGAAGGCAATCCTGCCCGGTAACCAGGGCGGCGGGTGGCTCATCACCCTCATCCTCGGGGTCGTCGGAGCACTGCTGGGGGGTTTCATCGGCTCCGCGATCTTCGGGCTCGGATTGCAGGACTTCTTCTCGATCCAGACGTGGCTCGTCGCCATCCTCGGGTCGATCCTCGTCCTGCTGATCTACGGCTTCGTCACCAGGGGCGCCCGCAAGGCCTGACCGCCTTCGCCCCGCACCAGAGGCCCCCGCCGTCCAGGCGCGGGGCCTCTGCCCGTCTGAGATGTCAGCCGTCTCGGGTAACATCTGATCAAGTGAACACCCCCTCCTCATTCGGCACCTTCGCGGCGGAGCACCTGTCGCCGTCGTTCCCGGAACGGGCGGCGCGAGGCACAGCCGAACGGCCCCGCGCCTGGCAGGCGGAGGCCCTCGACCTGTACTTCCAGACGGAGCCGCGCGACTTCCTCGCCGCAGCCACACCCGGCGCGGGCAAGACGACCTTCGCCCTCCGACTCGCCGCGGAGCTGCTCCACCGGCGCACGATCGACCGGATCACCGTCGTCGCCCCCACCGAGCACCTGAAACGGCAGTGGGCCGAGGCCGCGCACCGCGCCAGCATCCGTTTGAATCCCCACTTCCGCAACAACCACGGCACCGGCGGGCGTCAATACCACGGGGTTGTCGTCACCTACGCGCAGATCGCCATGAACCCGGCGCTGCATCGCTCGCTGACCGAGGACCGCCGCACCCTGGTTATCCTCGACGAGATCCACCACGGCGGCGACGCGCTCAGCTGGGGCGACGCGATCCGCGAGTCCTTCGCCCCGGCGACCAGGCGGCTCTCGCTCACCGGCACCCCGTTCCGCTCCGACGCGGCCCCGATCCCGTTTGTCACCTACCTGCGCGACCGGCACGGCATCCGCCTCTCGCAGACCGACTACAACTACGGCTACGGCCGCGCCCTCGCCGACGGGGTTGTACGCCCGGTGATCTTCATGGCCTACGCGGGCAAGATGCGCTGGCGCACCAAGATGGGCGACGAGATGGAGGCCGGGCTCGGCGAGGGCGACACCAAGGACGTCACCGCGCAGGCCTGGCGCACCGCCCTGAACCCGGAGGGGGAGTGGCTGCCTGCCGTGCTGCGGGCCGCGAATCTGCGGCCCACCGAGGTGCGGCACACGGTGCCGGACGCGGGGGCGATGGTCATCGCCACCGACCACTTTGCCGCCAAGGCCTACGCGCGCATCCTGAAGGAGATCACCGGGGAGGAGCCCACCGTTGTGCTCTCCGACGAGAAGGAGGCCAGCGACCGCATCGACTCCTACTCGAAGGGCACCAGCAGGTGGATGGTCGCCGTGCGGATGGTGTCTGAGGGCGTCGACGTGCCCCGTCTCGCCGTCGGGGTCTACGCGACATCCGCGTCGACACCCCTGTTCTTCGCGCAGGCGATCGGGCGTTTCGTGCGCACCCGCAGGCGCGGGGAGACGGCGAGCATCTTCCTGCCCAGCGTGCCCGCGCTGCTCGGGCTCGCCGCGGCGCTCGAGATGGAACGCGACCACGCGCTCGACCGGGGAGAGGCCGACGACGATCAGCTGGACGACGATCTGATGGACGCGGCCGAGCGTGAGGAGAAGGCGTCCTCCGAACTCATGAACGAGTTCACGTGGGAGGCCATCGAGTCGAGCGCGACCTTCGACCGGGTGCTCTTCGACGGTGAGGAGTACGGCTCGCTCGCCGAGCCCGGCAGCGACGAGGAGTTCGACTTCATCGGCATCCCTGGACTCCTCGAACCCGAGCAGGTCAGCGACCTGCTGAAGCAGCGGCAGGCGCGCCAGTCCAGGCGCGGCACCGAGCGGGAGAAGCGTCAGATCGCGGCGGGCGAGGAGCCGGTCGAGCAGGTGGCCCTGTACCGCACCCTCGCCGAACAGCGGAAACTGCTGAACAGCCTCGTGGGCATGCGCGCGAAGGCCTCCGGGGAGCCTCACGGCCTCGTGCACGCCGAGTTGCGACGGGCCTGCGGCGGGCCGGCAGTGGCCTCCGCGACGGTCACGCAGCTGCAGGCGCGCATCGACCTGCTGCGCAAGAACGCGGCGAAGCGGCGCTGAGCTTCCCGTCGGCGGGCGCGGCTCAGGCCAGAACGTAGACCAGCACAGAGAGCTGCGCCGAGACGTTCGCACCATCGATGGAGAGGGTGAAGCCGGTCAGGCTGGTCAGCCGGGTGCCGGTCTGCAGCGCTCCAATGACCTCGATCACCCCTTCGTACGGCCCCGAGATGCTGATATCGATGGCTACCGAGAAAAGTTCACCATCAGCGACGGGCGCATCACCGGGGGCACCGTCCGATGTGCTCGAGGCGGGCGCGATGGTCGCGGCCGTCGGGGTGCCGACAGTGACGGACTGCACACCAACACCCTGCGTGGCCGCGCTCCTCCCGAGCTCCGTCACGAAGACACCCACCCCCGGCAGATTCGGGACCGACAGCCTGATCTTCGTCTGCGCGTCCAGGAGCGTCTCGACATCGGCGCGCTGGGCCTGCAGCAGATCGAGTGTGGTGGCGGACTCGGCGTTCTGCGCCTGGGCTGCTGACAGCCCGACTCGCGCCTCAGAGGTCCGTTCGAGGGCCGGCACGACCCCGAGCAGCATGCCGCCAACGACAATGATCACGATCGCCAGTACGGCCACTATTCCTTGGACGCTTTTGCTGATCATCACTCAGTTTCCCCTTCTGGGTTGGACGGTGAACGCACCCGAGTCGAGGTGCAGCACCACGATCGTCTGGTAGGCACCGTCAGCGCCGGTGATTGACTCGATCGCACAGTCGGCGAATCCGTCGAGGGCGCGCAGGGCTGCGACCCAGCCGCTGATGTCGGCGAGGCTCCCCGCCGAAGCCGAGATGGCCAGGGTCGCCACCCTCGGCTCCTCGAGGGGGATCGAGGGCTGCGGAAAGTCCGCGAGCGGCGACGTCGAGTCGACTGTGACATTGCGAATGGTGGCACCGGCGGGCAGCAGGGCGGAGACCTCGCCGATGTACTGTGCCCAGTTGATGTCCGCGGCCCTCACAACAGTCTCGACGTGCTCATGAGCGTCGAGGTCGGTCTGCAGATCGACCTCGGCGGCGTATTCCACTTGAGCGTTGACGAGAGTCTCCCCGGTGTTCCGCGCTGACGAGAGCAGCGCCTCGCTGCGGACCGCGGCGATGTTGGCCGTGACGGCCAGCAGCAGCAGCATGACGACGGTGGCGGCGATGCCCGCGCCCCATCTGCGGCGGACCTTCCTGTCCTTCCTGGCCGCGCGAAAGGCAGGGGGAAGGAGGTTCACCCTGGGCGAGCCGCCGATGGACAGGCTGAGCCCCGACCCCCGCGCCATCAGGACACCCCCCTGATGGCCAGTCCCAGTGCCGGGATGAACGCCCCCTCGGATGCCGCGAACTCGGACACGGCGAATCCCGCGCCGTAGGAGATCGATGAGGACAGGCGGGGAGGACTGACTGGCAGCCCTGTGAGGGTGGCCAGTTCCTTCGCGAAACCGCCGAGCCGAGACCCTCCACCGGTGAGGTAGATGCGCGAGATCGGCAGGTCGGCATGGGAGCCGTTGAAGAACGAGATGGTGTTTCGCAGGCTGCGCAGCAGCTCACCGACGGTGTCGCTTGCGACGCCTGCGGCGAGTTCGAGGTCGGGCGGCATGGTGCCGGTGATGGTGATCCGTCTCTTGACTGTCTCGGCCTGGGCGACGGACAGGGGGAGGCGGGAGGTGAGGGCCTCGGTGACGTCCAGTCCGCCGGCCCGCAGGAGCCGGAGGAAGAGCGGTACGGCCCCTCTCGAAATCACGATGCCGGTCGTCGTCGCACCGACATCGATGACCGCGACGACCTCGTCGGAGTGCTGCCCCACATTGAGTGCGCGGCTGATAGCGAAGGGGATCAGGTCGAGTCCCACCGGATCGAGGTTCGCGAGACGGGCGACCTCCATGTCACCGGCGATGACCTCCTTCAAGATGGCGACGAGGAGCCCGGACACCTCGGGTTCGCGATCACCCGATGCCGGAACCAGCGCCGACGGGTAGAAGTCGAGCACGGCATCCTCGACGGGAAAGGGGAGGAGTTCCTGCGCAATGAACGGCAGGGACTCCCTGATTCGGCGCAGGGACATCTTCGGAACCGTGAGATCGCGGGCCGTCACCCGGTAGTTGCCCGTCCCCAGTACTACCCGCCTGCTCGTGAACCGCTCGGCACGCCACAGGCGCTTGATGGCCCGGGCGATCACCTCGGGCTCGACGATCCGTTCGCGATCGAACGCACCCGCCGGAATGGCTATCTCCCCATACCGAAGCACAACCGGGTTCGGCGACCTGCCGCCTCCCAGCTCGACGGCGCGCACGGCGTCGAAGCCGATCTCGAGGCCGATCTGGTTTTGTGCCATGAGGAGCATCCCTATTCATCGTGCGGTGTGGTGGTCATGGTGCGAGCGAGAACAGCGAGAGGTAGGAGGCGAAGATACCGGTGCCGAAGATGATCCCGACCCAGGCGCCGCCGAGCATCCACGGACCGAAGGGAACTCCTGAATGGCGCGACACACGGCGGGACACCACGAGCACCATGCCGAAGACGCCGCCGAGCACAAAGGCGGCGAACGCTCCCACGAGCAACGGCCCCCAGCCCCACCAGCCGAGGTAGAAACCGAGGACCCCGGCGAGCTTGACGTCGCCGAGTCCCATGCCGCCCGGACGGATCAGGCGAAGGGTGCCGTAGACCGCGAGCAGGGCGGCTCCGCCGAGCACCGCGGTGAAGAATGAGGACACGTCGCCATCCAGCAGGGCTGCGCCGCCCAGGAGGACCAGTCCGACCCAGAGCAGCGGCAGGACGATCGCGCTCGGCAGCCGGTGTGTGTTCACGTCGATCGCCGCGAGAACAACCGACGCTGCCGCGAGATAAAGGAAGGCCACGAGGACGGCTACGCTCGACATCACTTCGAGTCCAGATCCCCCAGACGGCTGTGTGAGCATCCAGTGCAGGGTGACCACCACAAAGAACAGCCCCATTCCTGCCTCGACCAGCGGATACCTGATCGAGATGCGTTCGCGGCAGGATCGGCACCGTCCGCGCAGCAGCAGGAAGGACACAACCGGCACGTTGTCACGCCGAAGGATCGGAGTCGCGCAGGCGGGACATCCGCTCGGGGGCGTGACGATCGACATCCCTGCCGGAATTCGGTGGACGACCACGTTGGCGAAGGATCCGATCAGCACACCGCCCAGCCCCGCTCCGGCGAGAGCCAGGGCCACACCCGGCTCAACCACCAGGGACCAGGTCCCGCAGCGATGTCCTGCCCCCGACGAGCGCCCCGGAGGGTGTGCCAGACGACCCGCCCGGTGCGGTCCGCTGGGGGCCGGGGAACTGGACCGGCAGATAGCGGAGGATGGACGACCCCCCCATGGACACGTTCCCCCCGTACAGGCCGCCGCGCCACTGCGAGGAGAACCCCATCGAGATCGCGCACGGCGTGTAGAGCAGGGCCGTCACCGGTGCCTGGACGATGAAGGACTGGGCGATGCTGGACCGGCTTCCCGTGCAGGTGGGCTTGCCGTCGGCGATCTGGTCCGGCGTGACCAGGGTCAGTGTCTGCGCGCTGGCGGACGCGATCTGGGAGCTGTCGGCGAACGCGAACGTCGAGGCGATGATCACGAGGTCGTTCTGCAGGATGAGGATCCCGCTGCCGGTCAGACTGACGCCGGCGGCGCAGCCCCGCGCGTCGATGATGCCCGGCCCGCTGGCGAGCAGGTTCACGAGCACCTGCAGGGCGAGACCGTTGCACCCGATCGACGTGGTCATCGTGGTGTAACCGGGCCAGGCACCTGGGACATACCCCACATCGACCCAGTCCGACGCGGGCAGCACGGCGACGGGGTTCGCGGCTGCGGGGGGACCAGCACCCGGGCCGGCCGGAACAACGGTGATGGCCCCGGTGACGTGCTCTGGGCCCGTCACCGACCGGGTCGTCAGCGCACCGAGCAGAGTCGAGGTGTCGCTCAGGGACGTCGCTCCGGTCGACCAGCCGTCTCCGCCGATGATCGACGATCCGGCCTGGGCGAGAGACGATGCCGTCGCCCGGCCGAAGATCTGGGAGGAGCCCATGAGGCTGGTCGGACCGGAGGTCCACGTGTCGCCGCGAACGATCGAGCTTCCTGCCGACTCGAGATCGGTAGCGACCACACCCCCTGAGACGATGGCGGAGCCCTGGACGATGGCGGATCCCGTGGACCAGATTCCCCCACCCACGGTGGCGGCTCCACCAATGTTCGCGCTTGCCGCGCTGACGTTTCCCCCGATGTGCGCGGTGTCAGTCAGGTTCGTGGCCCCGGCCGTCCGCACATCCCCGCGCACCTGGCACGACGCCCCGAACACGAGCGACCCCTGGTCGACGGTGACAGCACTGTTGTAGATGCCGGACCCCGCGCAGGAGAGGTCACCCGTATGCACCCGGACCAGCGGAACCGACCCGTCGACCGCCATGATCTGGCTGGAGCCCAGAAAACCGGCTGAGGCGTAGGAGAACATCGCCACCGGCGCTACGGGAACGGCGGCGGTGCTGGGTGCGGCCGCGTACACGGCCTCAACGCGCCTCAGGTCTCCCGAGTCATTCCCTGCCACTCCGATGTCTTCAGCGAGCCCGGTCGACACCACCCTGATCTCAGCTGCGCCTGAGGCAGGACAGCCGCTGACCCACGCGCCACCCGCAGTTCTGGAGGCCACGTCGAGGGTGAACGACGGGGCCGTCGGCAGCGGCATCGTCGAGGGGCAGGAACCCCGCAGGAGGGCGGCGCGGGAGAAGTCGATGCCGGCCTCGGCCGCGGACTGGGCCTGAAGCGAGGCCCGCGCCGCCGAACTGGTGGCGAGCCCCGCGACGAGGCCGGTGGCGATCGTCACCGCGACGATTGAGACGATCGCGGTCACCCCCAGCACCGACAGCATGACACTGCCGCGCTCGGAGGCGGTGGGGGTATCTCTGGCTGTCATCGAAAGCACGCTCCGGGGCTCGCAGCGGCATTGCGGCTGGTCGACGATGTCGAGGTGATCGTCTCGGGCGAACCGGGGGGAGTGTCGCTGGTGAATCTCAGGCCGACGGTGCCGACGGTAGGGCTGGAGAACACCGGTCCACCATCCACGGGGAGGATCCCGTCGGCGGCGCCGATCCATCCGCTCCCCGTGGAGGCAAGTTCTGTGGGGGACGGAATCGAGATGTACGGTGCACCGGTCGGCTGGCTGCGGTAGTAGATTGCGCCCCCGTTCGCCGCCGTGTAGAACCAGGCCTGGCAGCTTACCTGCGCGGTGGTCTGCCCCCCGAGGCGCGTGGCGACGAGGAGCTGGGTGTCGCCAGCAGCCGTGACTGCGGTGCCGACGGAGTTGCGAACCGAGGAGCCGATACCGGACGCTACAAGCTGGCTCGCCGCCGTAGCGCGGTTCAATTCGGCGACCGACCGTGAGGTGGCGATGGTGGAGATCAACACCCCTCCGATCAGGGACAGCACAATGATGCTCAGTGCCATGTAGACGAGCAGTTCGATGAGGGTGAATCCCCGCTCCTCGTCGACGGAGGTGCGGTCGACGCCGGTGCGGGTCGTCATATTACTAACGGTCGACGAAGACGAGCGTGCTCGACTCGACCACGACATGGGATCCGGCCAGGTCCGTGACGGCGACCCGCACGGCGACCGTCGCCGGAAATGCGCCGGCAGCCGGGCATTGGATCGCGGAAACGGTCGTCTGGAGGGGATGGCCGTCGACGTCGGACACCGGCACCGGGCTCGCGGCCAACGCCTTCAGGTCGGCGCAGTCGGTGCCAACGGCACGCAACTGCTCGAACCTGGTCGCCACCAGCTGGCTGGCGGCGACAAGGTTGTCGTTGACAGCCGTGACACGCAGCGCCTGCACGAGGAGCGGCAGGAATGTGACGGCGAGGAGCCCGAGGAGGAACATCGAGACGATGATCTCCACCAGACCGAAACCATTGTCGTCCCGCTCGTCGCCCTCCCCGTGGCTCATCGAACCGGCGGCTGCGCGCCGATGATCACGGTGTGGGGACCGTGGGGTTATCGGAATCGAGCTTGGTGGCCGCCCCGGTGTCACTGATGTAGTACCCGTGATTCGTATCGGACGAGGGTCCGGCTGCAGGTCCGTCGGCGGTCCAGAATCCGGTCACCACGAAGGCCGGCGTCTCGCCGGCGACCGTCGAGCTCTGGATCTGCACGGTCACGTCGGCGCTGGCCGTGTACTCGGGGAAGTCCGCCGCCGTGAGATCGGCCGTGGTGTTGAAGGTGTCGAGGATGTCCTCGTTCTGGAGGAGTTCCGCCACCACGGCCACCTTCGCATTGGTGATGGACGCCTCGACCGCGCTGTCCTTCGCCTTCTCCTGCTGCCCGAGGAAGATCGGAATCGCGACGGCCGCAAGGATTCCGATGATGATGATGACAACGAGCAGCTCGATGAGGGTGAAACCCCGGTCGCTGTCGGCGACGCCGGCGCGCCCGCGCAATTTAGCAGTCAGTGTTGTGGTCATGATGTCCCCTACCATATATATGGATTTTAAGGCAACGAGTTGTTGCCGCCCCCGTGATCAGAATAGGTCCAATTTCGCGCTCCGACTACACCAATCACTCGATTGGGGCACCCGATGGGCGCCAGCTATTGGACGAAGTCGAAGATCGAGAACAGCGGCAGATACAGCGCGACGATCATGCCGCCGATGACCACGCCGATGAAGGCGATCATCAACGGCTCGATCAGCGACGCGAGCTGCGCACTGGTCGTCTGCACCTCCTGCTCGTAGAAGTCCGCGATCTTGCCGAGCATCGTCTGAAGCTCGCCAGACTCCTCGCCCACGGCGATCATCTGGGTGACCATGGAGGGGAAGATCGCCTCGGTCTGGAGCTGCCCCGCGAGCGACTTCCCGCTGCTCACCGCGTCCTCGGTGCGGCGGAGGGCCGATTCGACGACCCAGTTGTTCGAGATCCCGCCGACGATTCGCAGCGAGAGCACGATGGGAACACCGGCCCCGATCATGGTGGCAAGGTTGCGGGTGAACCGGGCGACGGCCAACTTGGCCAGCAGGGGCCCGAAGATCGGCACTGTGAGTTTCAGGGGATCGATCACCTGGCGCACCGACTCGAGCCTCTTGTTCCTCCTCCACCACGCAGCGGATGCCGCGCCCACGACTACCAGGAGGGGAACCAGCCACACCATCATCCGTGACAGCGTCACCAGGACCTGGGTGGGAAGCGGGAGTGTGCCCCCGAGATCGGCGAACATGCCCTCGAAGACAGGAACCACGAAGACCAGCATTCCGACAACGGCGACTGCGGCCATCGCCAGCACCACGACCGGGTAGGCCAGCGCCGACTTGATCGTGTCACGCAGCTTCATCTCCGACTCGAAGTTGTCTGCACAGGAGGTGAGAGCATCGTCGAGGAACCCCCCGGTCTCGCCCGCCCGCACCAGGTTGATCATCATCGGGGGAAACACATCGGGGTGGGCTGCCAGGGCGTCCGACAGCGAGATTCCTGACTCGACGCTTCCACGTATGATGACCACCGTGCGGGCGAGGCGCACGTTGGGCGTCTGTTCGGCCAGGATGTTGAGGGTGCGCAGCAATGACAACCCGGCTGTGGTCATGGTGGCCGCCTGGCGGCTCAGGATCGCGAGGTCGCCCAGCTTCACCGACGGGGCGCGCGACACGAATTTGAGGTCTCGGTTCCACCCCTTTCCCTCCGCACGGACGGTGATCGAGATGGGCGACACCCCCCTGCTGCGCAGCACGCTCAGAGCGACACCGCGTGACCCGGCGCGGAGATGTCCACGCACGATCCGATCCCGGGCATTCCTCCCGGTGAAGGAGTATTCGGTCTCGCTCGCCATCAGCTCTCCCGTCCGGCGAGCTGGCTCGAGTTGCGCATCAGTTGGTTGAGATTCTGCACGTCCTGGGCGCTCTCCCTCGCGACGAAGGCGGTCACCTTCTGCTCGGCGACCAGGGAGGCGAGATGCTGATCCATCGTCTGCATTCCCGCGGATCGTCCAGCCTGCATCGCCGAGGGGATCTGATGCGACCTGCCCTCGCGGATCAGGTTGCGCACTGCAGGGGTGGCGACGAGGATCTCCGTCGCCACCGCACGGCCTCCACCCACCTTCCTGACCAGGGTCTGGCTGACGATCCCGCCGAGGGTGGCGGCGAGCTGGGTGCGCACCTGCGCCTGCTGGTGAGGGGGGAACACGTCGATCATGCGGTCGATCGTCGTCGAGGCGTCTTTCGTGTGGAGGGTCGCAAACACCAGATGTCCCGTCTCGGCCGCGGTGAGCGCCACCGCCATCGTCTCCAGGTCGCGCAGTTCGCCGATCAGGATCACGTCGGGGTCCTGGCGAAGAGCCTGGCGCAGGGCGATGGCGAAACTCTGCGTGTCCCGCCCGACCTCGCGCTGGCTGACCAGGCAGCGCCCGTGCTCGTGGACGAACTCGATCGGGTCCTCCACCGTGATGATGTGGCCCTCCCGCGTGCGATTGACCTCGTCGACAAGCGCGGCGATGGTCGTCGACTTGCCCGACCCGGTCGGGCCTGTCACGAGTACGAGTCCACGGGGGAACGCCGCGAAACTCCCCACCGACGAGGGAATCCCCAGCTCAGCGAGCGATTTGATCGAACTCGGGATCAGCCGGAAGACGGCTCCCATACTGTCGCGCTGGCGATAGAAGTTCGCTCGGAACCGTTCACCGCCATGGAGGTGGGCGAAATCCAATTCCTGGTCCGATGTGAAGATCTCGAGCCGCTCCGGACTGAGCACACTCAGCAGCGCTTCGGAGACCTTCTGCGCCGACCATCGCGGCGCCCCCTCGATGGCGCCCAGGCGCCCGTCGACTCGGATGCTCGGCGCAGCACCCGGGGAGATGTGCAGGTCGGAGGCCCCGCTCGCGACCACAGTGTCGAGGGCCGCTGCCAGGTCGCAGTCAGGCGATGACACGGATGATCTCTTCGACCGACGTCAGCCCGGCCCCGACCTTCGCCCACCCGTCCTCGCGAAGGGTCACCATACCCTCGGCTCGTGCGGCGGCGGCGATCTCGGCACTCGAGGCCTGGGACACCGTGAGTAGCTCCAGCTTCGGGCTCATCGTCATCACCTCGTGCACCGCCACACGCCCGGTGTACCCCGTCTGCGAACAGGCGACACAGCCGACGGGGCTGAACACCGTCGCACCGCCAGCCACTCCGCGTTCGAACCCCACCGCGGCCAGCTGCTCGACGGTCCGCAGATCCGGTACCTTGCATCTCGCGCACAGGCGCCGGACGAGGCGTTGGGCGACAACGCACTCCAGAGCAGATCCGACGAGGAACGGCTCGATACCCATCTCGACGAGGCGAGTCACCGCGCTCGGGGCGTCGTTCGTGTGCAGGGTGGACAGCACGAGGTGTCCGGTGAGGGAGGCCTCGACAGCGATCTTCGCGGTCTCCTGGTCTCGGATCTCGCCGAGCAGGACCACGTCGGGGTCGCTCCGGAGGATCGACCGCAGGGCGACCGCGAAGGAAAGCCCCGCCTTGCGGTTGACCTGGACCTGGTTGATTCCCGGCATCCGATACTCGACCGGGTCCTCGACCGTGATGACGTTGATGCCAGGATTGGCGACCATGTTCAGCGCCGTGTAGAGGGTGGTCGACTTGCCAGATCCGGTCGGCCCGGTGACCAGGATCATGCCATACGGCTTCGAATACGCCCGGGTGAACTCACGCAGGTTTCCTGCGCCGAAGTCGAGGTCGGTGATGCTCATGCTCGACGGGGCGTTGTCGAGGATCCGGAGGACGATCTTCTCACCCCAGACTGTGGGGAGCACCGCGACGCGCAGGTCGATGTCCCTGCCGCCGTGGTGCACGGTCATCCTGCCGTCCTGCGGGATGCGTCGCTCGGCGATGTCGATGTCGCTCATGATCTTCAGCCGGGAGATCACACTGTTCTGTATCTTGGACGGTGCACTGCGTATCTCGTGCAGGACCCCGTCGATGCGGTAGCGCACCCGCAGGTTGTGCTCTCCCGGCTCGATATGGATGTCTGATGCCCGGTCTTGGATGGCCTGGTTGATGATGAGGTTGACGAATCTCACGATCGGGGCCGACGAGTCTGTCGACTCGTCGGCCGCGCTATAAGTCGTGGCCGGGGCAAGCTCATCGGAGAGTCGTGTGGTGAGGTTCGCCAACTCGTCGTCCGAACGGTGGAACCGCACGATCGCGGACAGCAGGTCGGAGCGTTCGACGACGGCGGGCGCGAACGGCATCTTCGCCGCCTCGCGAACGTCATCGAGCGCGAAGACGTCGCCGGGGGTGGTCATGGCGACGATGAGCCGGCCATCGCGAATGGCCAGCGGCAGCACCTCGTGGCGGCGGCACATGGCGGCGGAGATCAGGCTCAGCGCATCACGGTCAACGGGGTAGTCGGTCAGTTCGAGGAACGGGAGCCCCGCCTGTTCTGCGCGCGCCCGTGCCAGCTGCAACTCGGAGATGACACCGCTGCTGACGAGCTCCCGGGCCATGACCTCGTCGCTGATCGCCGTTGTCCCCACTGGGCTGAGCTGCTCTAGCGGCAGCAGCCCCCGCAGGATGAGGATCTCGACCAGACTCGTCATGTGCCTCTCCCCGGGGTGATCTACGTTGGCGCCGAATGTCGACGTTCAGGCCCCCTGGCAATTCGTGCGTCGCCACCCGATTTCAAGAGTAGCTCTGTGTGCCGGGCTGTGCGGGCGGATGCCCTAGCGGAAGTCCCTCGACGATGTCCTCGTCACCATCGGCAGCACCTCGAACCGGTCGGCCAGTAGGTTCGTGACCCCCTCTGCCGATCGTTCGAGGATGCCGCGCACGATCATCGCCGGCGCCTCCCGCGTGATGCGCCGATAGCGGTTCCACACCCCCACACTGCAGATC
>JACMNE010000017.1 GCA_014378715.1 Microbacteriaceae bacterium
CGGGCGAGGCATCGCTCAGCCGGACCCGTGCAGCGCCTGCTCGAACACGGTCTGCACACCGTGATCCTCTCGACCGCCGCCGCGGTCCTGGTGATGTCGATGTTCGGCAGCGATCCGACCTACACCTCGCGCACCTAATACCGAGCATCCCTTGCGCACCGTGATAACGATTCGGAATCTGGTGTTTCGGCGGGGACCGATCGGCTTATCCTCATGAGGACGGCCACACTCTCCCGCGGCGGGCACGACTGGTGGAGCCGAGCGGGCAGGGGGCCAGGCATGACCGGAGTCGCACAGGCACCGCCGCCCATCGCCGATCCGGCGTCCTCGACTCGGCGTCGTCGGATCGGGACGAGCGAGCTGCAGGTGTTCCCTCTCGCGATCAGCGGCAACGTCTTCGGCTGGACCGCGAGTGCCACCGACACCGAGGACGTGCTCGACGCCTACTGGCGTCTCGGGGGCAACTTCGTCGACACCGCCGACGCCTATGCGGGCGGTCGCAGCGAGGTCATGATCGGCAACTGGATGCGCGACCGGTGCAACCGCGGCGAGATGGTCGTGGCGACGAAGGTCGGCAAGGGCGCCGACAGTCCGGGGGTCACGCAGAGGGCCATCACGAGGTCGGTCAACTCCTCGCTCGAGCGTCTCGGCACCGACCACATCGACCTGCTCTACCTCCACATCGATGATGCCACCGTGCCCTTCGAGGAGACGCTCCTCGCCGTGGACGCGCTGGTGAGCGCCGGCAAGGTGCGCTACTTCGGGGCCTCCGACCACACCGAGAACCGGCTCGTCGAGGCGCGGGTGATCTCGGCGCAGCTCGGGGCCACGCCGATGACGGCGCTGCAGAGCCACTACAATCTGATCCACCGTCGTCCGTTCGAGGGCACCCTCGCCAGGGTGGCCCGCGAGCAGGGACTCGGAGTCATGCCCAGGTTCGCGCTCGAGAGCGGGTTCCTCAGCGGCAAGTACCGATCGCGTGCCGACCTCGCGAGCCAGCCCCGCGGCCGGGAGGCCTCCGTGCACCTCAACAAGCGCGGCCTGCGCATCCTCGGGGTGCTCGACGAGGTCGCCCTGCATCACGCGGTGGTCCCGGCGACGGTCGCACTCGCCTGGCTGCTCTCCCGGCCGAACGTCGTCGCGCCCGTCGTGAGTGCGAGCCGTGTTGGCCAGGTCGCTCAGCTGATGGCGGCGGCGTCTGTCGTGCTCACCCGCGCGCAGGTCTCCGAGCTCGAGCGGGTCAGTGCCGCCTGAGTGCGGTGTGCCGCGGTGCGGGCTGCGCTGGCACCGGCGGGCGCCGCGCTCCGGCTCGTCGGCCGCCCTCCACGCTCAGGCCGAGGCGGGCTCGGTGTCGCGGGAGAGGTGCGCGTCGGTGAGGATGTGCTCGACCACGCGGGCCAGTGCGGCGGTGGTCGAGACCGGGTCGCCGGCGTAGCCACCGGTCATGGCGCCGTCGCGGGCGAGCAGGAGATCGTCGGCCGCGTCGCCGGGCATGGGGTGCCCGCACTCGCGCAGCAGCGACGTCAGCCGCTCGGTGTACCAGTCGCGGTGCGCCTCGACGACTCCGCGCACCGGGTGGCGTGGGTCGGCGAACTCGGCCGCGGCGTTGATGAACGGGCAGCCGCGGAAGTCGCTCTGGTGGATGTCGACCGAGATCTGGTCGATCAGGGCGCGGATGACGTCGTCGGCGCTCGACGTCTGCGCCGCGGTGTCGAGGAACTCCTCGACCGCGCGGTGCCGGGTGTTCAGGTACTCGATGATCAGCTTGTCCTTGGCCCCGTAGTGCTTGTAGAACGTGGCCTTGGTCACGGAGGATTCGCTGATCAGCTTGTCGACGCCGACCGAATGGATGCCCTGTGCATAGAAGAGGCGGTTCGCCGTTTCGAGGATGCGCTGCTTCGCCCCCGACCCCGGTTGGCCGGAATCTCCCGGTCGGGGAAGCGGTGTGATGGCCGATTCGGGCGCCTTAACGGTCACAGCCGAACTCCTTTGGTCAGGTGTCAGTAGAATGTGCAATCGGGTAGATACAAGACTTTGGCTCACGTTAGCAGGTTCGCAAGCGGACGTTGCTGAGACAGACTGGTCTGTTTGTCCTCCAATTATAGCGTATGTTTCTCGGTGACCATCATCGGGATCAGGGCGCGGCGGGGGCGGGGGAAGGGATCCTCCCGTAGGCTCACTCTGATGAACGGCGCCGTGCAGCTTCCCCTGGGTCTCAGCGACCTCACTTTCACCGCATCCGGGGACTCGCAGGTCACCCGTACCGTGCTCCCGAGCGGGGTGCGGATCCTCAGCGAGCGGGTCCCAGGCGCACGCAGCGCCACGATCGGCTACTGGGTCGCCGTCGGATCGCGGGACGAGTCGCCCGCGACCTACGGCTCGACTCACTTCCTCGAGCATCTCCTCTTCAAGGGCACCGCGACGCGCTCTGCCCTCGACATCGCCGTGAGTTTCGATGCCGTGGGCGGCGAGCACAACGCCATGACCGCCAAGGAATACACCTGCTATTACGCCAAGGTGCAGGACCGCGATCTGCCGATGGCTGTCGAGGTGATCGCCGACATGCTCACCTCCTCGACACTCGATCCGGAGGAGTTCGAGATCGAGCGCGGGGTCATCCTCGAGGAGCTCGCAATGGCGGACGACGACCCCTCGGATGTGGCGAGTGAGCGCCTGTTCGAGGCCGTCTTCGGCGAACATCCGCTCGGGCGACCCATCGGAGGGAACCCGGAGACGATCGGGGCGGCGACCCGCACGGCCGTGAACGAGCACTACCTTGCGAACTACCGGGCGAAGGACCTCGTCGTGACCGTCGCGGGCGCCGTCGACCACGCCGAACTCGTCGCCGGGGTGGAGCGCGCTCTGGTGGCCGCCGGGTGGGATCTCACCGCAGAGGCGGCCCCGGTCGCCCGCCGGGAACCCAGGGGTGAACAGGTCACGCGGGGGTCATCGCTCGTGGTGGTGCAGCGCCCGATCGAGCAGGCCAACGTGCTGCTCGGGGTCGCTGGCATCCCCTCCAACGATCCGCGCCGCTCGACCATGGCCGTGCTGAACTCCGCGTTCGGCGGGGGCATGTCGTCGCGCCTGTTCCAGGAGGTGCGCGAGAAGCGCGGCCTGGCCTACGCCGTCTATTCGTTCTCGCCGAGCTATTCCGACGCCGGCCTGTTCGGCATCTACGCGGGATGCTCGCCGGCGAAGCTCCGCCAGGTGTCCGAGCTCCTGATCAGCGAGCTGCAGCTGCTCGCGTCAGGGGGCATCAGCCAGGTCGAACTGGACCGGGCCGTCGGGCAGCTGAGCGGAGCATCCGCTCTCGCCCTCGAGGACTCCGACACGCGGATGTCGCGTCTCGGACGCGCCGAGCTGACGCTGGGCGAGTTCTGCGACCTGGACGAGTCGCTGCGCCGGCTCTCGCTCGTCACGGTCGACGGGGTGCGCGAGCTCGCCGCCGACCTCGCCACCCGCCCCCTGTCCATCGCCGCCGTCGGCACGATCGACGAGTCGACGCTCGCCGGCCTCGCCCACTCCCGCTAGGACGCCCGTGTCCCACTTCCTCTACCTCGTCCGCCACGGCGAACAGCGCGACGCCCAGCACGGGCTCCCCGACGGTCCGCTCTCCGCCAGGGGCGAACGTCAGGCGAAGGCCATCGCCGAGCGTCTGGGCGGGGTGCCGTTCACCGGCGCCTGGCACTCACCGCTCGAGGGCGCCACCGAGACGGCCCGCATCATGACCGAGAGCATGCCGAGTCTGCGGCCGGAGCCCTCCGCGCTGCTGTTCGACTGCATCCCGTCCGGGCCCACCCCGGACATGCCGTCGGGCTACAAGCCGTTCTTCGGATCGGTGTCCGACGCCGAGATCGAGGCGGGCAAGGCCCAGATGGCCGATGCGGGGTCGGAGTGGCTCGCCTCGTCGCTCGAGGATCGCCACGACTTGCTGATCACCCACAACTTCGTCATCGCGTGGTTCGTGCGCGAGGTGTTCGACGCGCCGGCGTGGCGCTGGCTCGGCACCAACCAGGCCAACTGCGGCCTGACCATCATCCGGGTGCGCTCGGTCAAGTCGCCCGAGCTCATCACGCACAACGACCTGGCGCACCTGCCGGCCGAGCTGCGCACCGGGCTGCCGGCGCCGCAGCCCCTGTAAGCCCAGCCGCGGCTGGGCGCCGCGCTATTCGAGCTCGGTCGTCAGGTTCTTCGCGAACCAGTGCGTCGCGTTCGGGTTGTCGTTGTACGGCGCGATCTCGCCGTAGCCGCTGCTGCGGTACAGCCCCCCGGCCGCCTCGAGCGCGAGGTTCGTGTCGAGCACGACCTCGCTCGCCCCGAAGGCACGCGCCCGCGCCTCGAGCTCGTCGAGCAGCGCCCGGCCGAGTCCGGTGCCGCGGGAGCCGGGCTGCACCCAGAGGTGCTTGATCTCGAAGCGCGTCACGCCCGCACCGTGGGTCAGCAGGCGGATGCCGCCGCAGCCGACATCCGCTGCCTGGTCCGAAACCACCACGAAGACGCCGCGGGGCGGGGTGAACAGCGCGGGATCGGGGAAGGCAGTGTGATACGTGCCCATGCTCACGGGGAACGACTCGGCGCGGCTCGCGAAGTATTCCGTGAGGAGCATGTGTGCGGTGTCGTCGGTGACGGGGACCTCGCGGAAGCTGACCATGGTCCCACCCTAGGACTCCGGGCGGGGGCGCCGGAGCGCTTGGTAGATTGGACGAATGACAACCACAGTCGCCGTCGTCGGCGCGACCGGAAAACTCGGCCAGATCGTCACCCGGATTGTGGACGAAGCGGATGATTTCACCCTGGGCGCCCGGCTGAACTCCGCCTCCCCGCTCGAGGACATGCTCGGTGCCGACCTCGTCGTCGACGTGTCGACCCCGGCGGCCAGCCACGGCATCGTCGACTTCGCGGTCGGCCACGGTCTCAACGTGCTCGTCGGCACGAGCGGATGGACAGGGGAGCGCATCCTCTCTCTCGAGACCCGCGTTGCCGCCCACCCGGGCGTCGGCGTTCTGATCGTGCCGAACTTTTCGGTCGGCTCCGTGATCGGAACCACCCTCGCGACCCTCGCCGCCCGGTTCTTCGACTCGATCGAGATAGTGGAGGCGCACAGCGCCTCGAAGATCGACTCGCCGTCGGGCACCGCCGTGCGCACGGCCGAGCTCATCGGTGTCGCCCGCGGCCGGCTCGGTCCGGTGATCGCCCCGCACACCGACCAGCGGGCTCGCGGCCAGCAGGTCTCGAGCATCCCCATCCACAGCCTGCGGCTGCAGGGACTGCTCGCCCGCCAGGACGTCGTCTTCGGCGGTACGGGCGAGACCCTCACGATCTCCCACGTCACGCAGTCCGGCAGCTCCTACGAGTCCGGAATCCTGCTCGCGCTGCGCGCTGCGAATCAGGCCAGCGGCGTGACCGTCGGACTCGACAAGTTGCTGGGCCTCGACATCCTCATTCCCTCCGGGATCGCCCCGTGAAGGGCCGCATCGGCGTGGCTCTGATGGCCGTGCTCCTGCTGCTCTACCTGGGTGTCGTCATCCAGCTCTCGTTCCGCCTGATCGCGGTGGACGAGCCGATCGCGAAGGGCATCGGCATCGCCCTGCTCATCCTGCCGCTCATCGGCATCTGGGCGCTCGTCACCGAGCTGCTCTTCGGCCTCCGCAGCCAGCGGCTCGCCACGATCGTCGCTGCCGAGGGCGACCTGCCCGCGGATGGGCTGCCCCTGCGCGCGAGCGGACGTCCCGTGCGCAGTGCAGCGGATGTCGAGTTCCCGAGGTTCCAGGCGGCCGTCGAGGCCGACCCGCAGAGCTGGGGAGCGTGGTTCCGTCTCGGGCTCGCGTACGACGCCTGCGGCGACCGCCGCCGCGCCCGCAGCTCGATCCGCACCGCGATCGCGCTGCACCGGGGCTGAGACGCAGCAGCTACCGAGCGAGCAGCGCCTCGACCGCTTCCTCGACGGTGCTGTGCCGGAATGTGAATCCGTCGGAGATCAGCTTCGACGGCAGCATCTTCTGGCTCGGCAGCAGCAGGGCGCGTCCGGCCTCGCCCATGGCGAGCGACACCACCGTTTCGGGCAGCACCAGCGCGTAGGGGCGCTTCATCTCGCGCGCCATCGCGCTCGTCAGCCGGTCGGAGGTCGCCGGAACGGGTCCGGCGAGGTTCACTGGGCCGCTGAGGGTCGAGGTGAGCAGGTGCCGGATGGCGGCGGCCTCGTCGTAGAGGCTGATCCAGGGCCAGTGCTGACCACCGGTGCCGATCCGCGAGCCGAGGAAGAACTTGGTCTCGAGCATCAGCGGCTTCATCGCGCCGCCGTTGCCCACCACGAGCCCGGTGCGCAAGTTGACCAGCCGCGTCTTCTCCGGACGGATCTTCGACGCGTCCTCCCAGGCCTCGACGACGTCGGCCAGGAAGCCCTCGCCGCGGGTCGCATCATCGGAGAGGCGCTCGCCAGGCCGGTCGCCGTAGATTCCCACAGCGGAGGCGGAGAGGAACACCGACGGGGGAGTCGCCGACCGCGACATCGCCTGCGCCAAAGTGTGGGTGGTCTGCAGACGCGACTCGAGGATGAGCTTCTTGTAGCGCGGGGTCCACGGGATGCGCCCGATCGACGCCCCGGAGAGGTTGATCACCGCGTGCATCGAGTCCATCACGCCCTCATCGAGCATGCCGGCGCTCGGCGCCCAGTTGTGCTCGTTCTCGGCGCGCGGTGCCCGGCGCACGAGGGTGTGCACGTCGTGCCCGTGCTCGGTCAGCTGGCGGGTGAGCTCGGTGCCCACAAGCCCGGAGGCCCCGGAGACGAGAACCCGCATCGACGCGGGGTGGTGTGCGGGTGATGTGCCTCTGACAGCCAAGATTGTGCCCTCCGGTTAGCGTCGCCAGCCTAATCCACGTGAGTGGATGCGGATCGGTGCCGGCCCATTCCAGCTATCGTGGGCAGGTGCCCCACGACATCCAGTTCCGGTCCGACATCACCGTCGAGCTCGTCCGATCCAACGCCTCCGACGCCGACGTGCTCTTCGCAGCCCGCGTGTCGACGCAGGGCGAGAAGACACTCGAGCAGGCGCAGGACGCCGACCTCGACACGTCCCGCAGCCGGGGATTGATCAACTACCTCATGCGCGACCGCCACGGCTCGCCGTTCGAGCACAACTCGATGACCTTCTACGTGCAGGCGCCGATCTTCGTCTTCCGCGAGTTCATGCGGCACCGCATCGCCTCCTACAACGAGGAGTCGGGCCGCTACCGCGAGCTCAACCCCGTCTTCTACATTCCCGGGCCCGAGCGCAATCTCGTGCAGGTCGGCAAGCCCGGCGCCTACGAGTTCACCCCGGGGACCGCCGAGCAGACCGCACTGGTACAGGACGAATCGCGCCGCAGCTCGACATCCGCTTTCGATTCCTACCAGCGGATGTTGGACGCCGGCGTCGCCCGCGAGGTCGCCCGCATCGTGCTCCCCCTCAACATCTACTCGTCGATGTACGTGACGATGAACGCCAGGTCGCTGATGAACTTCCTCAGCCTGCGCACGAAGCGGGAGGGCACGCACTTCCCGTCATTCCCGCAGCGCGAGATCGAGATGGCGGCCGAGCAGATGGAGGACTCGTTCGCCACCCTCATGCCTCTCACCTTCGGGGCCTTCAACGAGAACGGACGCGTCGCCCCGTAGCTGCGCGGTAGCCTGTGGGGGTGTCTAGACCAACGAATCCCTTTGGCCAGGTGCTGGTCGCCCTGGTCACCCCCTTCACCGCTGATGGGGAGGTCGACTGGGCCGCGGTCGAGAAGCACATCGACGACGTCATCACAGACGGCGCGGACGGGATCGTCGTCACTGGCACGACCGGCGAGACCTCGACCCTGACCGACCCGGAGAAGATCCGCCTCGTCGAGGTGGGCAAGTCGGTGGCGAACGGCCGCGCGAAGATCATCACGGGCGGCGGCTCGAACGAGACCGCGCACGCCATGCAGCTCTACAGGGCCAGCGAGAAGGCCGGCGCCGACGCCGTCATGATCGTGACCCCGTACTACAACAAGCCGACCCAGGCCGGGGTGCTCACCCACTTCCGGATGATCGCCGACGCGACCGACCTGCCCGTCATCCTCTACGACATCCCCGGCCGCACCGGCATCCCGATCACCTACGAGACGATCCTGCGCGCCGCGAAGCACCCCAACATCCTCGCGATCAAGGACGCCAAGGGCGATTTCAGCGAGGTGAGCCGGGTGCTGAACCAGACCGACCTCCTGTACTTCTCCGGCGACGACGCCAACGTGCTGCCGCACCTCGCGATCGGGGCGTCCGGGCTCATCGGCGTCACGGCGAACATCGCCGCCGCCCCGTACCGCGTGATCGTCGACGCGGTCAATGCGGGGGACCTGGCGACCGCGACATCCGCTCACCAGGCGCTGGAGCCGCTGGTGCGCGCGGTCATGACCCACGTGCCCGGAACGGTCGCGGCGAAGTACATCCTGCACGGTCTCGGCCGGATCGGCAGCCCCCGTGTGCGCCTGCCCCTGGTCGGCCCGGAGGACTTCGAGGCCGCCCAGATCGAGGATGAGATCGCGCTCGTCGGGGCGATCCCGGGCCTCGACCTGTCGAACTTCCGCCCCGACCGCAACGCCGCAGCCGGAGGGGCACTGCCCAAGATCGCCGGAACGACCCGGTAGAGCCTGCCGCATGAGCACCGTTGTCTCAGCCCCCCGCCCCCTCGAGCCGGGCACGCTGCGGATCATCCCGGTTGGGGGTCTCGGCGAGATCGGTCGCAACATGACCGTGTTCGAGATCGACGGCAAACTGCTGGTCGTCGACTGTGGGGTGCTCTTCCCCGAGGAGAACCAGCCAGGGGTCGACCTGATCCTGCCGGACTTCACCCCGATCAGGGACCGCCTCGACGACGTGCTCGCCGTCGTGCTCACGCACGGGCACGAGGACCACATCGGCGCGGTGCCCTACCTGCTGGCGCTCAAGCGCGACATCCCGGTGATCGGGTCGAACCTCACCCTCGCGTTCCTGGAGGCGAAGCTGCGTGAGCACCGCATCACGCCATACACCCTCGCCGTGCGCGAGGGGCAGGTCGAGCGGCTCGGACCCTTCGAGCTCGAATTCGTCGCCGTCAACCACTCCATTCCGGACGCCCTCGCCGTCGCGATCACGACCAGCGCAGGGGTGGTGCTGCACACCGGCGACTTCAAGATGGACCAGCTGCCCCTCGACGACCGCATCACCGACCTGCGTGCGTTCGCCCGGCTCGGTGAGGCCGGCGTCGACCTGTTTCTGACGGATTCCACCAATGCGGATGTTCCGGGGTTCACTGCCCCCGAACGGGACATCGGTCCCGTGCTGGCGAGCGTCATCGCCCGCGCCCCGCGCCGTGTCATCGTCGCGAGCTTCTCCAGCCACGTGCACCGCGTTCAGCAGGTGCTCGACGCCGCCAATGCGAACGGGCGTCGTGTGGCATTTATGGGGCGGTCGATGGTGCGCAACATGCAGATCGCCGCGGACCTCGGCTACCTGCGGGTGCCGACCGGGGTGCTCGTCGACGCGAAGCGCGCCGCCGACTTGCCCGATGACAAAGTCGTCTACATGAGCACCGGGTCTCAGGGCGAGCCGATGGCGGTGCTCGCCAGGATGGCGAACCTCGAGCACCAGATCGAGATCGGCCGGGGAGACACCGTCATCCTCGCGTCGAGTCTCATCCCCGGCAACGAGAACGCCGTCTACCGCGTGATCAACGGCCTGATGAAGCTCGGGGCCAACGTCGTGCACAAGGGCAACGCGAAGGTTCACGTCTCCGGCCACGCCTCCGCGGGAGAACTGCTGTACTGCTACAACATCGTGAAGCCGCGGAACGTGCTGCCGGTGCACGGCGAGTACCGGCACCTGATCGCCAATCAGCAGCTCGCGATCCTCACCGGGGTACCCGAGGCCAACACGATCGTCGCCGAGGACGGCACCGTGATCGACCTGCGCGACGGGGTGGCCGAGGTCGTCGGGCACCTCGACCTCGGGTACGTCTACGTCGACGGGTCGTCGGTCGGCGAGATCACCGAGGCCGATCTCAAGGACCGGCGTATCCTCGCCGAAGAGGGCTTCGTCTCCATCTTCGTGGCGATCGATGCCCAGACGGGGGCGGTGATCGTGGGGCCGGAGATCCATGCGCGCGGATACGCGGAGGACGGCGCCAGCTTCGACAGTGTGAAGCCGCTGATCATCGCCGCGATCGCGGAGGCCGCGGCCAACGGCATGCGCGACACCCACGCCTTCAGCCAGGTGATCCGCCGCACGGTCGGCCGCTGGGTGAACGCGTCCCACCGCCGCCGCCCGATGATCGTGCCGGTGGTCATCGACGCGTAGTGCGACCGGCGTAGGCCCCGGGTTAACGATTGGGTTTCATCCGCTCGACGGATGCCCAAACTGCGCGTGAGCCGATAGTTTGGCCTGAGAAATCCTCCTCAGCTGACTGGAGCCACCCGTGGGTGTTGTTCGTACCTGGATCTTTCCTATCCTCCGCATCATGATCTTCGTGGTCATCGCGGCCGCCCTGGTCAAGATCGCGTTCTTCGCCGACCCGACCAGCTCCGCCTCGCCCGAGTTCCCCACCGGCGAGATCACCGAGCCGCAGATCCCGGTCACGATCGCCACCATTCGTAACGATGTGACCGTGCAGGGCAGTGTGGCAGCGGATGCCGCGGTCCCGACCAAGGCGCCCGTGATCGGCGAGGTGGCCAAGATCCTCGTGTCGCTCGGCCAGGGGGTACAGGCCGACTCCTCCGTGATGACGATCAAGACCGAGACGCCCGGCAAGGTCGCCGAGGACGGATCGGTCGGAGCGAACATCGTCAAGACCACCACCGTGCTGGCCGGGTCGGCCGGGCTCATCTCCGCGCTCCCCGTCATCGTGGGCCAGTCGCTCGCGATCGGCGACACGATCGCCCAGGTCGCCCCGACCTCATTCAACGTGACCGGCAGCCTCGCGCCCGAGCAGCAGTACCGACTGCTCACGATGCCCACGGACGCCCAGGTCACGATCACCGGGGGCCCGGCGCCATTCACCTGCACCGGGTTGACGATCACGTCTGCGCTGGCCGGGGCGGACGCGGCATCCGCTGACCCGAACACCGGACAGGTCACCGGTTCAGGTGCGACAGTGCGCTGCGCGGTGCCCGCGGAGATCACGGTGTTCTCCGGCCTCAGCGCGCAGATCACCCTCGCGGGCGGGGTCGCCGAGAACGTGCTCACGGTTCCCGTGACCGCGGTCGAGGGCTCGGCCGGCACCGGAAACGTCTACAGGATGCTCGACGACGGCACCACCGAGACCGCCGCGGTGACCCTCGGCATCAACGACGGTACCAACGTGGAGGTCAAGGAGGGGCTCGCCGATGGCGACATGGTGATGCAGTTCGTGCCGGGCGCGCCTCAGGTCGGCATTGACATGGGTGACGGCTGCACGCAGTTCCCCGACGGCTCGATGACCTGCGGGGGCTGAACGTGGCCCTCCTCGCGCTGGCCGGGGTGACCAGGTCGGTCAGGCTGCCGGACGCGAGTGTGCTGGAGATCCTGCGCGGCGTCGACCTCGAGGTGGAGGTCGGCGACCACGTCTCGGTCGTCGGACGCTCCGGCTCCGGCAAGACCACCCTCCTCAACCTGCTCGGTCTGCTCGACTCGCCGACCCACGGCACCATCCACTTCGAGGACCGCCTGGTCTCGAAGCTCTCTTCCGGCGCGCGCGACCGGGCGCGCGGGGCCGACATCGGCTTCATCTTCCAGCAGTTCAACCTGCTGCCCGGCCGCACCGCGCTCGAGAACGTGATGACCCCTCTGCTCTACGCGACCGGCCGCCAGTTCTGGAAGCGCACCAGCATCGCCGGCGAGATGCTCGAACGGGTCGGACTTTCCGAGCGGATGTCGTCGATGCCCGAAAAGCTTTCAGGAGGCGAACAGCAGCGGGTGGCCATAGCCCGCGCCCTGGTGCGCGGACCGCGGCTCATCCTCGCCGACGAGCCGACCGGGGCCCTCGACATCGAGACCGGTGCCACGATCATGAAACTGCTCGATGATGTGGCCGAGACCTCCGGTGCGGCGCTGATCACGATCACCCACGACGCCAACGTCGCCGCGCTTGCCCGACGCCACTACCGCCTCGACCACGGAACCCTCACGCCCGTCGACATCAACCGGATGCTCTCGCTCGCGGTTCCGGAGGTGACGCTGTGAGGCGTTTCTTCACCGGGATTGTCGGGGCGGTCGTCGAGGCCCGCGCCGAACTGCGCATCCACCGCACCCGGGTTCTGCTCAGCCTCATCGGGGTCGCCGTGGCGATCACTGCACTGACGACGGTGGTCGGGCTGGGGGCAATCGCGCAGCAGTCGACGCTGGAGTCCATGGAGCGCGGAGGAGGGCGCGCGGCCACCCTCTCGGCGTACACCTACTCGGCGACGGGCGCCGCCATCGACTCCGCGACCCTCTCGGCCGCGGTCGAGACCATCAAGGAGCGGTACGCAATCAGCTACTCCTCGACCAATGGCAATGTGACCATGGGCATCCAGTTCGCCGACGGGGTCGCGCAGGTGAACACACAGCTCGTCGACGTGGACTTCGCCACGATGCACCGCTTCCAGGTCACCGACGGCAGCTGGTTCCAGTCGGGGGACGCGAATCGGATGGCCCCGGCGCTCATCGTCAATGAGGCGTTCTGGCAGCGGATCGGCTCACCCGACCTGCGCACGCACCCCACGGTCACGATCACGGGCACCTACCCCACGACCGGCGTCATCATCGGCATCGGGAGCCAGTACCAGGGCGATCCCTCCCCATCGGCGATCATGCTCACGGACGCATATGTCGCGGTAGCGGGCGACGGGCAGTTCGCCCAGCAGCCGCCGAGCTACGAGTTCTGGGTACCGGAGGAGGTGGCCGAGCCGCTCACCACCGCCATCCAGCGGGACCTCACCGCGGCCGTCGGCGACGGGGCCTCGGTGAGTGTGAACCGCAACGACTACGCCGGATACGGCGGGGAGGATCCGCTGCTTCCGGTGAAGCTCATCGTGACCGGGGTCGCCGTGCTGATCCTGTTCCTGGGGGCGCTGAGCCTGGTGAACATCTCCCTGGTCACCGTTCGGCAGCGGATCCGCGAGATCGGCATCCGGCGCAGCTTCGGAGCGAGCGCTGGTCGGGTCTTCTTCGCGGTCATGATGGAGAGCGTGGTCGGCACCTTCGCCGCCGGGGTGATCGGCGTGTTTCTCGCGGTGCTCATCGTGGAGAACCCCACGGTGCAGGAGCTCATCGCGCAGGGGGCGGCCGACCTGCCGCCGTTCCCGATCGAGGCAGCGCTGATCGGTCTCGGCGCCGCGACAGCCGTCGGCGCCCTGGCCGGGCTGCTGCCTGCGCTCGTCGCGGTGCGGGTGAAGGTGATCGACGCGATCCGCTACTGAGTGTGGGAGGCCGCCTCGCGGGTGTCGCTCCGTCGCCGCGACCGTGCGCCGCGCTAGCGTTAGGGTCATGGCTTCGAGCACTCGGTCGACCTCGCGCGGAGGGGGCACCAACCCGCGGTCCAACGGCGACGGCCTGAGCAAGCTCGGCCTGACCCAGGCCGCGAAGACCACCAGGATTCCGGCGAAGACCGCAGCTGCGAAGACGACAGCGGCCAAGACCGCGGCCGCCCGCAAGCAACCCACCACCACTCGGCCCACCGCGGCGCGCGGCACCGCGGCCACCCGCAAGCTCCCCGCCTTCGAGCCCGAGGAGCAGCCCGGCCTGCTGTCCCGCGCCTGGCTCGGTCTCGCCCACGTGGCCGGCGGCGCAGCGCGGGTGCTCGGCAAGGAGACCCTCGCCAAGGAGGAGCGCCGCGACGGTGTTCCGTTCTTCATCGTGCTGCTCGCCATCGCGGGCGTCGTCGTCGAGTGGTTCAACCCGTCCGACCCGGTGGCCATCGCCCTCGACGCCTACACCTTCGGCGGCCTCTTCGGCCGGGTCGCGTTCGCGCTCCCCGTGATCATGCTGTTCTTCGCCATCTGGATGTTCCGCCACCCCGCGTCCGTGCACGACAACGGCCGCATCGGCATCGGCCTCACGCTGCTGATCACCACGGTCAGCGGCCTCTGCCATATCTTCGGCGGCACCCCCAGCCCCGCCGACGGCATGCCGGGCCTCGCTCTCGCTGGCGGCATCGTCGGTTGGGTACTCGCCGCCCCGCTCATCGCGCTGGTCACGCCGGTCGGTGCCACGATCATCGTGATCGTGGTGCTCGCGCTGTCCCTGTTCATCATCACGAAGACCCCGCCGAACAAGCTCGGCCGCCGCCTGCATGAGCTCTACTCCTACCTCTTCGGGGCGCAGCTTCCCGACGAGGCTGCCCGCGAGACATCCGCTGCGGAGACGAACGACTTCGGATCGATCGACGACCTCGAGCCCGAGATCGACGAGGACCAGCTGCCGTGGTGGCGCCGTAACAAGTCGCGCCGCGAGGACGACCCCGCCTTCGACACCCCCGTCATCGTGCGCGGCAACGAGACCGAGGTCATCGACCGGACTCCTCCTCCCGAAGCGACGCTCCCTTCACCAGCGGATGCCGCGCCGGCCGTCACCGCGACCGAGCTGCTCGACGACCTCGACCGCGCCGAGGCCGCAGTCAAGCGCTTCACGGGCGAGATCGACCCCCACCCAACCGGCATTCGCGATGACGCCCCGGCCGGGGTCGTGCCCGACCTGCTGCCCGGATTCTCGAACAAGGCGTCGGTGAAGGGTCCGGCCGGGGATTTCACCGAGCAGGCCGCCCAGCCGCCCGCAGCGCCCTACCGCCTGCCTGCCGTGTCGACGCTGTCGACAGGAACCCCGCCGAAGTCCCGTTCCGAGGCCAACGACGTGCTGGTCCGGGCGATCACTGAGGTGCTCACGCAGTTCTCGGTCGACGCGAAGGTCACCGGCTTCAGCCGTGGACCAACGGTCACCCGCTACGAGATCGAGCTCGGCCCCGGCGTCAAGGTCGAGCGGGTCACCGCGCTGAGCAAGAACCTGAGCTACGCCGTGGCGAGCAACGAGGTGCGCATCCTGTCGCCCATCCCCGGGCGCAGCGCCATCGGTGTCGAGATCCCGAACACGGATCGCGAAATCGTGTCGCTCGGTGACGTGCTCCGGTCGAAGGCGTCGACGAGCAGCCTGCATCCGCTCACCATCGGCCTCGGCAAGGACGTCGAGGGCGGCTTCGTCGTCGCGAACCTCGCCAAGATGCCCCACCTCCTCGTCGCCGGCTCGACCGGCTCCGGCAAGTCGAGCTTCGTCAACTCGATGATCACCTCACTGCTGATGCGCGCGACCCCGGCCGAGGTGCGCATGGTGCTCATCGACCCGAAGCGTGTCGAGCTCACCCCCTATGCCGGCATCCCGCACCTCATCACCCCGGTCATCACGAGCCCGAAGAAGGCCGCCGAGGCGCTCGCCTGGGTCGTGAAGGAGATGGACATGCGGTACGACGACCTGGAGAGCTTCGGGTTCCGTCACATCGACGACTTCAACCGCGCCGTCACCGCGGGCGAGGTCGTGCTCCCGGTCGGTAGCAAGCGCCATCTCAAGCCCTACCCGTACCTGCTCGTCGTCGTCGACGAGCTCGCCGACCTCATGATGGTCGCCCCGCGCGACGTCGAGGACTCGATCGTGCGGATCACCCAGCTGGCCCGCGCCTCGGGGATCCACCTCGTGCTCGCCACCCAGCGCCCCAGCGTCGACGTCGTCACCGGCCTCATCAAGGCCAACGTGCCGTCGCGCCTCGCCTTCGCGGTCAGCAGCATGACCGACAGCCGGGTCATCCTCGACCAGCCGGGAGCCGACAAGCTCATCGGGCAGGGCGACGCGCTCTTCCTGCCGATGGGCGCCTCGAAGTCGATCCGGGTGCAGGGCGCCTGGGTCACCGAGAGCGAGGTCAACGCCGTCGTGCAGCACGTCACCCGGCAGGCCCTGCCCGAGTACCGCAACGACGTCGAGGCGGTCGCCGAGAAGAAGGTCGTCGACGGCGACATCGGCGATGACCTCGAGGTGCTCCTCGCCGCGGCAGAGCTCATCGTCAGCACCCAGTTCGGGTCGACCTCCATGCTGCAGCGCAAGCTGCGGGTCGGATTCGCGAAGGCCGGCCGCCTGATGGACCTCCTCGAGTCCCGCGAGATCGTCGGCCCCTCCGAGGGGTCGAAGGCCCGCGACGTCCTCGTCGCTCCCGAGCAGCTTGCCGGGGTGCTCGCGCGCCTACGGGGCGAAGACGGTCCGGAGCCGGCCCGCGCCGCCCCCTCTTCGGCACCGACCGCGGCACCGGCGCCCGCCGCTGTCAACTACACCGCCGTCCCGACAGACGACCTGGACGAGCGCTACGACTCGGGCATCGACCCGGGCATCGACCCGGGCATCGACCCGGTGCAGGAGATGACAACCGGGTACCATGAGGTCGAGGTGGCCTCGGACGAGGACGCCTGGGGTCTCACCGGCAGGGAGTAGCACCACCGTGCCAACCAGTTCCGCCACACCCGCACCGCGCGCCAACCCGCTGCGCGGTCGCGTCGTGCGGGCCGGCGACACCCCGGCCAGCCCCGGCAACCTCGCCAACATCATCACGGTCGTGCGCATCCTGCTCGCACCGCTGTTCATCTGGATGATGCTCGCCGACAACGGCGACCTCGGCCCGCTGCGGGTCGCCGCCGCCGCGCTGTGGGTCGTCGCAATCGCCACCGACAGCGTCGACGGTATGCTCGCCCGCCGTCAGAACCTCGTCACCGACCTCGGCAAGATCCTCGACCCCATCGCCGACAAGGTGCTCGTCGGCGGCGCTCTGGTCTGCCTCTCCCTCCTCGGCGAGCTGTGGTGGTGGGTGACCATCGTCATCCTCGTGCGCGAGGTGGGCATCACCGTGTTCCGCTTCGCCGTGCTGCGCTCGCGGGTCATCCCCGCCTCGAGCGGCGGCAAGATCAAGACCGTGCTGCAGTCGGTCACGATCCCGCTCTTCCTCTTCCCGCTCCATCTGCTCGTCGGCGACTGGATCCTCTGGGTCAACTGGGTTCTCATGGCGCTCACGGTAATCGTCACCACCGTCACTGGCCTCGACTACCTGTGGAAGGCATGGCGCGGCAATCGCGTCACGCCTCCCGCCCCGTCCTCCGTGGCCTAGGCAGCGGATGTCGGAGCTCGCGGCCCACCCGGCCGCGTCCGTATCACTGGACACCGCGACATCCGCTGCCCAGATCGCGGAGCGTCTGGTGGCCGGGCTCACCAGGCGGCGCCTGACGATCGCGGTCGCAGAGTCGCTGACCGGCGGGCTGCTGGTCGCCGAGCTGGTCGCGGTGCCCGGAGCATCAGCGGTGGTGCACGGGGGAGTGGTCGCCTACGCGACGCCGCTCAAGCACACTGTGCTCGGGGTCTCCGCGTCGCTACTGGCCGAGTTCGGGCCCGTGCATCCGCAGGTGGCGACGCAGATGGCGACCGGGGTGCGCGATGCCCTCGCCGTGGACGGCACGGCGGCATACATCGGCGTCGCAACGACGGGGGTCGCCGGCCCCGGACCACAGGACGGCATCGCGGCAGGAACGGTCTTCGTCGGCATCGCGATCGGCGAGCATGTGAGTGTGCTGAGCCTTGCCCTCGACGGGCCGCGCGAGACCATCCGAAAGCGGGTCGTCTACGAATCCCTTCTGGAACTTGAACGGCTCCTGACCAGCCGTTGAGCCAGTAATCCGCTCATGTTTCAGGCGGGAATGTTTCCTGTTTCGATCGCGTTACAGGTCAGTGATTCACAAGCACCGTACAGTGTGGCATGGATAGAGTTTGGGCTACGGGGGATCTCCTCCAGTACCACACAATCTCATTCGCACTACACCGCAACCGATAATAGGAGGAGGGTCCACGTGGTTTTGGTTCGTCAAGAAATCGGAGATGTCCTCCGCGATTTTCGCCTTCAAAAGGGTCGTACCCTTCGTCAGGTCGCAAGTAAGGCCTCCGTCGCCCTCGGTTATCTGAGCGAGGTTGAGCGTGGCCAGAAAGAGGCCAGTTCCGAGATTCTCGCGTCCGTTGCGGATGCCCTCGAAACGCCCATCTCAGTCATCATGCGTGAAGTCGGTGAGCGCCTCGCCATCATCGAGGCACTCAACCCCATTCCGGACACGGTCCCGGACGACCTCATCGCCAAGTTCGACGCGGACCTCGCCGTTCACTAAGCCGGTCTGCCGACGCCCCCGCCATGTCGGCGGGGGCGTCTCTTCGTTCAAGGATGCGTTCCGATGTATCGGGCATCCAGTCGTTACTTGCTACCGTTGTCGCATGAGGGTGAGCGAGTTCTGGCAGGCGGTGACCGACGAGTTCGGCGACGCCTACGGCCGGTCCGTCACCCGCGACCTCGTGCTGCGTGAGGTGGGTGACCTCACCGCCGTCGAGGCCATCGCCGCGGGAAAGGACACCCGCGACATCTGGTTCGCGGTCTGCGCGGCGACGGACGTCCCGCGCCACCGCTGGCACGGGGCCGGGCAGCTGCCCAAGAAGTAGATTCGAGCGGATGTGCGACACGCCGCGACATCCGCTCTCGAACATTCGTTCGTATCTCGCTAGACTCCTTCACAGGTGCTGTCGAAGTCACCCGATCCACTGATCGTCCGCATCCGACCCAATGTCGGTGGTCGGGCGTAGCGTTTCTGGTGAACGAGATGGTTACCGAAACACCAGCCTTGTCGCGAACTGTCGGGCCCTGCTTCATCGGCCTGGCAACACCGCGGCAGCCTATAGGCGCATCGTGCACAACCCACAAGGAGCCCTCAGATGGCATCAGCAGCCGACCGCGAAAAGTCCCTCGAAACCGCCCTCGCCCAGATCGACCGCCAGTTCGGCAAGGGCTCCGTGATGCGTCTGGGCAGCGACGAGCGCGCTCCCGTCGCCGTGATCCCCACCGGGTCGATCGCCCTGGATGTCGCGCTCGGCATTGGCGGGCTTCCCCGGGGCCGCATCGTGGAGATCTACGGTCCGGAGTCCTCGGGTAAGACCACCCTGACCCTGCACGCGATCGCCAACGCGCAGAAGGCCGGCGGCATCGCCGCGTTCATCGACGCCGAGCACGCGCTCGACCCCGACTACGCGCAGAAGCTCGGTGTCGACATAGACGCCCTCCTCGTATCGCAGCCCGACACGGGGGAGCAGGCGCTTGAGATTGCCGACATGCTCGTGCGCTCCGGCTCGATCGACCTCATCGTGATCGACTCCGTCGCGGCGCTCGTGCCCCGTGCCGAGATCGAGGGCGAGATGGGTGACTCGCACGTCGGACTCCAGGCGCGACTGATGTCGCAGGCCCTCCGCAAGCTCACCGGTGGGCTCAGCCAGACCAACACGACCATGATCTTCATCAACCAGCTGCGCGAGAAGATCGGGGTGTTCTTCGGCAGCCCGGAGACCACCGCCGGAGGCAAGGCGCTCAAGTTCTATGCGTCGGTGCGCCTCGACATCCGTCGGATCGAGACGTTGAAAGACGGCACGGAGGCGGTCGGGAACCGCACCCGAGTCAAGGTCGTCAAGAACAAGATGGCGCCGCCGTTCAAGCAGGCCGAGTTCGACATCCTCTACGGCATCGGCATCTCCCGCGAGGGCAGCCTCATCGATTTCGGAGTTGAGCACGAGATCGTGCGCAAGTCCGGCGCCTGGTACACCTACGACGGGGACCAGCTCGGCCAGGGCAAGGAGAACTCGCGCAACCACCTGCTGCGCAACCCGGCGATCGCCCTCGACATCGAAAACAAGATCAAGATCAAGCTCGGGCTCATCGCCGACCCGAACGCACCCGCTGTGGTCGCCGACCCCGAGGCGAAGGACGCCGACGGGGCGCCCGCTGCCGTCGGTGCTGCTGCCGGTGCTGCCGTCGGTGCTGCTGCCGGTGCCGGTACAAAGGGGGCGAGCGTCGACGCGATCCAGCGGAAGGCGCCCGTGCGCAAGGCCGCGGGATAATCGTGGCCCTCCCCAGGAAGAACCCGCAGCTCGCGAAGGTCAGCTACCTGCCGGGTCATGACCCGGCAGGTGAGGCGGGGGC
>JACMNE010000074.1 GCA_014378715.1 Microbacteriaceae bacterium
AACCCGAGGATGACGTTGGAGGCTTCGAGATCGGTCTGCGGCATCGTGGTCGTTTTCATCTGCCCATTCTCGCAGGGCCCAATAGAAAAGCCGGCCAGGACTGAATCCTGACCGGCTTTTCCCACTGTCTCAACCAGTGTGCGCGAAGGGGGACTTGAACCCCCACGCCTTTACAGGCACTAGCACCTCAAGCTAGCGCGTCTACCAATTCCGCCATCCGCGCGCTGCCGACTTTTCCTTGCGGTTCAGCCGACATAAAAGATTAGCACGACGCGGAGGGGTGCCCGTGACCACTCCGGAAGGCTGGTCGAGGGGGGTGGGTATCGTGGGGAGCATGACCTCTTCCGACAGCAGCGCCCATCCCCTCGACGCCGACCTCGACGAGACCGCGGTCATCGCCCGTGACCTCATCCGCTTCGACACCTCGAACTACGGCTCTGGCAGGTCCAATGGCGAAGCGGATGCCGCGGAGTACCTGGAGGCGAAGCTGGTGGCCCTCGGACTCACCCCCCAGCTGTTCGAATCGGCCCCCGGTCGGGTGTCGGTCGTGGCTCGCGTGGAGGGCACCGACCGCGACAAGGGGGCGCTCGTGCTCCACGGTCACACCGACGTCGTGCCCGCGGATGCCGCGAACTGGACTGTCGACCCGTTCGGGGGCGAGATCAGGGACGGCCTGCTCTGGGGCCGTGGAGCGGTCGACATGAAGGACATGGACGCGATGATGGTCGCTGCGCTCGGCGACATCCTCGGCAGCGGCCGGGCACCGGCCAGGGACGTCATCGTCGGATTCTTCGCCGACGAGGAGGACGGCGGCCAGCTCGGCTCGCACTACCTCGTGCGCGAGCACCCGGAGCTGTTCGCGGGCGCGACCGAGGCGATCAGCGAGGTCGGCGGCTACTCGATCACGCTGAACGGCCAGCGGGCGTATCTGCTGCAGACGGGGGAGAAGGCGCTCATCTGGGTGAAGCTCATCGCGCGGGGCACCGCCTCCCACGGCTCCCGCGTGATGCACAACAACGCGATCACGAAGCTCGCCGAGGCCGTCGCGGCCCTCGGTCGGCGTGAGTGGCCGATCCGGCTCACCGACACCACCACCCAGCTGATCGCGGAGCTCGCCCGCATCCTCGACCAGGACCCGCTCGTCGTCGGACCGGACGAGCTCGTGATCTCCACCGGAACCGCCGCCGGATTCATCCAGGGGTCCCTGCGCACCACCACCAACCCCACGATGCTCACCGCGGGGTACAAGCACAACGTCATCCCCGATATGGCGGAGGCCTTGGTCGACATCCGCGCCCTCCCGGGGGAGGAGGACGCGGTGCTCGCCGAGGTGCGGGCGATCGTCGGCGACGACATCGAGATCGTCATCATGCACCAGGACATCGGCCTCGAAACCGAGTTCGCCGGGCCGCTCGTCGACGCCATGACGTCCACGCTCCAGCGGCACGACCCCGGAGCGCCCGTGCTGCCTTACCTGCTCAGCGGGGGGACCGACAACAAGGCCCTGTCACTGCTCGGAATCAAGGGGTACGGCTTCGCTCCGCTCAAGCTGCCGGACGACCTCGACTTCCCCGGGATGTTCCACGGGGTCGACGAGCGTGTGCCGCTGGACGCTCTAGTATTTGGCAGGCGAGTCCTCACGGATCTGCTTCTCGACTACTAGTTCACCGACTACTGGATCATCGACTACCGGATCGGCACGCGCCCGTGGGCATCATCGAAGCAATCATCCTCGGACTCGTCCAGGGCCTCACCGAGTTCCTCCCGATCTCCTCGAGCGCCCACCTGCGTATCGCGGGTCTCCTGCTGCCCTCCGCCGTCGACCCCGGGGCGACCTTCACCGCGATCAGCCAGCTCGGCACGGAACTGGCGGTGCTCCTGTACTTCTGGAAGGACATCACCCGGATCATCGGCAAGTGGTTCCGCCACTTCGGCTCCGGCCGCGGCCGGGGTGCCGTGCAGATCGAGAAGAACGACCCCGACGTGCGGATGGGGTGGCTGATCATCATCGGCACCATTCCGATCGTGATCGTCGGCTACTTCCTGCAGGACACGATCCGCGGCGCGTTCCGCTCGCTCTGGATCATCGCGATCGTCCTGATCGTCTTCGGCATCATCCTAGGGATCGCCGACGCGCTGGGCCGCAAGGAGAAGAAGCTCACCGACCTCACCTACCGCGACGGCATCCTCTATGGGCTCGCACAGATGCTCGCCCTGGTTCCCGGGGTGTCCAGGTCCGGTGCGACGACGACCATGGGACGCGCGCTCGGTTACAGCCGTCCGGCCGCCGCCCAGTACGCGTTCCTGCTCGCCGTGCCCGCGGTCTTCGGCAGCGGGCTGTTCGAGCTGGTGCACAGCATCAGGACCCCCGACGTCGGGGCGCCCTTCGGCTACCTCGAGACCGCGATCGCCACCGTGGTGGCGTTCGGCGTCGGCTACGTCGTCATCTCGTTCCTCATGAACTACATCAAGACCCGTTCGTTCCTGCCCTTCGTCATCTACCGGATCGCATTGGGCAGCACGCTGATCGTGCTGCTGGCGACCGGGGTCATCCAGGCCACGTAGACCGGCTGGACCCGCCCAGCCAAGGC
Source organism: Microbacteriaceae bacterium (assembly GCA_014378715.1). GTDB lineage: Bacteria > Actinomycetota > Actinomycetes > Actinomycetales > Microbacteriaceae > Marisediminicola. Next base: position 2,592 of record JACMNE010000074.1, read on the forward strand.
GCTGCTGGAGTAATCTTGGAACAGAGCTCTCAACACGCGACGATCGGAGGCCTGCAGTGACAGACAACCCTGACCCGCACGCGGAGAAGCGCGCGAAGCGTGGGCTCTCCGGCGGACGGTCGGACCTCTGTCGCCCCTTCCTCGCGCTGATGCCCACCACGACCGGCGCGTCGGTCTCCGTGCTCGCCAGCCGAAATAGCCAGTCCACGATCTGCGCCAGCGACGAGGTCGCGGCCCGACTCGACGAGTTGCAGTTCGACCTCGGCGTCGGTCCGTGCTGGCAGTCCTTGTCGACCAGGCAGCCCGTGATCGCCCCCCGACTGCGGACCGACGAATACAGCGCCTGGCCTATCTTCACCCAGGCACTCCACAACGAGAATGACCAGCTGAACGTCGCCGCGATTTTCGCCTTCCCCCTCGTCGTCGGATCTCTCGACATCGGCGCGGTGGACCTGTACTCGGTGACTGAGGGCTCACCGAGCGCCGCCCAGATCACCGGGGCCATGGAACTGGCCGGTGTCACGGCGTGGGAGGTGCTGCGACGAATCCTCGCGGATGGCGATGGCACCGATGATCCCATCGGTGACATGTCTCGGCGCGAGGTCCACCAGGCGACCGGAATGGTGCTCGCGCAGCTCGGGATATCCGCTCAGGACGCCGCCCTCCTTCTGAGGGCCCATGCCTTCGCGACCGCGCGTTCGGTTCGCGAAGTCGCCGGCGATGTCGTCGCACGCCGGATCGATTTTTCCGACGGAGGCCGCTGATGCGGACATCCGTCGTTCAGACCCACACTGCAATTCTGGAGGAATCGTGACCACAACACGCGAAGGCAAGCTGACCGCGACGTTCGTGACGCTCGCGGACACACTTGTCGCCGGCTACGACGTCGTCGACCTGCTCGACACCCTCGTGAACGCGAGCGCGACGGTGCTCGACGCCGCGGCGGCCGGCCTGATCCTCGCGAGCGAGACCGGCGAGCTCTCGGTCATCGCGTCGACCAGCGAGCGCAGCCGACTGGTCGAGCTGATGCAGCTCAAGCACGGTCTGGGCCCGTGCGTCGAGTGCTTCACGACAGGCTCCGCCGTGACCGTGCCCGACGTGTCGGCCGTCGGCGACAAGTGGCCGGACTTCCGGGACGCCGCCCTCGGCCAGGGCCTGCACTCGGTGCATGCTGTGCCGCTGCGCCTGCGCGGAACGGTCATCGGCGCGCTCAACCTGTTCCGCAACGAGACGGGAATCATGTCGCACGAGGACACCCTCGTGGCCCAGGCTCTCGCCGACGTCGCGACGATCGGCATACTCCACGAGCGCACAGTGCGCGAGAGCGACACGGCGAGGATGCAGCTCCAGCACGCGCTCGACAGCCGGGTGCTCATCGAGCAGGCGAAGGGAGTCATCGCCCACACCCACAACGTGGACATGGACATGGCGTTTCGCACACTTCGGGATTATGCTCGGAACAACGGACTGCTCCTACGGAATGTCGCAGAGCAGGTCGTGACCCGCGTTCTCGCCCTCTGAGTTCAGGTTCTCTGAGTTGCAGAATCCCTGATCGAAGGACCGCAGAAGACGCACCATCTCACGTCGTTGCCCCAGATCCTGGCAGCATTTCACCTGCTGAGAGTCGAACGGGGAAAAAATGACTCAATTGGTGGCACGCATCACGATCGATCTCGACCAGGGCACGGCGACCCTCGATTCGAGCGAATTCAGCGAGGGCGCCGGGGTCGCTCTCTCGGCGCAGGCCGCGCCGTTCAGCGCGGCGGAGCTCACAGAGCTCGAGGGAATGCACGTAGATCCGCTCCAGCTCTGACCTGCGGCGGTCAGACGGTGCGCCCGAGACGCTTAGGCTGGACAGGTGAAATCGTGGAGCCGCCCCTGGGTACCGCGCCTGGCCGGTGCCGGGCTTCCGCCGAGAATCTTCGACACCTCCTCGCAGGGGCTGGCCGGGACCACGACCACGGGAGTCGCGACACTTTACGTCTGCGGCATCACCCCGTATGACGCGACGCACCTCGGGCACGCTGCAACCTACCTCGCTTTCGACACCCTCATCCGAGCCTGGCTCGATGCCGGGTACACCGTGAACTACGTCCAGAACTCCACGGATGTCGACGACCCGCTCCTCGAACGCGCGACCGAGCGCGGTCTGGACTGGCGTGAGCTGGCGGCATCGCAGACGGAGCTGTTCCGCGGCGACATGCGCGCCCTGTCGATCATCCCGCCGGACGACTATGTCGCGGTGACCGCGGTCATCCCCGAGGTTGCCGCGGCCGTCGACGCGCTCGTGCGTCTCGGACTCGCCTACGAGGTGCCGTCGACCGACTCGATCGACGGGGAACCCGACCTTTACTTCGACATCACCGCCGCCGCGGAGGCCGGTCCATGGCACCTCGGCCTCGAGAGCAATCTCGACCGCCCCACCATGCTCCGGTTGTCCGCCGCGCGCGGGGGAGACCCGGAGCGGCCGGGCAAGCACGACGCCCTCGACCCGCTGCTCTGGCGCGCCGCCCGCACCGGCGAGCCCGCCTGGCACACCGTGCTCGGCCTCGGCCGGCCCGGCTGGCACATCGAGTGCTCCGTTATCGCAGTGAACCGCCTCGGCTCGTCGATCACTGTGCAGGGGGGCGGCTCCGACCTGCTGTTCCCCCATCACGAGTTCAGCGCCGCGCATGCCTCCGCTCTCACCGGCGAACCCTTCGCCCGCATCTACTCGCACACGGGCATGGTCGCCTTCGAGGGCGAGAAGATGAGCAAGTCGCTGGGCAACCTCGTGCTCGTCTCCCAGCTGACGCACGCGGGGGCCGACCCGCGCGCCATCCGCCTCGCGCTGCTCGCGCACCACTACCGCACGGACTGGGAGTGGACGGCCGACTCGCTCGCCTCGGGGGCCGCGCGACTCGAGTCCTGGCGCGCCTGGGCCTCGACCCCCGGAGTGTCCGGAGTGCTCGGCGACCCGTCGGCGAGCGGCAATGGCGACCTGGTGACCGCGCTGCGCACCGCCGTCGCGGAGGACCTCGACACTCCGGCCGCGATCGCCGCGGTCGACGCGGCCGTGCTGACCGGCGCGACAGCGACTACCGCCGACATCGATGCCGTGCACTCGTTGCTCGGCATCGACCTCCGCGCCTGAGGCCGAGTCCCCCCAGGAGGCCGGGTCCCGCCAGAAGGCCTCAGTCCTTCGGCCGCCAGGGCTCGTCACCCGCAGGACCGGAGGATCCCGCGTCAGGCTTCTCATCACCCCTGCGCAGGTATTTCTCGAATTCCTGCGCGATGGCCTCGCCGCTCGCCTCGGGGGAGTCCACCGTGTCCCTCGCCTGCTCGAGCTGCTCGATGTAGTTGGACATGTCCTCGTCCTCGCTCGCCAGCGCGTCGATGCCGCTCTCCCACGTCGCAGCTTCGCCGACGAGGTCGCCGCGGGGGATGACGACGTCGATGATCTCCTCGAGCTTGTCGACGAGGGCGAGGGTCGCCTTCGGAGACGGGGCGTTGTGCACATAGTGCGGGACGGACGCCCAGATCGAGAGTGTGGGGATCCCCGCTCTCTCGGCCGCGTCGCCCAGCACGGAGAGGATGCCGACCGGCCCCTCGTAGGTGCTGCGCTCGATCGACAGCTCCTGCCGCACGAGGGCGTTCTCCGAGCTGACGAAGACCGAGATGGGGCGGGTGTGCGGCACATCGGCGAGCATCGCCCCGAGCATGACGATGCCGGTGATGTCCGTCTCGCGCACGGTGGCGAGGATCTCTGCGGTGAAGCTGCGCCAGCCCCTCGACGGCTCCGTGCCGAGCAGCAGATAGACGTTGTTGTTGTTGACCACGCCGACCGACATCTCCGCGTCGTCGGCGAGTCCTGCCCCCGACTTCTGCGCAGCCACGGCGGTGGGTCCGAAGATCGTCACGTTCGGCCAGGTGAGCGAGCGGGTGCCGTCATCGTTCGCGGCGACCTGCGGGCGATTGAATTGGTAGTCGAAGTAGTCCTCGGACTCGAACTCGGCGATCGGGTACAGGTCGAGGAGTTCCTTGAGGGTGCGCACCGCGCCGCTGGCCGCCTCACCTGCGTCGTTCCACCCCTCGAAGGCGACGACGAGGAGCCGTCCGTCCAGTATCCCCGAGCCCTCTGTCACTGCACATCCTCTACAGGCCGGGCACCCGGCCCGGCGATCGTCGTCAGTCAAGAATAGAACCCGCCGCGCGGGTGGCCGAACCGCCCCCGGTACTATTGGGCACCGTGATCGATCGCCGTACTACCTCACCACCGCCCGCTGCCGTCCTGTGGGACATGGACGGCACCCTCGTCGACACCGAGCCGTACTGGATGCGCGCCGAGATCGAGCTGATCGGCTCCTTCGGGGGCGAGTGGACACACGAGGACGGCCTCCAGGTCGTCGGGATGGGTCTGGGGGACGCCGCCGTCATCTTCCAGTCCCGCGGCGTCGACCTCGGCGTCGAGGAGATCATCGAGCGGATGACCACTCGCGTGCTCGAACAGGTGGGAGCGGAGGTGCCGTGGCGGCCGGGGGCCCGGGAGCTGCTCGCCGATTTGAAACGCGCTGGCGTGCCGACGGCGCCCGTGACCATGTCCATGCATCGCATGGCCGACGCCATCGCCGGCGCGATCGGCTTCGCCGCCTTCGACGTCATCGTCGGCGGCGACGATGTCGAGCATCCGAAGCCGCACCCGGCGCCCTACCTTCATGCCGCCGCGCTGCTCGGCGTGGACATCGCGGACTGCGTCGCGATCGAGGACTCCATTCCCGGACTCGCCTCCGCCGTCGCCTCCGGGGCCGCGGTCATCGGTGTTCCCCTGCACACCCCGCTCGAGGCTGGCCCTACCCACACCCTCTGGCCGACCCTCGACGGCGTGACCGCCGACGACCTCGCCGACCTCCTCGCCGTCCGCAGCGCGGCGGTAGCCTGATGAGCGACGCCGTGCGCCGCCAGAGCGGCCCGTTCCGCGCCGGGGACAAGGTGCAGCTCACCGGACCGAAGGGCCGGCTGAACACGGTCGCCCTCGAACCGGACAAGATTTTCCACACCCACCGCGGCGGCGTCGAGCACAACAGCGTCATCGGCCGGCCCGATGGGTCGGTGGTGCTCGGCACCACGGGGGAGGAGTACCTCGCCCTGCGCCCGCTCCTCAACGACTTCGTGATGTCGATGCCGCGCGGCGCGGCCATTATCTACCCGAAGGACGCGGCCCAGATCCTCGCGTTCGGCGACATCTTCCCGGGGGCCAGGGTCGTCGAGGCCGGCGTCGGCTCCGGCGCCCTCAGCCTGTGGCTGCTCCGCGCCATCGGCCCCACCGGCAGGCTGGACTCCTTCGAGCGCCGGGAGGAGTTCGCCGACGTGGCCCGCGGCAATGTCACAAGCTTCCTCGGGGCCACCCCGGTGAACTGGACCGTGAGAGTCGGCGACCTCGTGGAGGAGCTGCCGTCCGTCGCGCAGCCCGGCACCATCGACCGCGTGGTGCTCGACATGCTCGCCCCTTGGGAGTGCATCGACGAGGTCGCAGAGGCCCTCACCCCCGGTGGGGTGCTGGTCTGCTACATCGCGACCGTCACCCAGCTGTCCCGCGTCGCCGAGGCCATCCGCCGCTCAGGCTGCTTCACCGACCCCGACTCCTCGGAGACGATGGTGCGCGGCTGGCATGTCGAGGGCCTCGCCGTACGCCCCGACCACCGGATGATCGCGCACACGGGATTCCTGATGAGCGCCCGCCGCCTCGCGCCGGGTGCCATTCTGCCGGCGCTCAAGCGTCGCGCATCGAAGACAGATTTCGCCGCCGAGGACGTGGAGGCGTGGACCCCCGGGTCGCTCGGCGAGCGCACCGCGACGGACAAGCGTCTGCGGAAGGCCGCGCGCGCCGCCCAGGCCGGGGCGGAGTTCGCGATCAGTGCCGAAGCGGATGTCACGCAGCCGATCGACCCGGACCCTGCGGGGAACCTCGACCGGGCCCCCCTAGAATTGTGACCCTTGCACCCCCGCCGAAATGAGGATTCCGTGCGCAGATTTTCCGCGCTAGTCGTGGCCGCCAGCGTACTGGCTGCCATCACCGCCTGCTCCACCGCACCGTCGACCGACACCTGCGAGACGGGCGTCAACGCGGGCAATGCGTCGAAGACCGTCCAGGCGTCGGGAGATATCGGCGCGGCACCCACGGTGACCTTCCCCGAGCCCTTGATCACCGCGGGCATCGAGCGGTCCACGATCACCGCGGGAGACGGTGCTGCCCTGGGCCCCGGCCAGCCGGTGATCCTTGAGGCCACGATCCTCAACGGCACCGACGGCTCCGTGCTGCAGCAGACCGCATATGCGACCGCGGGCGGAAGCCTGTTCACGGTCGGCGACTCCGGACTGCCAGCACTCGGCACGGCACTCGAATGCGCGACCGTCGGGTCCCGTGTCGCCGTCGTCGCCCCCGCCGCCGCGAACTCGGCCGGTGGCGAGGCGACCTCGACCGACTCCGTCGTCTATGTCGTCGACCTCCTCAAGTCCTTCCCCGCCCGCGCCGACGGAGCCGACGAGCTTCCCGTTCCCGGCATGCCGAGCGTCGTCTCCGCCCCCGATGGGACCCCCGGCATCACCCTCCCGAGCGGACCGGTGCCCACCGACTACCGCCAGTCGCTCCTCCAGCGCGGCACCGGTGCCGAGATCGCGGCGGACGACCTTGTGGTGGCCAAGGTGACCGCGGTCAACTGGGACACCAAGACCCTCAGCCAGTCGACCTGGTCGACCGGCAGCACCAGCATCATCGATCTCTCCGCAACGACCGTGAGCGAGGGCCTCAAGCAGGCCATCACGGGGGAGAAGGTCGGCTCGCGCGTGCTCGCGGTGGTCCCCGCCTCCCTCGCCACCACCTCCGACGGCGCCCCCGCCGCGACTCTCGTCTACGTTGTGGATATCCTCGGAACTGTCAACTAGCCGCCCAGTGCCGGCGACGGCGCCCCGAACCGCAAGGATGAGTGACGTGCCGCCACCCGCGCCCCGGGTTCCCGTCGAGGAACGACTCTTCAGCCTGGTGCTGGCCCTGCTCGCCAGCGACGGCGGACTGACCAAGGCCGATATCCTCTCGACGGTGCAGGGATACCGGCAGAGGTTCTCGGTACGGGGGGACAACACCAACCTCGAGCGGCAGTTCGAGCGCGACAAGGACGACATCCGCGACCTGGGGGTCCCCCTCGAGGTGATGCAGGACGAGGACTCTCCCGGGAGCAACCAGAGCCTGCGCTACCGCATCCCGCGGGGGAGCTACGAGCTGCCGGCGGATGTGAAGTTCTCGGCCGAGGAGTCGGCACTGCTCTCCCTCGCGGCCGTCGTCTGGCGCGAGGGGTCGCTGTCGAGCGAGTCGAAGCGCGCCCTGCTCAAGCTGCGGTCCCTCGGCGGAGCCGCCGAGGTGCCGGTGCTGGGGTATGCACCCCGATTGCGGGTGCGCGATGCCGCATTCGACCCGTTGAGCTCCGCCCTCGAGAAGCAGAGCATCGTGCGGTTCTCCTACCTGAAGCCGGGAGAGACAGATGCACGGGTGCGCACCGTGGTCCCGCTCGCGCTTGTCCAGCACCAGGGCAGGTGGCATCTCAGCGCGATCGAGACCGACTCCGGGGCCCGCAAGACCTTCCTGCTCCGCCGCATCGTGAGCCGGGTGGCCCCTACCGGCAGGACCCAGGCGCCGCCGGAGGGGGACCACTCGGCGGTCGCCCTCCGGGGGCTCGACGAGGTCTGGGTCGCCCACGCCGCCGCCGTCGAGGTCGAACCGGAGTCCGACGCGGACTCCCGCCTCTCCGCCCGCCCAGGAAGTATCCGAAGCGCCTCCGGGACGCTCGAGCTGCACTACTCCGACCTCAACATCGTCGCCGACGAGCTCGCCGCCTTCGGTCCCGAGGTGCTTGTGCTGGCCCCGGCAGAGCTTCGTGACGCCGTCCGGTCGCGCCTCGAGGCCGTCGCCGTCGACCACGCCGTCGACAACGCGATCGACCATGCGCGCGACCACGCGCCCCATCAGGGAGCACACCATGGCTGACCCGGTGCCGCACGCGGCCGACAAGCTCGCCTTCCTGCTCTCGCTGGTGCCCTGGCTCATCGACCGAGCCGAGGTCAGCGTCACCGAGACCGCCGTGCACTTCGGTGTGCCAGCGCAGCAGACCCGCGACGCCGTGCTGCTGATCTCCGTCTCCGGCATTCCAGGGGAGACGGCCCAATACCAGCACGGCGACCTGTTCGACATCGCGTGGGACCGCTTCGAGGACCACGACGAGATCGTGCTCACCAACCTCGTGGCCATCGACGAGACACCCCGCTTCTCCGGCCGGGAGGCCGCCGCCCTCATCGCCGGCCTGCAGTACCTGTCGGCGCTGCCAGAGAACTCCGACCGCGGCGCGATCGACTCCCTGATGGCGAAGCTCGCGCGGGGTGCATCGAAGCGTCCGAGCGAGGTCGCCGTACAGGAGTCCGCGGCGAACAGCACGGTCGCGACCATCCGCTCTGCCGTCGCTTTCGGGGTGCAGCTCGAGTTCGAGTACGTCAATGCGGCTGGCGAACGGGAGAGCCGGCTCGTCGACCCGCTGCGCATCGAGTCTGTCGACACCGACTGGTACCTGCGCGGCTGGTGCCACCTTCGCGAGGCGGTGCGCACCTTCCGCCTCGACCGGATCTCCCACATCGCGGTGACCTCTGAGCCGATCATCCACCAAGCCGGCGACATCACCCTGCCGGACGAGCTGTTCACCGGATCCTCAGCCGACCTGCTCGTCACCCTCGATCTCACCCCGGCCGCCGCAGCACTCCTCGGCGATTACCTCGACGCGGGTGCCGGTGCCCTTGGTGACGACGGTCGGCACCGGACGACGGTGCGGGTCTCGCACTTCCATGCGCTGAAGCGCCTGGTGGCCTCTTTGCCGGGTGTCGTCACGGTCGTCGCCCCGCCGGAGGCGCGCCGGGTCGTCGCCGAGTGGGCCGCCGCCGGCGCCGCCAGGTACGGCTCGTGACGACCCATCCTGAACGGCCAGTGGGCGTTGGAGCCGTGTCGCCGCAACTCACGGGTCGGCGGGGTAAAATGAACCTGACCGGCCCACGAGCGAATACGAGGACATGACAATGGGAATCTTCCAGAACCTGACCGGATGGCACGCACTCGTCATCCTCGTGGTCGTCGTGCTGCTCTTCGGTGCGGCCAAACTTCCCGCCCTCGCCAAGAGCGTCGGCCAGTCGATGAAGATCTTCAAGAGTGAGATGAAGAGCGGCGCGGCCGAGGACGAGGTCCCCGCGCCGCAGCCAGGGGCGCAGACAGCTCCTCCGACCGGCACCGCCCCCGCGAGCCCGCAGGCCGGCTCCACCGAAACTCATCTGAAGCCATAACCACCATGGCGAGGCGAACCGGCGCCCGAACGGGCGACGGCGGCAAGATGTCGTTCGCCGAGCACCTCATCGAACTGCGCAAGCGGTTGTTCCGGGCGGCGATCAGTATCGTTGTGGGCGCGATCGCGGGGTTCATCCTCGCCAAGTTCGTGCTCGACGCTCTCAGGGTGCCGATCGTGGAGATCGCACAGTCCCGCAACGCGAGCCTGAACTACGACTCGATCACCGGCGCGTTCGATCTCCAGATGCAGATCGCCATCTACGTGGGCATCGTCATCGCGAGCCCCGTCTGGCTGTACCAGATCTTCGCCTACATCACCCCCGCGCTGACCCGCAAGGAGAAGCGCTACACCTTCGGATTCTTCTTCTCCGCCGTGCCCCTGTTCATCGCCGGCTGCGCGAGCGGATTCTTCGTCTTCCCGCACATCGTCGAGGTGCTGGTCGGGTTCTCCCCGCCCGAGGACACCTCGCTGTTCAACGCGAAGTACTACGTGGACTTCGCCCTCAAGCTGGTGGTGGCAGTCGGCGTCGCCTTCGTCCTTCCGGTGTTCGTGGTGCTCCTGAACTTCATGGGGGTCATCTCGGCGAAGTCGATCCTCAAGTCCTGGCGCATCGCCATCTTGCTCATCACGGTCTTCTGCGCGATCGCCACCCCGGCGGCCGACATCTTCTCGATGTTTCTCCTCGCCATCCCCATGATCGCGCTGTACTTCGGCGCCGTCGGGATCGCGTTCTGGCACGACAGGGTCGCGGCAAAACGCGCCAGCAGGCTCCTCGCCGACGAAATGGGCACCCCACCAGCATGATCGACCAACTCTCCCCGGCCGAGCGGTTCGCCGCATCGACCGCTCGCCGCGAAGTGCCTCGCCTCACCGCCTTCCAGGCCCGACAGAAGTTCGACCTCGACCCGTTCCAGCGGGAGTCGTGCATCGCCCTCGAGCACGGGAACAGCGTGCTCGTCGCCGCGCCAACCGGGGCGGGGAAGACCATCGTGGCCGAGTTCGCGGTGTACCTCGCCATGCAGGAGCCCCGGGCCAAGGTCTTCTACACGGCCCCGATGAAGGCACTGAGCAACCAGAAGTTCCAGGAGTTCGTCGCCGAGTACGGAGCGAGCGAGGTCGGGCTCCTTACCGGAGACACGAATATCAACTCCGGCGCGCGCATCGTCGTGATGACCACCGAGGTGCTCCGCAACATGCTCTACGCCGACTCCGACCTGCTCACCGACCTTGCGTTTGTGATCATGGACGAGGTGCACTATCTTGCCGACCGGTTCCGCGGAGCCGTCTGGGAGGAGGTCATCATCCACCTGCCGGAGCCGGTGCGCCTGGTCTCGCTCAGCGCGACCGTGTCGAACGCCGAGGAGTTCGGCGACTGGCTGCAGGCCGTGCGCGGCGACACCGAGGTGATCGTGTCCGAGGAGCGCCCCGTGCCGCTCGACCAGCACATCCTCATGCGCACCAAGCTCGTCGACCTGTTCGACACGGCGGGGGCGACGACCCTCACCGCCTCGACCAGGGTCAACCCCGAGCTGGTGCAGATGGCCAGGTACTCCGGGCGCCTTCCCGGGTCCCGCCAGCAGAAGGACACCGGCCGGCGCCACCCCAGGGGCGGGCGCCCGGACGACGTACGGATGAACCGGGCGGCGGTCATCGAGCTGCTCGAGTCCCGCAACCTGCTGCCCGCCATCTTCTTCATCTTCAGCCGGGTCGGCTGCGACCAGGCGGTGGCCCAGGTGCTGCGGGCCGGCGTGCGCCTGACGACCCAGTGGGAACGGGACGAGATCCGCGCGATCGTCGAGGACCGCTGCCGCACCCTGCTCGACGAGGACCTCGCCGTCCTGGGCTACTGGGAATGGCTCGAGGGACTCGAGCGCGGTGTCGCCGCGCATCACGCCGGCATGCTGCCCGCGTTCAAGGAGGTCGTCGAGGAGCTCTACCGCCGCAAGCTCGTGCGCGTCGTCTTCGCCACCGAGACCCTGGCCCTCGGCATCAACATGCCGGCGCGCACGGTCGTGCTCGAGAAGCTGGAGAAGTTCAACGGCGAGGCGAGGGTGCCGATCACCCCGGGCGAGTACACCCAGCTCACCGGCCGGGCCGGACGCCGGGGCATCGACGTGGAGGGCCACAGCGTCATCCAGTGGCAGGAGACCCTCGACCCGCAGGCCGTCGCCGCCCTCGCCTCCAAGCGCACCTACCCGCTCAATTCGAGCTTCCGGCCCACCTACAACATGGCCGTCAACCTCATCGAGCAGTTCGGGCGCCAGCGCACCCGCGACATCCTCGAGTCGTCCTTCGCCCAGTTCCAGGCCGACCGCGCCGTCGTCGACCTCGCCCGCAAGGTGCGCAGCCAGCAGGAGTCGCTCGACGGCTACGCGGAGGCGATGACATGCCATCTCGGCGACTTCGTCGAGTACTCCGGCATCCGCCGCGAGCTCACCGACCTCGAGCGCAAGAGCTCGGCTCGCGGCGATGCGCCGAGTCGCACCGAACGGGAGAAGCGCCAACACCAGCTCACCGCCCTCCGCAGGCACCTGCGCCAGCATCCCTGCCACAGCTGCGCCGACCGGGAGGCGCACTCACGCTGGGCGGAGCGCTGGTGGCGGCTGAAGAAGCAGACCGACGACCTCACCAGGCAGATCCGCACGCGCACCGGCGCGGTCGCGAAGGTCTTCGACCGCGTCACCGACGTGCTGACGACGCTCGGCTACCTCGAACGCGACGAGCACGGAGCCGTCAGTCTCGCCGAGGGCGGGCGCATCCTCCGCCGCATCTACGGGGAGCGCGACCTGTTGATCGCAGAGTGCCTGCGCCGTGGGGTCTGGAACGACCTCGACCCGGCCGCCCTCGCCGCGATGGCCGCCGCCCTCATCTATGAGCCCAGGCGTGATGAGGGGCCGGTCAGCGACCGCTACCTGCCCAAGGGCGCATTCCGGCCCGCCCTCGAGACCACCACCGACCTGTGGAGCAACCTCGACGACCTCGAACGCGAGAACAAGCTCCCAGGCAGCAACCCTGTGTCGACCGGGCTGTCTCTTGCGATGAACCGCTGGGCGCAGGGGGCGAGCCTCGACTCCGTGCTCAAGGACACCGAGCTCGCCGCCGGCGACTTCGTGCGGCTGACCAAGCAGACGATCGACCTCCTCGACCAGCTGTCGATGGTCGCCGACTCCCCGGTCGGCCCGCGCGCCCGCAAGGCCCTCGACCTGATCCGCCGCGGCATCGTCGCCTACAGCAGCGTCGCCTGAGCGCCCGGATGTGCCCCCTAGGCTGGACCGGATGAGTACGCGCCCCCGCCAGAGCCCCGGCCTCCTCGGCGACAGACGAGCCCTGTCGCTCTGGCTCTCCGTGGTCGTCGGTGCGGTCGGTGGGGGACTCAACGCCGCCGCGTTCCCCGGCCTCGGCTGGTGGCCGCTCATCTTCGTTGGCACCCCCCTGATCCTCCTGGCCCTCGCCGGGCGCCGGGTCTGGGGCTCCCTCCTCGTCGGCGGTGTCGCCGGCTTCGCGTTCTGGGGCACCCACATCTTCTGGATCACCGTGTATCTCGGGCCGGCACCGTGGATCGCCCTCGCCGGGCTCGAGACCGTGTTCTTCGCGATCGGCTGCGCGCTCATCTCCCTCGCCTGGCGATTCGGCGACCGGGCGTTCCCCGGTGCCCTCGGCCATGGCCTGGTCCTGCCGCTCATCGTCGCCGGCCTCTGGACCCTCCGCGAGGCCGTCACCAGCACCTGGCCATACGGGGGCTTCTCCTGGGGCCGGCTCGCCTTCTCCCAGTCCGAGAGCCCCCTCACACCGGTGGTGGCCTGGGTCGGCGTCTCGGGGCTCAGCTTCCTCATCGCCGTCGTAGCCGCCCTCATCGTGCAGGCTCTCCGCGGCCCGCAACATCCGCTGGCCAGGGACATCAGGGGCACCATCACGAAGCGGATGCCGGTGGCACGAGTCCTGCGGAGCGTGGCCCCGGTCGCGCTCCTCGTCGCACTCGTGGCCGTTCCCGCGTTCCCGGTCGTGGTGACCGGCACCATGCGCGTCGCGGCTGTGCAGGGCAACTCGAACGCCGGGCTCTTCTCGGAGTACGTGCCGGGGCAGATCCTGCGTGACCACCTGGCGGCGACCGAGCCGCTGTTCGGGCAGGATGTCGACCTCGTCGTCTGGCCGGAAAACGCCGCCGATCTCGACCCACTGCGCTCTGCCGAGTCGGCCGCAGTGCTCGACGAGGTGTCCACGAGGATGGGGGCCCCGGTGGTCACCGGAACGATCACCGTCTCGGAGTCGGAGTTCTTCAACAGCCTGCTGCTCTGGGAGGACGGCGGGTCGCTCGACCAGTACGACAAGCTACACCCGGTGCCCTTCGCCGAGTACATTCCCGACCGGGACTTCTGGTTCCCGCTCGCCCCCGACCTGCTGTCGATGATCCCGCGCGACTACACGATCGGGCAACGCGACAACCTGTTCGACGTGGGCGGGGTGCAGACGGGGTTGGCGATCTGCTTCGACATCGTCGACGATGCGCTGCTGCGCCAGATGGTCGACGGGGGAGCGGATGTCATCATCGCTCCGACCAACAATGCCGACTTCGGCCGCACAGACGAGAGCGTCCAACAGCTCGCGATCGCCAGGCTGAGGGCAGTGGAAACGGGCCGCAGTGTGGTCAACACCTCGACTGTGGGAACCTCAGCAATTATCGGGCCTGACGGGGGTACTATCGACCGGCTCCCCACCTTCACGGCCGGCTCGATGGTCGCGGATGTGCCGCTCAGCTCGACCACGACCCTCGCCTCCTCGGCGGGGCTCGCTATCGAATGGGCGGTCTCGGGATTCGGACTCGGCGGCCTCCTGGTCGCCGGACTTCTCACCCTTAGCAGACGAGGCTCCCATGGCTGACACCCTCATCGTTCTCCCGACGTTCAACGAGATCGAGAACCTCGAGAGCATCCTCGGCCGCATCCGCCAGGCCGTTCCAGCGGCGGACGTGCTCATCGTCGACGACTCGAGCCCTGACGGCACGGGGGAGTTCGCCGAGCGCCTCGCCACCGACGACGCCGGGGTCGCCGTGCTGCACCGCACCGAGAAGGACGGTCTCGGGGCCGCCTATCTCGCCGGCTTCGCCCATGCCATCGATTCCGGCTACGACTACGTGATCGAGATCGACGCCGACGGCTCCCACAACCCGGCCTCCCTGCCCGCGATGATCGAGCTGGCGCGCGGGGGAGTGGACCTCGTGATCGGCTCCCGCTGGATCCCGGGCGGCCAGGTGCGCAACTGGCCGTGGATCCGCCAGGTCATCTCCCGAGGGGGCAACGCCTACTCGCGCATCGTGCTCGGCTCGAAGGTGCACGACCTCACCTCCGGTTTCCGGGTCTACCGCACGAGCGCCCTGACGCCCGAGCGCCGCGCATCCGTGTCGTCGCAGGGGTACTGCTTCCAGGTCGAGCTCGCCTGGCGGCTCGAACGGGCGGGCCTGACCGTGGTCGAGCACCCGATCACGTTCGTCGAGCGCACGCTCGGCACCTCGAAAATGCATGTCGGCATCGTGGTCGAGGCGCTCTGGCGGGTCACCGTCTGGGGCCTCACCAGAAACGCCCCCCAGCGCGTGAGCGCTGGGGGGCGTTGACGGGGACGTCCGCCGGATCGCTCCGGTCGGTCAGGCTCCGACCTTCTGACCCTTGCGGGCACGCAGGTAGTCGAGCCGCTCGTTGAGGAGCTCCTCGAGTTCGCCGCGGGTGCGGCGTTCGAGGAGCATGTCCCAATGCGTGCGGGGAACCTTGGTGTCGCTGGCCTCGATGACGACGGGTTTTCCATCGGCGGTGAGGAGAATTCCCTCCTGGCCCGACTTTGGAGACTCCCACATCTGGGGAATCTCGGCGTCGGCTGAGAAGGTGACCTCGAACGTTGCACCGTCGGCCATTTGGTACGTGCTGGTGATCCTCGGGGAGAAGGTGACGCCTTCTTCACTCTGGAGACTCTGTGATCCGAGTCTCATTCCGCGCAAACTGCGATCTGCCATTTTGTGGCCCCTTTCTCGCTGTCTCTGTGTCAACCCCGAGGATGGCCTAATCCATACCCGATCCCCGCAAACCCAGAGGTTTCCCAGACTATTGCCGGGTCATGGGGAGGGCTCGTCGACAGGCCGTTCGTCCCCCGATTCGAGTGTCCATAGGGCCAGATCGGGACGGTCGGTGACCAGTCCGTCCACTCCCAGCCGCAGAAGCCTGAGCATGTCGACCGGCTCGTTCACGGTCCAGACGTGCACTTCGACACCGACCGAGTGACACGCGTTGATGAGCCGAGGTGTGAGGATCATCACCCCGTGCCAGTGCTCGGGGATCTGCACAGCGTCGACCAGGCGGAGTGCGGAGCGGAACAGGGCTGGCGACCGCGCCACATTCATCGCCAGAACGGCGCCCGCGATCTCGGCGCTCGAAGCGGATGTCGCGACCCCCGGCATCTCGCGCACCGCGCGCCGCCTGCGCTGCGCGCTGAATGAGGTCACGAGCACCCGGTCGGCGGATGCCGTCGACCGCACCGCGTGCGCGGTGGCTGTCGCCGCGGCATCCGCTTTGATGTCGATGTTGACGTGCAGGCCGGGGAAGGCGTCGAGTGCGGCGGCCAGGGAGGTGTAGGAAGACCCCCTGCCCAGGTCGACGGCCTCGAGCTCGGCGAGGGTGAGGGAGCCGATGCGGTCGGGGCGGCCGGCCAGGCGCACGAGGTCGGAGTCGTGGCTGATCACGGCGACGCCGTCGCGGCTCGCGTGCACGTCGGTCTCGACGTGGGTGAGTCCGAGCGCGGCGGCACGGCCGAAGGCGGCCAGCGTGTTCTCTGGCTCGGCGGTCGCCGGGTCGTCGCTGCCGGCCGCGGGGATCAGCCCGCCGCGGTGGGCGATGATCCGCGGTGTCGGTGCAGCAAAGTACCTGGAGATCACGGGGCTCCGGGGTCGCGGCTCGGGGGTTCCGGCTGGCGGCTAGGGCTCGGTGACCTGCGGGGTGGGGTCGGGCAGGGCGGGCGAGGCGGGCGGCACCGGCGGCACCGGCGGGTGGTTGCTCGCCGGGGCGTCGAACGCGGCCGGGTCGAATGTGGCCGGGTCGAATGTAGCCGGGTCGAATGTAGCCGGGTCGAATGTAGCCGGGTCGAGTGTGGTTGCAGCGGCGGCTTCCGCGAGAGGGCTCGACGCGCCGCCGAAGCCGCGTCCGACGGTCTTGAGGGCCTCGGTGAGCTCGGACGGGATGATCCAGAGCTTGTTGGCCTGGCCCTCCGCGATCTTGGGGAGCGTCTGCAGGTACTGGTAGGCGAGCAGCGGGCCGTCGGGGTTGCCGGCGTGGATGGCGGAGAAGACCGTGGTGATGGCCTCGGCCTCGCCCTTCGCCCGGAGCACAGCGGCCTGCGCCGCTCCCTCCGCGTTCAGGATCGCGGCCTGGCGGGCGCCCTCCGCGGTGAGGATCGCGGACTGCTTGGTGCCCTCCGCGGTGAGGATCAGGGCGCGTTTGTCGCGCTCGGCGCGCATCTGCTTCTCCATCGAGTCCTGGATCGAGAGCGGCGGCTCGATGGCCTTGAGCTCGACCCGGCCGACGCGGATGCCCCACTTGCCGGTCGCCTCGTCGAGCACGATGCGCAGCTGGCTGTTGATGTTGTCGCGGCTGGTGAGGGCCTCCTCGAGATTCAGCCCGCCGACGACGTTGCGGAGGGTGGTGGTGGTGAGCTGCTCGACCGCCCCGAGGTAGTTGTTGATCTCATAGGTCGCAGCTCGGGCATCCGTCACCTGGAAGTAGACGACTGTGTCGATGGACACCACGAGGTTGTCCTCGGTGATGACCGGCTGCGGCGGGAATGACACGACCTGCTCGCGCATGTCGAGCAGCGGGCGCACGCGGTCGATGAATGGCACCAGGATGTTGAGCCCGGGTTGGAGGGTCTTGTGGTACTTGCCGAGACGTTCGACGACGCCGTTGGACGCCTGCGGGATGATCCGGATCGCGCGGGCGAGCACGATGATCACGAACACCACGATGACGATGACAAGGGCGATCACGAACAGCTGGCCGACGAAGGCTCCTGGGTTGATCATTAGACGATGTTCCTCTCAGAGGGGGCGATGACGGCAGTCGAGCCGTCGATCGCGACGACGGTCACCTGTTCCCCGAGGGCGATCACGAGGGAAGGCATTCCTGCCGCGAGCCGGGCGGTCCAGGTCTCGCCGTTGGCGAGCTTGACGAGGCCACCGTTCTCGCCGATCGGCGCCAGCACCCTGCCGCCGAGGCCGATGAGCGCGGCGATGTTGCTCGGGGTCGGATCGCCGTCCTTGCGGAGGGTGCGGAGCAGGATCGGGCGGATGGTGAGAACCAGCAGCACGGAGAGCAGGGCGGCGACGATGATCTGCGCCCACCAGGGCCAGCCGAGCAGTTCGGCGCCCAGGCCGCCGAGGCTGCCGACGGCCAGCATGAGAAAGGTGAACTCGAGCGATAGCAGTTCGATGATCACGCAGACGAAGACGATGACGAGCCAGGCGATCCACAGGTAGTTCGTCAGGTCGACCATGAGCCACCTTCCATGGGGGTCATTTCTGAAGCTACCACCCCCAGCCGAGCACCGCCCCTGGCCACTTGATAGTCTCGGGTTCCGTGAGCATCCCTACGAACCCCGCCCGACCCGATTCCCTCAATCCCCTGGAGGCGGGGTCCCTGGTCGGCCGCCGTGTTCTCGTGACCGGCTCGTCCCGCGGCATCGGCGCCGACACGGTGCGCTACCTCGCCGAGGCCGGAGCGCGGGTCGTCGTCAACTTCCGCAACAAGGAGGCGCGGGCGCTCAAGCTCGTCGCCACCATCGAGGCCGGGGGCGGCGAGGCGATCGCGATCGGTGCCGACCTCACCGACGCGGACTCCGTCGCCTCCCTCTTCGGAACCATCCAGGAGAACTGGGGCGGACTCGACATCCTCGTGATGAACGCCTCGGGCGGCATGGAATCGGGGATGAGTGAGGATTACGCGATGCGCCTCAACCGGGACGCGCAGGTCGACCTCCTCGAGGCCGCCATGCACCTCCTGGCCCCCGGCGGGCGCGTGGTCTTCGTCACCAGCCACCAGGCGCACTTCATCGCCACCACGCCGACCATGCCCGAGTATCTCCAGGTCGCCCTGAGCAAGCGGGCGGGCGAGGACGCGCTGCGGGCGATGATCCCGCGACTGGAGGCCGCCGGCGTCGGCTTCGTCGTGGTCTCCGGCGACATGATCGAGGGCACCATCACGGCGACCCTGCTCGAGCGGGCCAACCCGGGGGCGATCGGCGCCCGCAAGGACGCCGCCGGCCGCCTCTACAACGTCGGTGAGTTCGCGGCTGAGATCGCCCTCGCGGCGGTCGAACCGGTGCCGGCCGACCATACCCGCTACGTCGGCGACGTCGCGGGGTTCGTCGCCGGCTGACCCGCCGGGGGGTCCCTCGGTGCGATGGCCTCCGTACGATGGGGAGGGATGAAACCCTTCGAGATCTCCTCAATCCTGTCCGTCTCGCCCCCCACCCTGCACCCGGACGCCTCGCGTCTTGTGGTCTCCGTGCAGCGCCCTGACCTCGTCGCGGACCGCTACGTCGGACAGCTATGGAGCGTCCAGCTCGATGGCTCCCTGTCGAAGCGGATGTCGCGGGGCACTCTGGACACCGCACCGCAGTTCTCACCGGACGGGTCGACCCTCGCGTTCCTGCGCCAGGTCGATGACCGCCCGCAGTTGGCCGTGATGGACGCCGACGGGGGAGAGTGCCTGATCGTCACGGCCGCCCCGCTCGGGGTGGGCCAGTTCCGCTGGTCGCCCGACTCTGCCTCGATCGCGTTCCTCGCGCGAGTTCCGGAGCACGGCCGCTACGGCACGGTCGAGGGGCTCGGCGCCGGGGCGGAGCCACCCCGCCGGTTCACCACCCTCAAGTACCGCTCGAACGGGATCGGCTACACCACCGATCGGCGCTCCCATGTGTTCATCGTGGCCGTGCCCGACCTGGGCGGCGAGCCCGCCTACCCCGCGGCGCCGGTCGCCGGTCCGCTGGGTGGCCCCGTGGCGCCAGACCCGTCCACCGTGCCGGTGGCCTACCAACTCACCCGCGGCGACGTCGACCACACGGCGATCGCCTTCACCCCGGACGGGACCCGCATCGCCGTCGTCGCGGCCAGGCACGCCTCGCGTGACACCGACCTCGCCGCCTCGATCGCCACCGTCCTGGTCCGCCCGACTGCCGATCCGGCCGCTGTCGCCGCCGCGCCGGAGATGCTCGTCGACGTTGCCCCGACCGCATTCGGCATCACGGCCCTCGGCTTCGCCGCCGACGGCGTCCTCTACTTCCTGGCGAACGACCTCGGACCGACAGCCGTCGACTTCGTCGGGCGCGGCACCGCTCTCTACCTGCTCGAGGCCGCACCGGGCGCGACGCCGCGCCGGCTCACCGACCCGGCGACCGTCGACCTCGGCGAGCCGGCCAGCCAGCTCACGGTCACCGCGAGCACCGCCCTCGTGCAGGACCGTCGGGCGGGACGGGTGGACCTGCTCGAGGTCGACCGCCACGGCGTCACCACGGTCCTCTCCTCCGGGGAGTTCGAGATCACCGGCCACGACCGGGCGGGCGGCGCGACTGTGGCCACGTTCACGGGGCCGGCCACACACGGCGAGGCGGGCGTCGTGGATGCGGGAGCGGTCCATCCGCTCACCGACTGGTCGGGCGAGGCCGACCCGCTGCCCGCAACGGAGCTCACGATCACCGCCCGCGACGGACACCCGGTGCACGGCTGGGTCGTCGCGCCGCGGGGCGCCGGTCCCCACCCCGTGCTGCTGGTCATCCACGGCGGGCCTTTCGCGCAGTTCTCCGTCTCGCTGTTCGACGAGGCGCAGGTGTACGCGGCCGCGGGCTACGCGGTGCTGCTCTGCAATCCACGTGGCGCCGCCGGCTACGGCGAGGCGCACGCGCGGGCCATCCGCGGGCGGATGGGCACCGACGACCTCGGCGACGTTCTCGACTTCCTCGACGGGGCCGTCGCGGCGACCGACGCGCTCGACGGACATCGGGTCGGCATAATGGGCGGCTCCTACGGCGGCTACCTCACCGCCTGGGCGGTCGCCCACGACCACCGGTTCACCGGGGCGATCGTGGAGCGCGGCTTCCTCGACCCGGTGACCTTCGTCGGGACCTCCGACATCGGCTCCTTCTTCGGCGGCGAGTACACCGGGTCCGACCCGGAACGGGTCGCGGCGCAGAGCCCGCAGGCCAAGGTGGGACGGGTGACGACACCCACCCTCGTCATCCACTCCGCCGACGACCTGCGCTGCCCTCTCGAGCAGGGCGAGCGCTACTACGCAGCGCTCCTCCACCACGGGGTGGACGCCGAGCTGCTCGTCTTTCCGGGAGAGAACCACGAACTGAGCCGCAGCGGCCGGCCCCGCCACCGGGTGCAGCGATTCACTGCCATCCTTGCTTGGTGGGACCGGCACCTGCCGGTCGCGGGGGGCCCGGGACACCTGGAGCAGTCATGATCGACCGTCACCGCCTGACCTCGCGCATCCTCGTGATCGATGACGACGACCGGGTGCTGCTGTTCCTCACCCAGGGGTCGGTTCCCGCGCAGCAGACCCGCTGGATCACCCCGGGCGGTGGGGTCGAGCCGGGGGAGTCGCACCACGACGCCGCCTGCCGGGAGCTGTTCGAGGAGACGGGACGCATCGTCGACGACCTGGGCGAGCCTGTGTACACCCTCGACTTTGCGGTGGACTACGCCGGGGGTGACCATGACACCGGCCACGCCGAGTACTTCCTGCTCCACACCGCCTGCTTCACCCCGTCGAGCGAGAACTGGACGCCGGAGGAGCACATCGACGTACTCGAGCACCGCTGGTGGACCCTCGGCGAGCTCCGGGCCACCGCGGACCGGCTCGACCCGGCCGATCTGCCCGCACTCGTCGCCCGCTTCGTGTTTCCCAGCAAACTCTCAGAATAGGATCACCATGGACGACATCATCCGCTCGATCGAACTCCAGGAACTCGAGCTCGTCTGGACGCACTTCACCAACACCGACGCCCTCGAGCTCGGCGCGGTGCTGATGCGGCTCGCGCGGGACCGCGACCTGCCGGTCACGATCGACATCACGCGCGGCGAACAGCAGCTGTTCCACGCGGCGATGGCCGGCACGGCGGCGCACAACGACGTCTGGATCGCCCGGAAGACCCGCACGGTGCGGGAGTTCGGCGAGAGCTCGTACCTGGTCGGGCTGCGGGCGAAGGCCGAGGGCCATCCGTTCGAGGATCGTCCGTGGATCGATTCGCTGCGGTTCGCCGGGCACGGCGGCGGTTTTCCGATCACCGTCGTGGGCGTCGGGGTGGTCGGCACCGTCACGGTATCCGGGCTCGCGCAGGCCGACGACCACGCGCTGGCCGTCGAGGCGATCGGTGTGATGCTCGCCCGCGGCTGAGAGCCCCTCTCCGGCAGGATCCCCAACCGCTGATAATGTTCATTATGTCAAGTAATGGGGATTCGTGTCGCGAGGGACGTAGTGTTCGGCCCGCACCCCAGAGGTGAACTCCGTGGTGCCGACGTGCAGCAGGTCGAGCGGCCCGGCGAGACCCTCGAACAGCCGGGGGCCGGCTGCAGGTCGGTGGCAGTGCGCCAGAACTCCATGAGTTCGAAGGTGCGACCGAGGATGATCGCGTCGGCGCGGGCGATGGTCTGCGCCGCGTGGGTGTGGGATTCCTCATCCGGGACGCCGGCCGTGTGGTCGACGCAGCCGTCGAGCGAGACGTTGATCGAATATCGCAGCGGTCACACCCCTTCAGGCTGGCACGGTTCCCCCGGTTCCGGCACCGGTGACCGGCACCGCCTGGGGCTCCCACAGTTCGATCGGCAGCCCCTCGGGATCGTGAATGCTGGCGAAGGTGCCGTACTCGGTTCCGGTCCCCTCCTCCCGGCGTTCGACCCGAACCCCCGCGGCCTCCAGTGCCTCGGCCATGGCGTCCAACCCGGTGACCCGCAGGTTGAGCAGGAACGTCTGATCGGCCGCGAAGTAGTCGGTGTCGGCGGCGAAGGGCGCGAAGACAGTCACCCCGGCCTCCTGCGGCCACAGCCCGCCCTGACCGCCTCCCAGCGCCCCGACCGCTGGCCGTACCCCGCCCTATCCCCCAGTCGGCGGCCCTGGACACCCCATATTCACTCGGTATCGTTACGATAGACGAAATCTCGGGAATGATCGAGGGCACGCAGTCAGCTCGCCCCCCGCCCCCGGTCTGTACCCCGATATTGGATTCACCCTCAGGAAGAGACATGGACACTCACCGCGTCATCATCAACTCCCAGACCTACCTCGTGCATGCCACCGACGTCCCGCGGCTCAAGGAGAAGGTCGTGCGCGCCGTGCACGCCGGCGGTGACTTCGTCACGTTCGACGCCGATGACGGTCACCAGGTGACCCAGCTCATTTCCGCGCACTCCCGCGTGACGATCGAATGGGCGGCTATGGCCGCGGCAATCTCGAGCGACGATGCACTCGGCGACTGGGAGGACGCGATCCAGTCGGTTTGACGGTGCATCGACGGGTCAGCTGCCGTCGAGGTAGCTCCACCGGCCGTCGACCCGCACGAAACGGCTCACCTCGTGCTGCTCGGCAGCCATGCCGTCCAGCCGGGACCGCGCCGTGAACTCGATGGTCCCCTCGCGGTCGAGCGGTCCGCCGTCCCCCGTCCGCAGGATCTCGAGGCGATACCAGCGCTGCTCCGGATCAAGCTCGAGGGCCCCCGGGCGGGTCGACGGATGCCAGGTTCGCAGCAGGTAGTCGGCATCCCCCACCACGAAGGCGCTGTAC
The DNA here is from genome assembly GCA_014378715.1 of Microbacteriaceae bacterium. Classification (GTDB taxonomy): domain Bacteria; phylum Actinomycetota; class Actinomycetes; order Actinomycetales; family Microbacteriaceae; genus Marisediminicola. The sequence continues at coordinate 25,756 of JACMNE010000074.1, forward strand.
CTCGAGCGCATCAGTCGCTCCGCGGTCGGCGCGTGATCGGCCCCGGCATGGAAGGGCGCACAGCACGATCCGTAGGTCTCGCCGCTCAGGCACGGGCACCGCGCCCCGTTGGCGACGGCACGCCACACGGCCGTCACGCCGTCGTCGGCTTCTCGCCGAATCCCGATTCGATGAGCCCCACGAGCGCCGCGATCGCCGCGTTCGCCTCCGGGCCGCTCGCCGCGAGTTGGTCGGCGTGGCCGGGCCCGAGGCCGAGCGCCGTGATCCGCAGCAGGCTCTTCGCGTGCACCCCGTTCACCGACACCGTGGCGTCGAAGTCGCTGGCGAGCTTCACGAACTCC